>JBLUOL010000067.1:0-25126 GCA_048065775.1 Pseudomonas sp. GW6
ATCGAGCGCAGTGCTGGGGTGGTCAGCGCGGTGCATACCGAGCACGGGCGCATTCGTTGCAGTCAGGTGGTGCTGGCCGGCGGTGCCTGGAGCCGGCTGTTCTGCGGCAATGCCGGGGTCTACCTGCCGCAATTGTCGATCCATTCGTCGCTGGTGCGTATCGCGCCGCTGGCCGGCGGCCCGACGGCCAATGCCTATGCACCGGGTTATGCCTTTCGTCGCCACGCCGATGGCGGCTACGTGTTCGGCCCTACCAGTGGGCACACCGCACCGATTACGCGCGACAGTTTCGCGTTGCTGCTGACCTTCCTGCCGGCGCTGCGCAACCAGTGGCGACAGATGAAGGTGAAGTTCGGCAAGGCCTTCTTCGATGACCTGCAGGTGCCACGGCGCTGGGCGCTGGATGAGGTCTCGCCCTTCGAGCGGCAGCGCATGCTCGACCCGCAGCCGGACATGGCACTGAACCTGCAAACCATCGCCAACATGGCCGCCGAATTTCCGGCCTTCCGCGAGGCGCGGGTGGTCGAGCACTGGGCCGGCATGATCGATGCCACGCCGGACTCCGTGCCGGTGATCTCGGCACTGGATCAGGTGCCGGGGCTGTACCTCAATACCGGTTATTCGGCCTACGGCCTGACCATGGCGCCGGCTGGCGCGCGGCTGCTCAGTGAGCTGATGACCGGTCGCCAGCCAAGCATCGACGGCCATGCCTATCGCTACTCACGTTTCATCGATGGCAGCAAACTGCGGGTCGCGCCGTGAGGCAGCCCGCCTTCCAGAACAATAACCAAAGCCTGATAACGACACTGGAGTGCAACCATGCGTACAACGCACAACCGGCCTTTGGCCTTTACCCTGATGGGCGTGATCTGGGTCTACTTCCTTGGCAACGTCGGCGGTTGGGTCGCGCCGGAAATCGTCTTCAGTCTGATGGGGGCGCGTGGCTATGGTGAAGGCCTGGCCGGTGGCGTGGCGGCGCTGGAACTGCTGGGCGTGGCGCTCGGCTCGTTGGGCCTGGCCTTCTGCGCCGACCGCCTGCCGGTGCGGCGTATGGCGATCATCGCGGCGGTGGTGCTGGTACTGACCGAATACCTGTCCAGCATCGTCCTGGAGGCCACCGGCCTGGCGCTGTTGCGCCTGCTCTGCGGCGCCGCCCAGGGCGTGCTGATGGGCCTGGCCAATGCCGTGTTGGCCAGTGGTTGCCGGCCGCATGCGCGCCTGGCGGCAGCGAATATCGTCAACGTGCTGCTCGGCTCGGCCTTGTTGTTCGTGCTGGCGCCGTTGCAACAGGCCTTCACCGGGCTGGGGCTGTTCACCATCCTGGCGTTGGTCTGCCTAGTGCTGACACCGTTCTGCTTCGGCCTGCAGGCCCGGCTGGTGCAGCACAATCAGGCGCCACGTGGCTTCGGTCTGCCCAATGCCGCTTCCTACTGGCTGGTGGCAGCGATGGCGGTGTTCGCCTGTGGTAGCGGAGCGGCCTTCACCTTCTCCTTCGTGATGGGCAGTCAAGCCGGTCTGGCCGACAGCAGTATCAACAGCACCATTTCCCTGGCAGTGCTTGGCGCCATTCCTGGCAGCCTGCTGTGCGGCATGCTCGGCGAACGCGTCAAACCCCTGTTGCCGTTGCTGGCAGTGCTGCTGATCCATGCCCTGGCGACCTTCAGCGCAGCCAATGCCGGCGGCTTGTGGAGCTTCTCGCTGGGCATCGCCGGCATCCTGTTCGGCTCCTACTTCATCCTGCCGTACCTGCAAGGTTTGAGCAGCCAGTACGACCCGCTGGGCGGCACCTCGGCGGCCATCGGTGGTGCCTTCTTTCTGACCATGGCCGGCGGCGCCTATGTCGGCGGCGCGCTGGTCGAGGCTTATGGTTTACCAGCGCTGGGTTGGCTGGTGGCTGGCGGCAACCTGATCGCAGGGCTGTTCATCGGCATCGCTCTGTATGGTCTGAGCGTCAAGCGCACGGTGCTGCCCAGCTATGCCTGAGTGACTCGTTCATATCCGATTACGGGGCCGCGTGGCCCCGTTTGCGTTTCTGGCGGCGCTGTTCAGGTCACCCATGGCGGGTATGTAGCGATGATGGGGTGGCCCCTAGCATGGCGACATGTTCTTCATGCCTCAGGAGCCAACTGCCATGGCTATCGCACGTAACGATCATTCCCGACTGGGCGCAGCTGCCCGTCAATTTCTCGACCGCAATCACGGTCACTTCATCGCGGGTGAGTGGGTGACGGCTGGCGCCAGTCTCGATGTGATCGACCCGGCCAACGCCGAGCGCGTCAGTGCCATCGCCGCGGGTGGCGCTGCTGAGATCGATGCCGCCGTGCAGGCCGCTCACCAGGCGTTCCACAGCCCAGCCTGGCGCAAACTACCGCCGCTGGAACGTGAGCGTCTGATGCTGCGTCTGGCCGCGCTGATCGAAGAGAACGCCGAGCTGCTGGCGCAGATCGAGTCGCTGGATAACGGCATGCCCGAGTGGTTCGCCGGTATCAATGTCGGTGGCGCGGCCGGGGTGCTGCGCTACATGGCCGGCTGGCCATCGAAGCTGGTCGGTGACACCCATGATGTGAAGATGCCGTTCCCCGGCCAGTTCTTCGCGTACACCAGCCGCGAGCCGGTCGGCGTGGTCGGCGCCATCGTGCCGTGGAACGTGCCGTTGATGATGGCCATCTGGAAGCTGGCGCCAGCCCTGGCTGCCGGTTGCACGCTGGTGCTCAAACCGGCCGAGGACAGCTCGCTGAGCGCGCTGATTCTTGCCGATCTGGTGCGCCAGGCAGGTTTCCCCGCGGGTGTGGTCAACGTGGTCACCGGCCTGGGCCGCGAAGCCGGTGAGGCACTGGTGACGCATCCGCTGGTGAGCAAGATTTCCTTCACCGGCTCAACCGCCACAGGCAAGCACATCAATCGTCTGGCCACCGACACGCTGAAGAAGGTCACCCTGGAGCTGGGCGGCAAGTCTCCCACCATCGTCTTCGATGATGCCGATCTGGACGTCGCCATCAGTGGCGCGGCCAATGCCATCTTCACCAATGCCGGGCAGATCTGCGTGGCCGGTGCGCGGTTGTATGTGCAGCGCGGCGTGTACCAGCAGGTGCTCGAAGGTGTGGCGCGCCAGGCCGACGCCATCGCGCTCGGTGCCGGGCTCAATCCGGGCAGCCAGATGGGCCCGCTGATCAATGCCCGCCAGCGCGACCGCGTTCAGGGCTTCGTCGATGCTGCGGTGGGCCGTGGTGGCGAGCTGATCAGCCAGCGCCGTATTCAGGGTGAGGTCGGTTATTACGTAGCACCGGCGGTGATCGCCGGCCTGCCGCAGGGCGATGCGCTGGTGCAGGAAGAAGTATTCGGCCCGGTGCTGGCGGTGCTGCCGTTCGATGACCTCGACGAGGCCGCGCACCTGGCCAATGACACCGCTTACGGCCTGGCCGCCTGCGTGTTCAGCCAGAACGTCAATCGCATCCACCAACTGCTGCCGCGCCTGAAAAGCGGCAAGGTCTCGGTCAACCACGCCGGCTTCCCTTATCCGGCCTTGCCGGAGGGCGGCACCAAGCAGTCCGGCTACGGCCGCGACCTGGGCCGCGAGGGCCTGGATGGTTACCTGGAAAGTAAATCCGTGCTGATGCAGGTGGGTTGATCGATGCCCCACCTGATCGTCGACTACACCGCCAACCTCGACGGCGCGTTGCAACTGCAGCCGCTGTTCGAACAGGTGCACGCGCTGCTGATCGGCCTGGGGATTTTCCCTACCGGCGGCATCCGCAGCCGTGCCCGGCGCATCGATGACTACCGCCACGCCGATGGCGCGCTGGACTACGCCGGCATCCATGTCGAGCTCAAGCTCAGCGCCGCACGCCCGGCCGGGCTACGCCAGGCGGTGGGGCAGCAAGTGTTCGAGCTGATCCGCGATTACTGCGCACCGCTGCGCCAGGTGCAGCCCTACCTGGCGCTGTCCATGGAGGTGTCGCTGCTGCAGCCCGAGGTTTTTTTCAACGACAACAATCTGCATGAGCGCTTCGCGCCCGTGCCTTGAAACTGGAGTACCCGTTATGAAACTCGCTTCGCGCAAATCCGGCCGTGACGGCGCACTGCTGGTGGTCAGCCGCGACCTTAGTTGCGCCGTCGAAGTTAGCGCCATCGCACCGACCATGCAGGCCGCGTTGGATAATTGGGAGCAGGTCGAGGGCCAATTGCAGGCCGTGTACGCGGCGCTCAACGCCGGCACCGCCGAGGGTGCTTTCGCCCTCGATCTGAACGGGCTGGCCGCGCCGCTGCCGCGCAGCTACCAGTACCTGGACGGTGCCTGTTACCTCAGCCACATCCGCCGCAACCGTCAGGCCCGTGGTGATTCTCTGCCGGATGACATCCTCGATGCGCCGCTGGTGTACCAGGGTATTTCCCACGGCTTCATGGCCTGGAACGACCCGATCCGCCTGCCTGACGACAACCTGGGTATCGATTTCGAGGCGGAGATCGCCGCGGTTACCGGTGACGTGCCGCTGGGCGTGTCGGCCGAAGAGGCGACCGGTTACGTGCGCCTGTTCGTGTTGCTCAATGACGTCTCGTTGCGTGCGTTGATCCCGGCCGAACTCAAGCGCACCTTCGGCTTTCTCACTGGCAAGCCGGCTTCCAGCCTTGGCCCGATCGCCGTCACCCCGGACGAGCTGGGCGAGCTGTGGGACGGCAAGCTGGTCTCCGGGAAGATGAAGTGCTGGGTGCGCGGTGAGCTGTTCGGCGACATCGAGACCGGCATCGACACGCCGTTTCACTACGGCCACATGATCGCCCACGTCGCCCAGACGCGTGCCTTCGAGCCGGGCACGCTGGTCGGTTTGGGTACCGTTTCCAACGAGGATGAAACGGTGGGGGCCGGTTGCATTGGCGAGTTTCGCGCCATGGAAACCATCAATACCGGCAAACCCAGTACGTCGCTGCTGAAGTTCGGCGAGCGGGTGCGTATCGAACACTTCGACCGTGCCGGCAATTCCGTTTTCGGTTCCATCGATCAGTTGGTGGAGCGCCTCTGACGCTTGTCTCGTTTACCAATAACAATCGCCGTTCCAGGAGATGACTCCATGCTGTGTCAACGTCTTCACCACGCTGCCTATCGCTGCAAGGATGCCAAGGAAACCGTCGAGTTCTACACCAAGGCGCTGGGGCTGAAATTCATCCACGCCATGGGTGAGGATCACGTTCCTTCGACCGGTGCCTACAGCCCGCACATCCACATTTTCTTCCAGATGGAAGATGGCAGCTGCATTGCCTTCTTCGAGCTGCCCAAGGATGCCGGCGCGCCCTCGGGACGTGACCCGGAAACCCCGGGCTGGGTTCAGCACTTCGCGTTCAAGGTCAAGGACGAGGAAACCCAGCTCAAGGCCAAGGCTCATTTGGAGTCGATGGGTATTGAGGTGCTCGGCCCGGTCAACCATGACGACTTTCTGCAGTCGATCTACTTCTTCGACCCCTCGGGCCATCGCCTGGAACTCGGTGTGCATACCGCGACCCCGGAAATGGATGCCATGTTCGAGCGCGAGGCGATGGCCGTACTGGAACACTGGGACACCCGCCACAACTGGTCCGAACGCGAGAAGATCTTTGGCTCCAGCCACGGCTACGTGCGCTGAGTAACCGCTACCGTCAACGCCCTCTGCTCCGGCTTGACCCTGGCCGCTCTGCCACGCGCAGAGCGGCCTTTTTTGCGTGTATTGCCCAGGCGTTAGGCCGTGCTCTTTGCGCTGAGCAGGGCGGACAGGCGTAAGGCTTGTCCGCCACCAGGCTCAGGGTTTGCGCAGCTCGGCCCAGGCCTGGTTGATGGCTGCTTTCTGCTTGTCCGACAGGTTCTCCAGCAGATGCAACTGGCGGCGCTGGCGCGACGACGGCACCAGGTTGGGCGCCGTGCTGGCCAGTTCGCGTGCCGCCGGATGTTGCGCATCCAGCGACGAATAGGCACGCGCCGCGAGCGAGTTGCGCACGGCGTTTGACGGCGCCAGGAGAAAGTCGATGAAGCGATGGGCGAGGGCGGCGTTGGGCGCGTTGGCGGGGATGGCCAGGCTGTCGATGTACATCAGGCTGCCTTCCTCGGGGATGACGTAGCGTAGCGCCGGGTTCGCATCGAGCGCGCTCAGTGCGTGGCCGAGCCAGGCCATGCCTATGCACAGCCGGCCGGCGGCGATCGCCTGAAAGTACTGGCGGTCGTCGACCATGCGTGCCTTGTCCAGCAGCGGCTGTAGCGCCTGGGTCTGGCGCTGGATCTGCCTGGGCGTGCTTTGCCCGAGGGTGCGGCCACGGTAGTTCATGGCCAGCGACAGCACTTCGTCCGGGGTATCCAGCAGGCTGATGCCGCACGCTTGCAGGCGCCCGCTCTGCTCGGGGTCGAACAGCAGCCGCCAACTCGCGGCGGCGGGTTCACCCAGTGCCTGCTCGGTCTGTTGCGGGTTGAGCAGCAGGCCGACGCTGCCCCACATGTAGGGAATGGCGTAGTCGCTGCTCTGCTTGTCGAAGCCGGCAAGCATGGCGCCCAGTGCCGGGTCGACGAACTGCCGGTTGGGCAACTGCGCGAGGTTCAGCGGCTGCAGCTGCTGGCGCATCTGCATGGCCTTGAGCTGGTAGTGCAGCGGCACGATCACGTCCCAGGTTTCGCCACGGGCGAGGGCATCGTCCAGTTCCTGCGGGGTGGTGTAGGTCTGGTAGTCGACGCGCGCGCCGTACTGGCGCTCGAATTCGCGAATCACCTGCGGCTCGATGTACAGGTTCCAGTTGTAGACACGCAGCACGTCGCTGGCCTGTGCCTGGCAGGCAGCCTGCAGCAGTAGGCCGGCGAGCATCAGTCGCTTCATGGCATGGCGCTCCTTTGCGATGGGAGCTGCTTTATGCCGGCTGTGGCCAGGGCGCCGAATACCCTGAATGGGTGATGCTGGCGCCGCGCTGCGACAGGCTGTCGTCACCCTGCCAGGGTATGCGCACGGCCGGGGCGGCGGCGCATCATCCGGGCAAAGCAACAACGAGCTTTGCCTTGCGTGCAGACCGCCCACTTTCCGGAGAGAAATGTCCGATGGCTCTGCACACATTCATCACCCAGCAACAGATCGACGACGTTCGCCGCCCGCTGGCGGAGGCTTCCTATCTGCCGCCCAAGCTCTACCACGATCCGGCGTTCTACGACTTCGAGGTCGAGCATGTGTTCATGCGTACCTGGCTGCCGGTGGCGCATGTCAGCGAACTGCCAGAAGCCAATTGCTACCTGGCGCGGGACATGTTCAACGAACCGATTCTGCTCACCCGCAACGAAGAGGGCGTGATCCAGGCCTTCTCCAATGTCTGCCGCCACCGCACTGCGCGCATCGCCCACGGCGCAGGCAAGTTTGACGAGCGCACCAACCTGGTCAGTTGCCCGTATCACGGTTGGGGCTACTCGCCCAACGGCGAGCTGATGGCCACGCCGATGATGCACAAGACCGCCAATTTCGAGCGGCGCAAGTGTGGCCTGCCGAAGATCGCCACCGAGGTCTGGCAGGGCTTCATCTTCGTCAATTTCGCTGACGCTGCCGAGCCGCTCGGCGCGCAGTTGGCCAGTCTGGATGAGCTGCTGGCGCCGTTCGACATGGCCAGCATGAAGTGCTTCGAACTCAAGCAGTATCCGGTCAACTGGAACTGGAAGGTCAGCCTGGAGAACTTCACCGAGGGCTATCACCAGACCGCCGTGCATGCCAACAGCATCGAGCCCTATATTCCGGCGCGTCTGCAGAAATACGACGACGTCGACGGCCCCTACAACCTGTTCTGGATGCCGACCATCACCGGCAAGCCGTTGCTCGACCTGTTCCCGCCATGCCCGGAGATTCCCGCCGCATTCAACGAGACGATGATCGTGATCAACGTGTTTCCGTTGTTCCACCTGCTGATCGATGCCGGGGTGATCGCCTGGCTGGACTGGGAGCCGCGCTCGGCGGATGACCATGACCTGCGCTGGCGCATCCTGGTGCCTGAGACCACCGCGCAGATGCCGGACTTCGCCGTGCGCAAGCTGGCGCTCGGCGAGCTGCTCAAGGAGGTCTGGGACGAAGACGTGGCCGCCTGCGCCGGGGTCAATGCCGGGGTGCGTTCGCGGCATGCGGCGATTGGTCGGCCGTGCTTCATGGAGAAGTCAGTGCACCAGTTGCAGAACTGGCTGCTCGATCAGTATCTGCGGCCTGTCGAGGCCGCGCAGGGCTGACTTCTGCAGGCCTCGCCCGGTAATCGCGGCGAGGTCGGCGCTTCGGCAAATCTCACCCGTTGAGGGTAGATACGCTGCCGAGGGCAATCCCTAGAGTCTCGTCTCAAGGATGCGCAGAGCGCGTCCTGCCCCATCAGGAATGATTTTGGAGTCGACCATGAGCAGCAAGAACAGTGCTTGGCTGAAAGAGCACAACACCCGGCACATCATGCACCCGATGCAGGATCCGAAAGCGCTGCGTGACAACATGCCGGTGATCATCGAGTCCGGCGACGGCGTGCACATCACCGACGTCGACGGTCGCCGTTTCATCGATTGCCAGGGCGGCCTGTGGTGCGTCAACGCCGGCTATGGTCGCAAGGAGATCGTCGAGGCGGTCACCAAGCAGATGGAAAAGCTGGCCTACTACTCGCTGTTCCCCGGCAGCAGCAACGCGCCCTCCATCGAACTGTCGCAGAAGCTGATCGAGATCACCGCCGAAGAAGGCATGGCCAAGGTTTCGTTCGGCCTTGGTGGTTCCGACGCGGTAGAGAGCGCGCTGAAGATCGCTCGCCAGTACTGGAAGCTCGAAGGCCAGGGCGAGAAGTACAAGTTCATCTCGCTGTACAACGGCTACCACGGCCTCAACTTCGGCGGCATGTCGGCCTGTGGCGGCATCGCCTGGCGCAGCAGCTACGAGCCGCTGATGCCCGGCTTCATCCAGGTCGAAGGCCCGCACCTGTACCGCAACCCCTTCACCAATGACCCGGAAGAGTTGGCGGAAATCTGCGCGCAGATCATGGAGCGGCAGATCGAAATCCAGGGCGCACACACCGTCGCGGCGATCATCGCCGAGCCGATCCAGGGCGCCGGTGGCGTGATCGTGCCGCCAGCCAGCTACTGGCCGCGTCTGCGCCAGATCGCCGACAAGTACAACGTGCTGCTGATCGCCGACGAAGTGATCACCGGCCTGGGCCGCAGCGGCAGCCTGTTCGGCTCGCGCGGCTGGGGCGTCAAGCCCGATATCATGTGCCTGGCCAAGGGCATCTCCAGTGGCTACGTGCCGCTCTCGGCGACCCTGGTCAACGCCCGTGTGGCCAAGGCCTGGGAAAACGATGCCGGTTTCACCTCGGTGTACATGCACGGTTACACCTACTCCGGTCACCCGGTGTCCTGCGCAGCCGGTCTGGCGGCCATCGACCTGGTGCTCAAAGAGAACCTGGCGGAGAACGCCCGTGTGGTCGGCGACTACTTCAAGCAGCGCCTGCTGGAACTCAAGGACAAGCACCGTGCCATCGGCGACGTGCGTGGCAAGGGCCTGATGATTGCCGTCGAACTGGTCAAGGATCGCGCCACCAAGGAGCCGTTCGGCCCCGAGGATGCCTTCCCCAACGCCATCTCGGAAAGCTGCGTGAACAACGGCGTGATGGTGCGCACCATCGTCAACAAACTGATCATTTCGCCACCACTGACCTTCACCAAGGATCACGTCGACGAAGTGGTTTCCGTGCTCGACCAGGCCTTCACCCTCAACCGCTGGTAAGTCAGCTGCGCCCAGCCCGGCAGGCTGTTGAAAACTGCCTGCGTATCGGCTGGGCGCCGTTCAGGAGAGCAAGCCTTGAATGCACATTCGCAACTGGCCACCGAGGTCGGCCAGCAACTGCAGCAGCTCGACGCCGCCGGACTGGATCTGCTGTTTCGAGAGGCGCGCAGCCATAACGGCTTCTTGCCCAAGGCTGTAGAGCCTCAGCAATTGCGTGAGCTCTGGGAGCTGGTGCGCTATGCGCCGACGGCGGTCAACGGCATGCCCATGCGGCTGATCTTCGTTATCAGCGCCGAAGGTAAACAACGCCTGAAACCGGCCCTGCGCCCGGGCAATCTGGACAAGGTCATGGCCGCGCCCGTGACGGCCATCATCGGTTACGACATCGCCTTCTGGGAGCAACTGCCCAGGCTGTTTCCGCATGCCGACGTACGTGCGATGTTCAGCGACGACCCGGAAGGCTGCGCGCTCACCGCGTTTCGCAATAGCACCCTGCAGGCGGCCTGGTTGATGCTGGCCGCGCGGGCCACAGGGCTCGATTGCGGGCCGATGTCTGGTTACGACGCCGACCTGCTCGACGAAGAGTTCTTCGCCGGCACCAGCATCCGCAGCAATTTCATCTGCAACCTGGGCTATGGCGATCCGTCGAAGCTGTTCCCCCGTTTGCCACGGTTGTCCTTCGAGGACGCCTGCACCTTCGTCTGAACACAGGAGTTCTGTCGTGGCCAACAAGCTCTATCCCAGCGCTGACGCCGCGCTGGCCGACATCGTCGTCGATGGTCAGACCATCGCGGTGGGTGGCTTTGGTTTATGCGGCATTCCTGAGGCCCTGCTCGCCGCCCTGCGCGACAGCGGGGTGCGGCAGCTGACCTGTATTTCCAACAATGCCGGGGTCGATGGCTTTGGCCTCGGGCAACTGCTCGAAACGCGCCAGGTGCGCAAGATGGTGGCGTCCTACGTCGGTGAGAACAAGGAGTTCGAGCGCCAGTACCTGGCCGGCGAACTGGAGCTGGAGTTCACCCCGCAAGGCACCCTGGCCGAGAAACTGCGCGCCGGCGGTGCCGGCATTCCGGCCTTCTTCACCCGTACCGGAGTCGGCACGCTGGTCGCCGAAGGTAAGGAACTGCGCGAGTTCGATGGCCACACCTACGTGATGGAGCGCGCGTTGCGCGCTGACGTTGCCCTGGTCAAGGCATGGAAGGCCGACACGTCTGGCAACCTGGTGTTTCGCAAGACCTCGCGCAACTTCAATCCGATGGTGGCCAGTGCCGGGCGCATCACCGTGGCTGAGGTCGAGGAGATCGTCGCACTGGGTGAGCTGGATGCGGATCAAATCCACACACCGGGGATTTTCGTGCAGCGCCTGGTGCTCAACGCCAGCCCTCAGAAACGTATCGAGCAACGCACCACGAGGAGCGCCTGAGCATGGCCTGGACGCGTGAACAGATGGCGCAACGTGCTGCCCAGGAGCTGCAGGACGGTTTCTACGTCAACCTCGGCATCGGCCTGCCGACCCAGGTGGCCAATCATATTCCCGTCGGCATGGACGTCTGGCTGCAGAGCGAGAACGGCCTGCTCGGCATCGGCCCGTTCCCGCTGGACGCAGAGGTCGATGCCGACCTGATCAACGCCGGCAAGCAGACCGTCAGTGTATTGCCGGGCGCCTCGTTCTTCAGTTCGGCCGACTCCTTCGCGATGATCCGTGGCGGTCATATCGACCTGGCCATTCTCGGCGCCATGCAGGTGTCGGAGAAGGGCGACCTGGCCAACTGGATGATCCCCGGCAAGATGGTCAAGGGCATGGGCGGGGCGATGGATCTGGTCGCCGGGGTCAAGCGTGTGGTGGTGCTGATGGAGCACACCGCCAAGAGCGGTGAGCATAAGATCATCGCCGAGTGCACGTTGCCGCTGACCGGGCAGGGCGTGGTCAATCGCATCATCAGCGAGCTGGGGGTGATCGATGTAACGCCGCATGGGCTGCAACTGATCGAACTGGCGGAGGGGGTTTCCCTCAGCGAGATCAGCGCCAAGACCGGTGTGGCGCTGACCTTGTCGCTTGATGAGTGAGGCGTATTTGCTGCGTTGAGAAAGCCCCCAGGTGTTGTCACCGGGGGCGTTTTGCATCAGGCAACCGATAGGTCTTCGGGGCGCTATAATCAATATCCAGAGCAGGTTGAGAGTGTCTGCGTAGCCAAACAAAAGCCCCGTTACAGCAAACCGTAACGGGGCTTTTTGTTGCGTTCGATCAGCCCTTGGCAATCATCTTCGCCGTTGGCAGTGGCGCACTCTGGTACTGGTCGAGCAACCAGTTATGGAACTGGTGCAGGGCTTTTTCCATGTACGACATGCGCCCTTGCTGGACGAAGCGCGAACGCACGCCACGAGCATGGCCGAGGCAGGCGAATTCGTCTTCGGCCCAGACCGGGCGCAGCGCCGAGTGGAGGATCTTCTTGCGTTCTTCGAAGTCAGGTGCATCCAGCGTGCTGCGTGGGGCGACCAGGCGCCAGACCAGGTCGTGATCCTCCACGCCACGCACGTCCCAGTCCAGCCACATGGCCGAGGAGGAATCGATCAGCAGGTGGAAGTGCGGGAACACGTTGATGACGATGGCGTTGGAGTAGTAACGCTCCGGCAGCCCTTCGATGGTCGGCAGTGGCGTGGGGAA
This sequence comes from Pseudomonas sp. GW6, assembly GCA_048065775.1. GTDB lineage: Bacteria > Pseudomonadota > Gammaproteobacteria > Pseudomonadales > Pseudomonadaceae > Aquipseudomonas. The sequence continues at coordinate 12,391 of JBLUOL010000067.1, forward strand.
CGGCTGGTTGTTGCCGGTGGGCATCCAGAACAGGTTGTACGGGCCGTCGACATCGTCATACACCGCCAGGTGCGCCGGGCACCAAGGCTCGAAGGTCTCGGTGTGGATCGGCGGCTGATGGTAGGCCTCGCTGAAGTTGTCGATGGTCGACTTCCAGTTCCAGGCACCTTGATAACGCTCGAAGTCGACGCAGCCCATGTTGGCCATGTCGTAGGGTTCGAGAAGTTTGTCCAGGGTCTTGAGCTGTGGCGACAGCAGCTCTGCGTCGCGGTCGAAGTTGACGAAGATGAAACCCTGCCAGATGTCCACGGCCAGGCGTGGCAGCTTCCAGTCGGCGGTGGCGAAGTTGGCCGTCTTGTCCATGAACGGCACCTTGTCCAACCGGCCATCCAGGCTGTAGGCCCAGGCATGGTAGGGACAGACCATGTGCTTGCGGCAACGCCCGGCGCCTTCCATGACCTGGCGGCCACGGTGGCGGCAGACGTTGGACAGGGCATGAATTTCGCCATCTTCGCCACGGACGATGACGATCGGTTCGCCGAACAGTTCGCGGGTGAAATACTGGCCTGGCTCGGCGACCTGGTCGATACGGCCAACGGCCTGCCAGGTGCGCATGAAGACCTGCTCGACCTCGAAGGCGTGGAAGGCGGGATCGCTGTAGCAGTTGAAGGGCAACAGGGACGCTTCCGGCAGCGGTTTACGAATAGCAGCGATCTGCTCCTCGCTGATGAAACGCGACAGGGACATCGGGTGATCCTCACGGTGCTGGTTCGTTATGGGCAGACGTGGCGCTGCCTTGCAGTATGCAAACTGCAAGCATTTCACCGAAAAAGCGCTACCCCGGTAGGGTGACCACCCAGAGTCTGATGATGTATCGGGGCGAGCGAAGTGCCGACATATCGCACAGGTCACCCTGAGCGGGTATTTATGCGAAGCGTGCGGGGCGGCACGCTTGCCAACAATCGAAACGCTGATTGGAGAGCGTCAGCCATGAGTCGCAAAACCGGATTGGTCTGGAATGAACGTTTTATGTGGCACGACCAGGGCCGCTACGCGGGTATCCTGCCGGCCGACTTCCCGCTGCAGCAGGGCTATCACCACGAACACCCGGAAACCAAGCGGCGCCTGAAGAACTTGCTGGATGTGAGCGAGATGACCGAAAAGCTGGTGCCGATCAAGGCGCGGCCGATCAGTCGTGACGAGTTGCTGCGCGTGCATACGCCAGGCTACCTGGACAAACTGGAAGCCGACAATCTGCTGCCAGCAGCCAGCGCCGGCTTCGATGCGCCCTTCACCAAGGGCAGCGTGGACATCGCCAAGCTGGCCGCCGGTGGCTGCCTGGAAGCGGTGGATGCGATCTTCTCCGGCAAGGTGGACAACGCCTATGCGCTGGTGCGACCCATCGGCCACCATGCCGAGCCGGACGAGGGCAAGGGTTTCTGCCTGTACTCCAATGCGTCGCTGGCCGCGCGCCATGCCCAGCAAGTGTACGGCGTGCGCCGCGTGGCGCTGATCGACCTGGATGTGCACCACGGCAACGGTGCCGAGCGTACCTTCTACGCTGACGCCAGTGTGCTGACCATTTCCCTGCACCAGGATCAGTGGTTCCCGCCGGACACCGGTTTCCTCGCCGACAACGGTGAAGGCGAGGGCGAGGGCTACAACATCAACATCCCGCTGCCGGCCGGTTGTGGTTTCGGTGCCTACAAGGATGCCTTCGAGCGCGTGGTGCTGCCGGCGCTGGAACGCTTCCAGCCGGAGTTCGTGATCATCCCCTGCGGGTACGATGCCGGCGCGCAGGATCCACTGGGGCGCATGATCCTGCATGGCGGCGCCTTCCGCTGGTTCACCGCACGCCTGCGCGAAGTGGCCGAGCGCCATGCGCAAGGTCGTCTGCTGGTGACCCACGAGGGGGGCTATAACCCCTTCACCGTGGCCTTCATGGGTCTGGCGGTATTCGAGGAGTTGTCGGGGCTGGACAGCGGCGTGGTCGACCCGCACGAGGCGATCTTCGCCAATATGCAGGGCCATGATCTGCTCGAGCACCAGCGTCATCTGATCGATGCCGCCGCCGAGCTGGTTGGCCGCGTCGGTCGTCCCGAATAGGTCGAGGTGCGCGATGCTGTATGTCTCCCAGGCGCAGATATCCAACCCGCAGGCGGCGGTCTACCTGGCGCGTCTCTGCCAGCACTGGGGGCGTGCCGCGCGGGTGCTCTATGACGGGCGCCAGGGCGTAGTGCTTGATGAGCGTTCCCGGCGCATTCTGCGTCTACAGGGGGAGTGCCTGCAGATCACCCTGCAGTGCTATGACCTCGCTGCACTCGATGCGTTGGAGTCCAGCGTCGGCGGCCAGCTTGGCGGTTTATTGCTGGAACCTGGGCAGGCGCTCGGCTGGCAGCGTTGTGCGAGGCAGCAGGTGGCCTAAACAGCGCTGGGCTTGTGCGGCTGTCATGGGTATCGTCACCCTTCAACTTTATTCGAGGGAAGATCATGTTCAACTGCCATGCTGATATAGCCATGACGGCGCCGAGTCGTTGCCTGACGCGCCTTTGCCGGCACTGGAGTCACAAGTTTCAGGTTCGTTTCGATGAGACCAGCGCGCATATCCCGTTCGACCCGGCGGTGTGCGACCTGCTGGTGATCGACGGTGGTCTGCGCGCCACGCTGCAATCTCCGGATCGTGACGAGCTGATCGAACTGCAGGCGGTGGTCGTCGATCACCTGCAACGTATGGCCGGTGAGCCATTGCAGGTCGAGTGGCGCGACTGAGCGCAAGCGAAGACGAAAGGGGAGCCAGTGGCTCCCCTTTTGCTTTTCAGTGCAGGCTGTAGCCCATGCTGTCGAAGTAGCGGGCGAACAGTTCGTTCTGCGAGGAGATACCCAACTTGGCGTAAGCACGCTTGCGGTGGGTGGCCACGGTGTTGATCGAGATGCCCAGTTTCAGGCTGATACCCAAGGTGGTGTAGCCGAGGGCGATCGAGGCGCAGATCTCCGCCTCGCGCTGGGTTAGGCCGCCCGGTGCCTTGAGCAGCGTAGCGCGCAGCTCCTGGTACATGCGCTCGCGGCGTTCCGGGCAGAGGGTCGCCGGCTCCGGGCGCTGGCTCTGCTGGCCCTGACGCATGCCGACAATTTCGGCGTGCTTGCCCAAGGTCTGAATTAGGAAGCTGCCAAGCACCTGTAATTGCTGGGCATCCTCGGTGGCGAAGTCTTTCTGTTCTTCGCTACGGAAGAAGCTACAGTAAAGGGTCTGGCCGTTGATCGAAGAAATCATCGCCAGCTCCTGACGCACCAGTGCCTCATCGTAGAAGCGCTTGCGGAATGCCACGTCGCGCACGTGACTGGGCGATACGCAGCGCACGATCAGGCGATTGCCGGATGGGATCATCGAACCTGGGCCGTTGAGATTAGGGTCGCGCTGATAGCCCTCGCGGGCGAAGTCCTGGGCGATACCGCGAATCAGGCTACGGTACTGGCTGTGATTGGCCTCGGCTAGCAGACACTCCGGTTGTTCACCATTGGCGAAGCGAAACACTGTGCACTGGTTGACGTTGAGGATCTCACGACTGAGTTCGTAGAACTGCTGATCGAAATCGTTGGTACCGATCTCACCAACCAGACGGGCCAGGGTGTTCATGTTGGATATCACGGATCGCGCTCCTCAAACGGTAGGCTTTTATTCTTGTGATTTAGCGAGCCCCGCAGGTTCAGGGCTGGTTGCCGTGCGGGCCGTACGCAAGGTTGGCGACCGCAATCGAGTATGGCTTTACATGTGCAGAAAGCAGGCCAGTTCCTCTGATTTACGGATGATTTTCGCTTGCTGGCGAAAATCGTGATTTTGTCTCGTAAAAGTACTTTTCGATCGGCTTTTGCGGCTGTTTTTGCCGAGGCTTTCGAGGGTTTCTATCGTGGCGGGACACCGAGTTGTCAGTTGTATGGGAACACCTGCGCATAGCTGTAACTTTGCGTAGCAGGAGGGGATTTTTCTGCACCAAAACAGGTGGTGATTGCCTTGTTACGGCGCGTCATCACGGGGCCTGCAAGGGCCCCGTGAGGCTCTCTTCAGTCGAGTACTAGGATGGCGTCCATCTCGACCATCGCGCCCAGTGGCAATGCGGCGATACCGATGGCGGCACGAGCCGGGTAGGGCGCGCTGAAGTAGCGGCCCATGATTTCGTTGACCTTAGCGAAGTGGCTGAGGTCGGTGAGGAAGATGTTCAGTTTGACGATGTCTGCCAGTGACCCGCCAGCGGCGATTGCAACGGCTTCAAGGTTGTCGAAGACTTGCTGGGTTTGGGCTTCGAAGCCTTCCACCAGATTCATGCTGTGCGGATCGAGGGGGATCTGCCCGGACAGGTAGACAGTGTTACCGGCGCGAATTGCCTGGGAGTAGGTGCCGATAGCGGCCGGAGCCTGTTCGCTACTGATGACGCTCTTGCTCATGTTGATTCCTGTTTAGATGTATACACGGTATCCGTATAGGGTCTCAGGAATCCTCAGGCAGGACTGTACCCCTCTCGGGGGACGCAGCCCGCCATGAGGGTGGGCTGCGCGGCCGGCATCAGTAGGTGATGCACACCGATTTGTTTTCGGTGAAGCCTTCGATGGCGGCCTTGCCGAATTCACGGCCGATACCCGACTGCTTGTAGCCACCGAATGGCATGTTAGGGTCGACCGGCACATGGTTGTTGACCCAGACAGTACCGGCTTCGATACGCGGGATCAGATCCATCACCCGGCCAAGATCGTTGCTCCAGATGCTCGCGGTCAGGCCGTAACGGCTGTCGTTGGCCATGGCCACGGCCTGGTCGATATCGTCGAACGACAGTACCGACAGCACCGGGCCGAAGATCTCCTCCTGTGCACTGGTCATGCTCTGTTGCACATCGGCCAGTACGGTCGGTTGCACGAAATAACCCGGCATGTCCGGCTTGCTTCCGCCGACGGTGAAGCGTGCACCTTCCTGGCGGGCGATGTTCAGGTAGTTGAGTACGCTGTCCTGCTGCTTGCGCGAAACCAGGGCGTTGATCTGCGCCTCGGTATCCATACCCGCACCGACTTTGAGTGCTGCAACCTGGGTGGTCAGGGCATCGACGAAGTCCTTGTAGCGACTGGCATGCACGTAGAGGCGCGAGGCGGCGGCGCAAACCTGGCCCTGATTGAGCAGGCCACCGCCGATGGCACCGGCCACAGCTTTCTCGATGTCGGCATCGGCCAGCACCAGCATGGGGTTCTTGCCGCCCAGTTCGAGGGTGAAGCGAGTCATGTTCTGCAGGGCAGCGACACCCACCTGCTTGCCGACGGCGGTGGAACCGGTAAATGAAACTTTGCTCACTAGCGGGTGCGAAACCAGTGCGGAACCGGCTTCCGAGCCTTTGCCCACCAGCACGTTGAATACCCCAGCCGGAATGCCGGCTTCGATGGCCAGCTCGGCCAGACGCAGGGCGGTCAGCGGGGTTTCGTCGGCAGGCTTGATGATGATGGTGTTGCCACAGGCCAGCGCTGGCATGATCTTCCACAGGGCGATCATCAGCGGGAAATTCCACGGCACGATGCCGGCGATCACGCCAACCGCTTCACGGCGAGTGTAGGCATTGAAGCGTGCACCAGCCGGTACCGGGATGGAGACGTCGAGGGTTTGGCCTTCGATCTTGGTGGCCCAGCCAGCCATGTAACGCATGTAGTTGAGCGAGGCGCCGACTTCGATGGCTCGGGCCAGGTGAATCGATTTGCCCTGGTTGAGGGTTTCCAACTGAGCCAGCTCTTCAGCGTGGGCTTCGACGACATCTGCGAAACGCAGCAGGGTACGCTCGCGCTCGGCTGGTGCCAGGTGGCTCCAGACGCCGGACTTGAAGGTGCGGTGGGCCGACTGCACGATGGCTTCAACCTGGGCGGCATCGGCCTGCAGAGTGTGGCTTAGCACGGCGGCAGTAGCTGGGTTGAGAATCTCGCGGCGGTTGCCGGCAGTAGGCTGGTGCTGCTGGCCGTCGATGAACGAGGCATGGGTGCGGTCAATGAAGGCGGCAACGCTGGGCAGGGTGTCGATGAGAGATGTCACGGGCAGCTCCTGTAACTAGGCAGAGAAAAATTCGCCTGGGGCGATCATCTGTCTAGCATAGGCAAAGCCGACAGCCGAGACTTGACTGAGCCTGCCGTGCAGACATGACTCTGCCTGCAGTTGGCAGAGACGAGCAATGCGTCTGGCAGGCAGGTGCAAGCGCTGGATGGCGAATACTGTAATAGTGAACGTGTCGTCGCTTAGATCACGACGGCGTGGCTTTTACGCTTATCACTGTTGACCGCCGTGCGTTTGCCGGCGGTTTTTTTATGCCTGGCAGTTGCAGGGGGCACTGTACTTCAGTCATTTCTGCACTTTTGGTCAGCGCCTTACCAGGGCAGCGGTTGCTGCTGATAATCGACAAAGTAGCAGCCCTGGCGGCCTTGATGCTCAGCCATGCTGGTGATCAGCCCGGCGGCGCTGTCATCTATTTCCACAGGTGCCGCGTCGCCACCCATGTCGGTCTTGACCCAGCCCGGGTGCAAGGCCAGCAGGCACGCCTGGGGGCGGTCGGTAGCCGCGCTCCAGCTGCGCAGCAAACTGTTGAGTGCGGCCTTGCTGGCACCGTATAGCGGCATATCGGCAGATCGTGCTAGCTCCACGCTGCCCATCTGCGAACTGGTGAAGGCCAGCACCGCAATCGGCGCCATGTGCGCTGCCAACTCACGGGCTACACGCACTGGTGCGATGGCGTTGGTCAGGAACAACTCGCCAAGGGTTGTGCTGTCGATGCCCGGCAGATTCTCTTCGGCGCTGATGCCGGCATTGAGCAGGGCGATCTGTAGGGGAGCATCGAGGACTGCGGCGATGCGTTGTCCGGCATCGACGGCAGTGAGGTCGCACTCGATCAGTTTCAGCTGCTGGGGATAGGTTTCGGTCAGGACCTGTAAAGCCGGACTGTCCAGCCGGCGCACCACGGCATACACCCGCTCTCCACGTTTGAGGTAGGCTTTGACCAATGCCAGGCCGATGCCGCGCGAGGCACCGGCGATAAGGATGTTTTGCATACTGAGCTCGCTTTGTCAGAAGGTTTCAACAGGCCAGGCCGACGTGATCGGACTGTATTCAGGCAGGCTGCGCATGTTAGACCGGTTCCTGGGAAACAGCACGCTGGCCGCCTCGTGACGGTGAGATGCATGGCGCGCCCACGGAGTTGCGCACCCGCCGCGAAGTTTTGCGGCAGGAGCGCATTATTGCTTGCGAGATGTGGCAGGAGGATCAGAAGGGTACGGCCAGGGTCAGTTGACTGTAGACGTTGGTGCCGTTGCCGCCGACCTGGTTGCCGCCGGTGGTTTCATCCTTCTTCGGCTGGTAGAGGCCGATCAGCGGGCTGATGATCAGGTGGTCGGTGACCGCCCATTCGGCATACAGATCCAGTTCGCGGCCATCGAGGTTCAGGGCGTTGCTCTTCTTCAGGGTGTTGAAGTCGAAGTACAGCGCGCCGAGGGTCAGATTCTCCAGCGGCGTGACCTTGAAACCAACGTGGTGGATGCCGGTGTTGCTGTTGAACGGCCCCGAGTAGTTGGACGCCACTTCGCCCTGGAACCAGGTGCCGTAACCGGTGCTGAAACCGTTGAACAGCGAGTCCCAGTCTTCCGAGTACCGGCTATAGCGGTAGGTGATCTTGGGCGACCAGGCAATGTCGGCGAAGGTGTAGCCGGCTTCGGCGTACCAGGCCTTTTCGGCGCCGGCGTCCTTGTCCTGCCAAGCGTATTCGAAGGCGAAGCTGGCGTTCTCGATGCCGGCGTCGCCTTCTCCGCGAATGCTATAGATGTCCATGCCGTCGCGCTGTTGCTGGAAGTCGCTGGCCCATTGGTCGGTCACGCCGAGGCCATGGATGTAGGTCAGGCCGAGGGTACCGGCCTTGCCTGTGTAGTCCAGAGTACCGCCGGTCAGTGAGGTTTCCGCTTGCGCGCGGTTGTCGGATTTGAGCCAGAAGGCGCTGCCGTGCAGGCCGTCCTGGCCGCCCAGTTTCAGCAGGGCGGTGCGGTCGAAGGCATGGCGTGCGGCGATGTAGTAGGCGCCGCCACGATTCAGCGCGCCGTCAGCCGGGCCATTACCGAGGTTGGGGCCATCGTCGTTGAGCAGAAACCCGCTGCCGAGCTTGATCACCTGACGACCGAAAGAGGCGTCTACACCGTCAGTCCCCAGTACTGGGAACAGGTCGCCAGAGCGCCAGCCCAGGTAGGCATCTTCGATCTTGGTGGTGCGCTCGCTGCCGTCGGTATTGCCGCCGGCGTCGCCGTCGCCCCAGGTGCCCGAACTGACCAGGCTGAAGGCGCCGTAGACGCTGCCCGAGTCGCCCAGGCGCTGGTCACCGCTGAGGCCATACTTGATGAAACCTTCGCGCCAGCTCGAGCCGCCCGTTGTGCCGTCGTAGTTCTTGCGGCTGTTCATCCAGCCGTAGACGGCGAGAAAGTCGGCGTTCAGGTGGGTATCGTCGTCAGCGTACAGTTCGTAGGCGCTGGTGATCTGGCTGGCGCTCAGCAGTGCCAGGCTCAGGCCGATGGCCTGGGCCAGCGGTAGACGGCGGATGGAGTGTGCCATGGGTGTGCTCCCCTGTTTCTTGTGTCGGTGATCCGGAGCTTCTGGGGCTCCGAGAGATGCGCCGAGCGCTAGACTCTGGCGCGACGGGCTATTAGTCACCTCGCGGCAAGGGCAAGTCTTGTCCATCTCTGCCAGGGGTTTTGATTGCGGCGGCCAGCGTGTGGGGTGTATGTCAGGCTGCAACAAAAATGGCGGCAGCCAGGGGCAAGACTGGCTCCGTGTGGTGAGCGCAAAGTGTTATCGACTGTCCATCCGAGGGCCTTGCCTCGGGTGTGTATAGGGGAGGGGTTGACGGCTGTGCCGGCGATCCAGCGGATCGGCATCGATGGGGTGCCGGCATGACTAATAACCAGAACATCTGCTTTCGAGGTTCCCACAATGTCGATCAACGCAAAGCTCAATGAGCACCTGGCTCGAGGCTCGGTCGGTTTCCCGACCGCGCTGGCCAGCACCGTCGGCCTGATCATGGCCAGCCCGGTCATTCTCACTGCGACCATGGGCTTTGGTATCGGCGGCAGCGCCTTCGCCATGGCCATGGTCATCGCCATGCTGATGATGCTCGCGCAGTCGACCACCTTCGCCGAAGCGGCGTCGATTCTGCCGACTACCGGTTCGGTGTATGACTACATCTCGGCTGGCATGGGACGCTTCTTCGCCATCACCGGCACCCTGTCGGCTTATCTGATCGTGCATGTCTTCGCCGGTACGGCCGAGACCATCCTGGCCGGGGTGATGGCGCTGGTGAACTTCGAGCACCTCAACACCCTGGCCGAGTCGGCTGGCGGTGCCTGGCTGCTCGGTGTGGCCTTCGTGATCGGCTTCGGCATCCTCAATGCCTTCGGTATCAGCGTGTTCAGCAAGGCCGAAGTGATTCTGACCTGTGTGATGTGGAGCACCCTGATGGTGTTCGGCATCGGCGGCCTGATCGCCGCCCCGGCGGTGGAGCTGGACGGCCTGTTTGGCGCTTCGCTGGTGGGCACCGACCTGATCACCATCCTGTCGCTGGTGGGCATGGCCATGTTCATGTTCGTCGGCTGTGAGTTCGTCACCCCGCTGGCGCCGGATCTCAAGCGTTCCGCCTGGGTGTTGCCGCGCGCCATGGCGCTGGGCCTGCTGGGTGTCGGCAGTTGCATGTTCATCTACGGCGCGGCGATGAAGCGTCAGGTGGAAAACGTCCTGCTCGACGAAGCAGCCGGCGTGCACCTGCTCGATACGCCGATGGCGATCCCGCAGTTCGCCCAACAGGTCATGGGTGATATCGGTCCGATCTGGCTGGGCATCGGCTTCCTCTTCGCCGGCGCTGCCACCATCAACACGCTGATGGCCGGTGTGCCGCGCATCCTCTACGGCATGGCAGTCGACGGTGCGCTGCCAAAGGTCTTCGCCTACCTGCACCCGCGCTTCAAGACGCCGGTGGTGTGCATCGCCGTGGTCGCTGCGATTCCGTGCCTGCACGCCTGGTGGCTGGGTGGTAATGCCGACAGCATGCTGCCGTTGATCCTCGCGGCGGTGTGCGCCTGGGCCACGGCTTATCTGCTGGTGACGCTGTCGGTGGTGATCCTGCGCATTCGTCGCCCGGATCTGCCGCGCGCCTATAAATCACCATTCTTCCCGCTGCCGCAGATCGTCTCTTCCGTCGGCATGCTGCTGGGCATCTGGTTCATCGCTCCGCCGGGTATCGAGCCAAGCGCCGTCTACATTCCCTTTGCCCTGATGCTGGGTATCACCGCGGTCTACGCGCTGTTCTGGACGCTGGTGGTGCAGAAGGTCAATCCTTTCCGTCCGGTGCCGGTGGAAGAGATACTGGAAAAGGAATTCAGCCACGAACCTGGTGTACACAGCGGTGAGTCTTCCTTCCATGCTGCAAAAACTGTCTGATCTGTTCGGCAAGCAGCGGCTGCCCTCCGGCTATCGGCCGGGGGCGACCCTGGAGCTGGTGCGGCGCAACCTCGGCGGCTTGCCGTTCGAGGTGCTCGAGGGCGGTGCGCGGGGACGTTTCAGCGTGCCCGCCAGCGGCCTGAGCTTCGAGGTGGTCGAGCGCACGCAGAGCGAGCTGCTCATGCACCTGGTGCTGACCGATTTCGTGCTGCGCGTGCCGTCGCCGGGCAAGGCTCCTGCGCGGATTGAGATACGCCACAGTGGCGCGCTGACCCGTACCGGCCTGGTGTGCAAGCAGCGCCAGGGCGAGGCCGATGAGCTGGCCACTGTGCAAGCGGCTTTGCTGGGTGACGAGGTTTTGCGCCAGGCCCTGATGCCGCTCGACTTCAAGCGGCTGTCGATCGCGCGCGATGCCGATGGCTGGCAGGTCAATCTGGAGCACATGGCCGCCAGCGAGGTGGTCAACCGCATGCCCAACTTCCGTCGTTACATCCGCCTCAATGATAGTCAGCGCGATTGCCTGATCGCCGCGCTCACCGCGTTGCAGCGCATTCTGCGCACCCACTGAGTGCTCGTTCGGTTGCCTTTGCACCGAACAGGCACACGCCTCTCGCCAGGGTTCAACCGAGCCCTTTAGGCATCATTGCAGGGCGCCTGCAAATCTCTCGTTTTTCTCGCTATTGCGTGCTTTTTTCTGCCGTTCCTGGGGTGGCTCAGCATATTCCTGATTAAAATAAGTGAATATGTTCCTGAATTTATTCTTGGCACTTAACCTGCATTGATTGGTTCAAGAGGTTTCATTGTTGCGCCTCCATAGATAACATGTTAACTATTGTGCAACAAGAACAAAACAGCATCCGTGGAGGTGCGTATGAATGGCCAAAGCACGGCCCAAGACGGGCTCGCAAGCTGGAAAGCTTCCTTGCAGGCAATCTGTGGTCAGTTCGAGACCCAGATGGCATTCAACCGATCCCTGTTCATCGGGGAAATCTCCCTGCAGTGCCACGCCGGGCTCCCCATGGCCCATCTGCGTACCAATGCCGGGCTGATCGCCCGTCATTCGATCAAGCCCGACCATGACAATGACCAGAGCTGCTTCCTGGTCAGCCAGCGCAGCGGCTTCTCGCAAATCTCCCAGAACGGTACGAGCATCCAATTGGCGCCTGGCGACCTGTTGCTGATGGACTCGGTCGGCTCCTGCGAGATCACCCCGTTCGGCCTGATCGAACATGCCTCGTTGTCACTGCCGCGTCACGAAGTCGAGCGCGTGCTCAAGGACAACAAATTCGGCAAGGTCAGCGCGACCTGCTCCAGCGGCAAGATGCTGCACATGCTGGTGGATCAGCTCTGCCGCGAGCCGGAGAGCGAGCATGACGATGGCGCCGAGGGCGAGGCGCTGCGCACGGCGTTCATTTCCCTGCTGGCACCGGCCTTGTCGAGCACGCACGACAAACCGCTCTCCAGCGAGTTGCTGCAAGGCAATAACCTGCGTAGCTACGTGCAGAAGATCATCGACGACTCGCTGACCCAGCCCAACCTCAACCCGGTCGGTCTGGCGGCGCGCCTGAACATCTCGGTGCGCCACCTGTATCGCCTGTTCGAGGAACAGGATGACAGCGTCTGTCGCTATATCCAGCGCTCGCGCCTCAAGCGCAGTGCGGATGACCTGTCCAACCCCTTTCTAAAAAGTGAGTCGATCACCTCCATCGCCTACAAGTGGGGGTTCACCGATTCGGCGCACTTCAGCCGTGCCTTCAAGAAGCACTTCGAACTGTCGCCCAAGGACTACCGCGCCATGGCGTTGATGGAGACCGCTGGCGCGGCTTGATCGGTTCATCACGCGCCGTTGTGTTCAGCCAGCGGCGCAGTGATTAGCAAGGCTGGTGCTTGCCAACTAGAGCTGGCGGCAGCGAGCGCCAAGTCGATGACCTGGCGCCGTAGTTTCGCTTAGGGGTGCGTGGTCGGTGCCCAAATAAAAAAACCTCTGTCACCGCTTGGTGGCAGAGGTTTTTTATTGACTGGTTTTCAGCCCAGTGTCGCCAGGGTTTCCGGCAGTGTTGCGCCGCCATCGACGATGATCGTCTGGCCAGTGATGTAACGCGCCAGATCGGAGGCGAGAAAGAGCATGGCGCTGGCGATGTCTTGCGGTTCTCCCAGGCGGCCCAAGGGTACGGCTGCGGCGATGCGCGCGCTGAGCAGGCTGTCGCCGAGGTTGTCCATCGCCGGCGTGCGGATCATCCCCGGTTCCACGCCATT
>JBLUOL010000068.1:0-25102 GCA_048065775.1 Pseudomonas sp. GW6
CCAAGCCCGCAGCAGCCAAGGCTGAGCCTGCTGCCGCTCGTGCTTCTGCCGCACCCGCGCCTGCTGCCGACAAGGCGCCGGCCGCGAGCGAAGCGGAAACCACCGTACGGGTCGACACTGCGCGCCTCGACGAGATCATGAACATGGTCGGCGAACTGGTGCTGGTGCGTAACCGTCTGGTGCGCCTTGGGCTCAACAGCGGCGACGAGGCGATGTCCAAGGCTGTGTCGAACCTCGACGTGGTCACGGCGGATCTGCAGACCTCGGTGATGAAGACCCGCATGCAGCCGATCAAGAAGGTCTTCGGCCGCTTCCCGCGTCTGGTCCGCGATCTGGCGCGCAACCTGAAGAAGGAAATCAACCTCGAGCTGGTGGGCGAGGAAACCGACCTCGACAAGAACCTGGTCGAGGCGCTGGCTGACCCGCTGGTGCACTTGGTGCGCAACGCCGTCGACCACGGCGTGGAAACCCCGGAAGAGCGTGAGAAGAGCGGCAAGGCTCGTGCTGGGCGCGTAGTGCTGTCCGCCGAGCAGGAAGGCGATCACATCCTGTTGTCGATCACCGATGACGGCAAGGGTATGGACGCCGACGTGCTGCGCGCGAAGGCTGTGGAGAAGGGCCTGCTGGACAGGGACGCGGCCGATCGCCTCAACGAGTTCGAGTGCTACAACCTGATCTTCGCCCCGGGTTTCTCGACCAAGACCGAGATTTCCGACGTGTCCGGCCGCGGTGTCGGCATGGACGTGGTGAAGACCAAGATTTCCCAGCTCAATGGCACGGTCAACGTGTTCTCGCAGAAGGGGCAGGGCTCGAAGATCATCATCAAGGTGCCACTGACCCTGGCGATCATGCCGACGCTGATGGTGATGCTGGAGAATCAGGCCTTCGCCTTCCCGTTGGTCAACGTCAACGAGATCTTCCATCTCGACCTGTCGCGCACCAACGTGGTCGACGGTCAGGAAGTGGTGATCGTGCGCGACAAGGCGCTGCCACTGTTCTATCTCAAGCGCTGGCTGGTACCGCAGGCCTACCATGAAGGTCAGCGCGAGGGCCATGTGGTGATTCTCACCGTTGGCAGTCAGCGCATCGGCTTTGTCGTCGATCAACTGGTCGGCCAGGAAGAAGTGGTAATCAAGCCACTGGGCAAGATGCTGCAAGGCACGCCTGGGATGTCCGGCGCCACGATCACGGGCGACGGACGCATCGCGTTGATTCTCGACGTACCGAGCATGCTCAAGCGCTACGCTCGACGTTTCTGATGTTTTGCGGCGTGGACCCAAGTTCCACGCCGTCTAGGAGTGTGTATGGTAGTCAAGGTCTTGGTGGTAGACGACTCCGGTTTCTTCCGTCGGCGCGTGTCGGAAATTCTGTCTGCTGACCCCAGTATTCAGGTCGTGGGCACGGCCACCAATGGGCGGGAAGCCATCGATCAGGCGTTGGCGCTCAAGCCCGACGTGATCACCATGGATTACGAGATGCCGATGATGGATGGCATCACTGCGGTTCGAAACATCATGCAGCGCTGTCCGACGCCGGTGCTGATGTTCTCCTCGCTGACTCATGAAGGCGCCCGCGTCACGCTCGATGCGCTGGATGCGGGTGCAGTGGATTTCCTGCCGAAGAACTTCGAAGACATCTCGCGCAACCCCGAGAAGGTCAAGCAGATGCTGTGCGAGAAGGTGCACAGCATCGCGCGCAGCAACCGCCGTTTCAGTGCGGCCGCGGTGGCTCCGGCGCCGACTGCGGCTAGTCCGAGTGCGGCGCCGACCAGTCGTCCTGCTGTCTCGACGCGACCTGCTGCACCTGCTCCCGCTGTCCCTGCGCGTCCGGCAGCAGCGGCCGGTGGCGCAGCCCCTACGTCATCAGCGCCCAAGCGCAAGGCCTACAAGCTGGTGGCCATCGGCACCTCGACCGGTGGCCCGGTGGCGCTGCAGCGCGTGCTGACCCAGCTTCCGGCCAATTTTCCGGCGCCGCTGGTCCTGATCCAGCACATGCCGGCGGCCTTCACCAAGGCTTTCGCCGAGCGCCTGGACAAGCTCTGCCGCATTCAGGTCAAGGAAGCTGAGGACGGCGATATCCTGCGCCCTGGCCTGGCGCTGCTGGCTCCTGGTGGCAAGCAGATGATGGTGGACGCGCGCGGTGCGATAAAAATCCTGCCTGGTGACGAGCGCCTCAACTACAAGCCCTGCGTGGACATCACCTTCGGCTCGGCGGCCAAGTCGTACGGAGACAAGGTGCTGGCCGTGGTGCTGACCGGTATGGGCGCCGACGGCCGCGAAGGCGCGCGTCTGCTCAAGCAGGGCGGCAGCCAGGTGTGGGCGCAGGACGAGGCCAGTTGCGTGATCTATGGCATGCCCATGGCCGTGGTCAAAGCCAATCTGGCAGATGCGGTCTACGGCCTGGATGACATCGGCCGGCACCTGACCGAGGCCTGCCAGTGACGAACGCTAAGTCGGAAACATGCGCATGGATGTACTGAGCCTGATTGGCGTCATCCTGGCGTTCGTTGCCATTCTGGGCGGCAATTATCTCGAAGGCGGGCACGCTGGTGCCTTGCTCAACGGTCCGGCGGCGCTGATCGTCATCGGCGGCACGCTGGGCGCGGCTTTTCTGCAGGCGCCGGTGCAGGTGTTCAAGCGTGCCATGAGCATCATGCGCTGGATCTTCTTCCCACCGCGTATCGATCTGGTCGGTGGCATCAATCGTGTGACCGGTTGGAGCATGGTGGCGCGCAAGGAAGGCTTGCTCGGCCTGGAAGCAGTGGCCGATGCCGAGCCTGACCCCTATGCGCGCAAAGGTCTGCAGTTGCTGGTCGACGGCGCCGAGCCGGAATCCATTCGCAGCATTCTCGAGGTCGACCTCTATACCCAGGAGGCGCGAGATATCCAGGCCGCCAAGGTGTTCGAGAGCATGGGCGGCTATGCACCGACCATTGGCATCATCGGTGCGGTGATGGGCCTGATCCACGTGATGGGCAACCTGGCTGATCCGAGCATGCTCGGTAGCGGCATTGCCGTGGCGTTCGTTGCCACCATCTACGGCGTCGGTTTCGCCAACCTGCTGCTGCTGCCGGCGGGCAACAAGCTCAAGTCCATCGCGCTGCGCCAGTCGCGTTACCGCGAGATGCTCCTCGAAGGCATCCTGTCCATCGCCGAGGGTGAGAACCCGCGATCCATCGAACTGAAGCTGCAAGGCTTCATGGACTGATGGAGGTATGGCATGGCGCGCAGGCGGCATCATGAAGAGCACGAGAATCACGAGCGCTGGCTGGTCTCCTATGCCGACTTCATCACCTTGCTATTCGCCTTTTTCGTGGTGATGTACTCGATTTCCTCGATCAACGAAGGCAAGTACAAGATCCTCTCGGAGTCGCTGACGGGCGTGTTCAATCAGCCCGATCGCTCGATCAAGCCGATTCCGGTCGGTGAGGAACGGCCGCGCACCAGTGAGCCTGATAATACCTCGATGGACGACCCCAGCTCGGATTCGACCCTGCAAAGCATCGCCTCCAGCGTGCGTGAGGTGTTTGGCGAGCTGATCAAGAGTGATCAGCTGACCGTGCGCGGCAACGAGATGTGGATCGAGATCGAGCTCAGCTCCAGTCTGTTGTTTCCCAGTGGCGATGCCATTCCGAACAATCAGGCGTTCGACATCATCGAGAAGGTCGCCAAGATTCTGGCGCCTTATCAGAATCCGGTTAAGGTGGAGGGATTCACCGACAACCTGCCGATCCAGACCGCTCAATACCCAACCAACTGGGAGTTGTCTTCGGCGCGCGCGGCGAGCATCGTGCGTATGCTGGCCATGGATGGTGTCGACCCTTCACGTCTGGCTGCCGTAGGTTACGGCGAGTTCCAGCCGGTAGCGGACAATGCCACTGCCGAGGGCAGGGGGCGTAATCGCCGGGTCGTGCTGGTGATTTCGCGCAACCTCGACACGCGACGTGGCGCTGGCAGTGCCGCGACCCAGCAGTCAGAGGCTGGCACGCAACCTGCACCAGCGCCTACGTCGGGGGTTCCACAGTCGTGAGCCGTCAAATCCCAGTCGCCTGCTGCGTGCGTGCGACAGCCATTCTCGGCCTGAGCGCCTCTTGCCGGGAGGATGAGAGAAAATGAAAGTCTGGGCAGTAGCCAATCAGAAGGGTGGGGTCGGCAAGACCACCACCTCCATCGCCCTGGCAGGCCTGTTGGCCGATGCCGGCAAGCGTGTGGTCGTGGTCGATCTCGATCCACATGGGTCGATGACCAGTTATTTCGGTCATGACCCCGATGCGCTGGAGCACAGTTGCTTCGATCTTTTCCTGCATCAGGGCAATGTGCCGCAAGGCCTGCCCAAGCAGCTGCTGCACAGCACCAGTCACGAGAATATCTCCCTGTTGCCGTCGAGCACCGCGCTGGCCACGCTCGAGCGCCAGTCGCCGGGGCAGAGTGGCCTGGGTCTGGTGATCGCCAAGAGCCTGGCGCAGCTGTGGGAAGATTTCGATCATGCCGTCATCGACAGCCCGCCACTGCTCGGCGTACTGATGGTCAATGCCCTGGCAGCCAGCCAGCAACTGGTGATTCCGGTACAGACCGAGTTCCTCGCGGTGAAGGGCCTGGAGCGCATGATCACCACGCTGGCGATGATCAACCGTTCGCGCAAGCAGGCCTTGCCCTACACCATCGTGCCGACGTTGTTCGACCGTCGTACCCAGGCGTCCATGAGCACGCTGCGGGTGTTGCGCAATACCTATCCCGAGCACCTGTGGCCGGCCTATATCCCGGTCGATACGCGCTTGCGTGATGCCAGCCGGGCAGGGCGCACGCCCTCGCAGTTCGATGCGGGCAGCCGTGGGGTGATCGCCTATCGTGCGTTGCTCAAGCATCTTCTGAGTCATCAGCCGGCGGCGCAGGTGGCTTGAGATGAGTGTCTGTGTTGAACTGCGACACTCAAGTCGGAGCATGCAGCGGCCGATAGGCTGTCAAGATCTTATTCCGGGTTCCAGTCATGAGTCGTAACCTCGCCACCGCCACGCGTTCCCAGTTGGCCCTGCAGTCCTACCTTGACGGGCTGCTACAGGAGGCCGCCGCCGAACTGGAGATGTCCGTCAGCCTCGACGAGTTCGAGGCCGCAGTGCTCGAGGAGCAGGTGCGCGATGCGCGTCTGGTTGAGCCGGTTGTGCTCGCTAGCGTGGTTGAACCGCAGGTGCAGGTGGACGTCGCGCCGGTTGAATTGCTCGCGCCGACACAGGCTCCGCTCATCGACGAGGCGCCGCCGGTGCTTGCTCCCGCTGCCGAGCTGGCGCCGCAGTCGGCTGCGCTGCTGGCCGATGGTCGCCCTGCCTGGGCCGAGGAGCCGTTCGAATGCCTGCTGTTCGATGTTGCCGGGTTGACCCTGGCCGTGCCATTGATCTGCTTGGGTTCTATCTACCCACTGGAAGGTCAGGAGCTGACGCCGCTGTTCGGTCAGCCGGATTGGTTCCTCGGTATCCTGCCGAGCCAGGCCGGTAACCTGAAGGTGCTGGACACCGCGCGCTGGGTCATGCCGGACCGTTACCGAGATGACTTCCGCGAAGGCCTGCAGTACGTGATTTCGGTGCAGGGCTACGAGTGGGGGCTGTCGGTGCATCAGGTCAGCCGTTCGATTCGCCTGGACCCGAGCGAGGTCAAGTGGCGCAGTCAGCGTACCCAGCGTCCCTGGTTGGCCGGTACGGTGATCGAGCACATGTGCGCGCTGCTCGACGTGGCGGCACTGGCCGAGCTGATCGCCAGCGGCGGGGCGAAACGCCTGAATGGCGGCAAACTGCATTGAGAATTGGTGAGCCTGTGCCAACGGGCTCTATAGTTGATGACAAGCGGGTCGACCCGCGCATACCGCACTGAGCGGTTTTTGATGAGGCTAGGGACATGAAGAAAAGTTCTGCACAAGGTGCCGAAGATCCGATTCTGCAGTGGGTGACCTTTCGCCTGGACAACGAGACCTACGGCATCAACGTGATGCAGGTGCAGGAAGTCCTGCGTTACACCGAGATCGCCCCGGTACCGGGTGCTCCGAGCTATGTGCTGGGCATCATCAACCTGCGTGGCAATGTGGTCACCGTGATCGATACCCGCCAGCGTTTCGGCCTGGGTTCGGCGCCGGTCACCGACAACACCCGTATCGTCATCATCGAGGCGGACAAGCAAGTGGTCGGCATCCTGGTCGATAGCGTGGCCGAAGTGGTCTACCTGCGTCAGTCCGAGATCGAGACTGCACCGAACGTCGGCAACGACGAGTCGGCCAAGTTCATCCAGGGCGTGTGCAACAAGAACGGCGAGCTGCTGATCCTGGTCGAGCTGGACAAGATGATGTCCGAGGAAGAGTGGTCGGAGCTGGAGAGCATCTGAGCCATGTTCGAGTTCGCCATGCTTGCCGCGGCCCTGGCCTTCGTGGCGCTGCTATGCGTGGCATTGGGCATCGTCTGCAAAGGCCTGTACCGCAACCAGCAGCGCCTGCTGGCCGAGCAGGCCAAGCGTGACGCCGTGCGCGATGCGCGGATCAGGGAGCTGAGCAAGCGTCTCGACGCCTACCTGACCGGCAGCATTCGCATGGGCGAAGAGCTGCATGAGCTGCGCCGAGTAGTGGCGCCGCTGCCGGACAAGCTTAGCCAGATCGAGCAGCGCGACCCCAGCAGCCTGTCGTTCACCCAGGCTGCTCGCCTGGTGGGCATGGGCGCCAGCGTCGATGACCTGACCCAGTCCTGTGGCCTGAGCAAGGCCGAGGCCGAGCTGATCAGCCGCCTGCACACACCCAAGGCAGGCCAGTCGCAATAGCCTTCCTCACGCTTGACGCATAGTCGAGTGCGTTCTTAGCAGGCCTCGCCGCCTGCGCAATCAATCCTAGCGTCCCTGTGCGCCCATCTACGCTGATAGAAGGCAGTGGTTCGTCCGGCTGTGGTCGTCACGGGGGATTGGTCATGCATCGTCTGGTTGTGTTTCTCGTTGGCTGGCTGCTCTGCCAGCCCCTGGTTGCCCAGGAGGCGCCGCTGCAGGTAGCGGGTGCGACCACGGTCAACGTGATGCAGGCCAAGCACCTGCACGACCATGGCGCACTGTTCATCGATGTGCGGCCGGCTCGCGAGTGGGGCTGGGGGCATGTCGAGGGTGCCATTCATCTGGATCTGCGCTGGCACTTTGCATCTCTGGCGCAGGTGCCGTGGCCGCGCGAGGTGCCCCTGGTCATCTATTGCGACAGTGAGGTGTGCGCGCAGAGTGCCGTCGCGGTCGAGCAGGCAGTTGGCTGGGGTTTTACCCGAGTGTTCTATTTTCGTGGCGGTTACTTCGCCTGGCAGCTGTTCGATATGCCAAGCAGCAAGGGCAGCGCCAACGAGCGGCTGGCGCTCAGCGCACCGGCCCCTTGAGCAAGGGCAGCGGCGGGGTGACGTCGCGTTCGGCATCGGCCTCGAAACCCGGCGGGGCCTTGCCCTGCAGGTGCCAGGCGAAGGCGATGATCTCGGCAATGCAGCGATATAGCGCTTCCGGAATGGCGTCGCCCAGTTCCAGGCGCGCCAGCAGGCGCACCAACTCGGCATTTTCGTAAATCGGCACTTCGTATTCGCGAGCGATGGCGAGGATGGCTTCGGCCAGTTCTTCATCACCCTTGGCGCTGAGTATTGGCGCGTTTTGCCCGTCATAGTTGAGGGCGATGGCCTGACGCGCTTCGGACTGCGGCTTGCGGCTCATGCGGTTTCGTCCACCCAGCGTTGTTCCAGCGAGGTCTTCGGCCCTTGCGGCGGCATGCCTTGGCTGCAGGCCAGTTCGCCGACTTCCAGGCCCGCGGCTTGCAGGCGCTCACGCAGGTTGCCCAGTTCGGCGTTGATCAGCGATGCGGTATCGGCGCGTTCGGCCCATAACTGGCTGGAGAGGCTGCCGCGAAGCAACTGAGCACGAACTTGCAGTGGGCCAAGGTGGTCGAGATCGAAGGCCAGCTCCACGCGCCAGAGCGTTTCCTTCTGTTCCGCTTTTTCCGCCTTGCCGCTGTCTTCGCGCTGCAGTTTGACCTGCAGCGGAATCACCTCCTGCTGATGGCGCATGGGCAGCTCCAACTGCCAGGTGGTCAGCAGGTTGCCGTTGGCGTCGACCTGGGTTTGCGCCAGGCTCGATAGTTGGTGGGTCTGCAGTCGTGAGACGGCCGCTGCGGCGAGCTTCAGCAGGGTTTCCAGGTCGGCTTCGCCATCCATGTTCTGCAGCAAGCGTGAGGGCAGGGGAAAGGTCAGCGCCTGTTGGCGTGCCGAGCCGGCAGCGCCTGCGCCGAGCAGTTGCCGGGCCAGGTTGGGCAGGTTCTGGCTGAGAGCGTTCTGCAGGCCGGCAAGAGGGCCGGAAACCCCTGGCAGTTGCGGCATCAGCTGGGCGATCAGGCGTAGCAGGTTGGCTTTCAGGTCCTGCGGCAATGTGCCGGTCTGACCCTGCAGCAGTTTGGCTTCGAGCAGCACACCGCTGCCCTCGAGTGCCTGCGCCAGGCCTTTGGCGGTGCTCAGCTGGGCGCTGTCGGGGAGGGCGCCAAGCAGCTTGTCGATACTGCTGCGCAGCGCTTCATCGCCGCCGCTCAGCTTCTGCAAGCCTTTGAACAGACCCTCCAGCGATGCCTGGCGATTCTGCTGGGCGGCCAGTTGCTGGCCCAGCACCAATTGATCGAGGCGGCCACTAAGCGGCAGGAAGGCGAGGCTCTGGCTGCCCTGCACCTGAGCGCTGAGCAAGCTGCCGAGCGGCAGTGCCAGCGGGCTGTCGAGCGCCAACTGGCTGCCGGCGAGCGGGGTATTGAGCAGGTTCACCACCAGGCGATAGATCGTCTGCGCATTCTGTGTCGGCAGCGGGGCGTTGCTGACGACCTTACCCTGGACCAGGGTGCCGGGCGGCAACTGCTGCAGATCGAGGCTGGTCAGTGGCTTGTCGCCGCCTGCCTGCAGCGCCACTGCCAGGCGCGTATCCGACAGCGCGGTGACCACCAGCGCGCTACCCTGAGCCAGCGGCCTGGGGCTTTCGGCCTGCAGAGTCGCCTGCTTGCCCCCTTCGAGCGTCAGTTTCAGCAGCAGCTGAAAACTCTGCGCCTGTTCACGAACCGTGACTACTTCGGCCTTGGCGCTTTCGCCGGCAGCCAACATGCCTTCCAGCGGCTGCAGCAGGCGCACGGCCATGTCGGCAGCGGTGGCGGTGTTGCGAATCACCGGTGCCGAGGGAGGAAGCGGGCCTGGGCTGCTGATTTCGCTCATGGGCTCTCATTTAGCTGATGGTGTACGGCGAGTACAGCCTGCGGCCGGGTTGCCTGCGACAGATTAACACCCTGTCGAAAATGCTGACTGCGGGGACAGTGGTGCGCCATGTATAATGCCGGCCCGCTGCGCACCACACTTCCGGCACGCCTCAGTATAGCGGCCGGAGCACCGTCGACTTTAACCCTGCCAGGTATCGATGACCCGTCCCGTTCCCCTTCTCGAAGCCGTGGCGCTCAGCTGTGAGCGGGACTGGCGCATGCTTTTCGAGCAGCTGCATTTCGCCCTGCAGCCAGGCGACATGTTGCAGATCAGCGGTCCCAACGGCAGCGGCAAGACCAGCCTGCTGCGTCTGCTCGCCGGGCTGCGTCAGCCGACCTCCGGCGACATCCTCCTGCAGGGCCAGGCGCTGGCCGAGCAGCGCAGCGAGCTGGCGCGCAATCTTCTGTGGATCGGTCATGCAGCCGGGATCAAGGGCCTTTTGAGCGCCGAGGAGAACCTGGCCTGGCTCTGCGCATTGCATCGCCCGGCAGGCCGCGACGCCATCTGGCAGGCGCTGGAAGCGGTCGGCCTGCGCGGTTTCGAGGACGTTCCCTGTCACACCCTGTCCGCCGGTCAACAGCGCCGAGTGGCCCTGGCGCGCCTGTATCTGGAAGACACGCCGCCGTTGTGGGTGCTCGATGAGCCCTTCACCGCGCTGGACAAGAGCGGCGTGGCGCAACTCGAAGCGCACCTGGCCGGCCACTGCGAGCGCGGCGGCGTGGTGGTGCTGACCACCCACCACAGCCTGCAGCACAAACCGGCCACCTATCACGATCTGGATCTGGGGCAGTACGCCGCATGAGCAACGTCTTCACTCAGCTGCTTTCGCGCGAAATGCGTCTGCTCGCTCGCCGCCCGTCCGACCTGGCCAACCCGCTGGTGTTCTTCGCCATCGTCATCGCCCTGTTCCCGCTGGCGGTGGGACCGGAGACGCAATTGTTGCAAACCCTTTCCCCTGGCCTGGTATGGGTGGCAGCGCTTTTGGCCGTGCTGCTCTCGCTGGACGGGCTTTTCCGCAGTGATTTCGAGGACGGCTCACTGGAGCAGTGGGTCCTTTCGTCGCACCCCCTGCCTCTTCTGGTGTTGGCCAAGGTGCTGGCACACTGGCTTTTCAGCGGTCTGGCGCTGGTTTTGCTGGCGCCCGTGCTGGCGCTGATGCTCGGCTTGCCTGGGCGTTGCCTGCCGGTACTGCTGACTTCCCTGCTGCTCGGCACCCCGGTGCTGAGCTTGCTCGGTGCGGTGGGCGCGGCGCTTACCGTTGGTCTCAAGCGCGGTGGCCTGCTGCTGGCGCTGCTGATCCTGCCGCTGTACATCCCGGTGCTGATTCTTGGCAGCGGGGCGTTGCAGGCGGCCCTGCAAGGACTGCCGGCTAGCGGCCACCTGTTGTGGCTGGCCAGCCTCACCGCTCTGGCGGTTACTCTGACACCTTTTGCGATAGCCGCCGGCCTGACCATCAGTGTCGGCGAATAAGAACGAACCGTGATGTAGCCCGGATGCAATCCGGGAGTTCTCGATAGCTTCCCCGGATTGCATCCGGGCTACGTAGTAGATGATGAGTCGACTGAATGAACTGGACGTGGTTTCACAAATGGGGTTCGCCCAAGTGGTTCTATGAGATGAGCGGCCGCTGGCTGCCCTGGCTCAGCATCGCTGCCGTGTTGCTGACCGTCGCCGGCCTGGTCTGGGGCCTGGCCTTCGCGCCGCCGGATTACCAGCAGGGCAACAGCTTTCGCATCATCTACATCCACGTTCCTGCGGCCTTTCTCGCCCAGTCCATCTACGTGACGTTGGCCATCGCCGGCCTGGTCGGTCTGGTGTGGAAGATGAAACTGGCCGATGTCGCCCTGCAGCAGGCCGCGCCCATCGGCGCCTGGATGACCGCCATCGCGCTGCTCACCGGCGCCATCTGGGGCAAGCCGACCTGGGGCACCTACTGGGTCTGGGATGCGCGTCTGACCTCGATGTTGATCCTGCTGTTCCTCTATTTCGGTGTCATCGCCCTGGGTAACGCCATCAGCAACCGCGACAGCGCCGCCAAGGCCTGCGCGGTGCTTGCCATCGTCGGCGTGGTCAATATCCCGATCATCAAGTACTCGGTGGAGTGGTGGAACTCGCTGCACCAGACCGCCACCTTCAAGATCACCGAAAAGCCGGCCATGCCGGTGGAAATGTGGCTGCCGCTGCTGCTGGCGGTGCTTGGCTTCTACTGCTTCTTCGGTGCCGTGCTGCTGTACCGCATGCGTCTGGAAGTACTCAAGCGCGAATCGCGCAGCAGCTGGGTAAAGACCGAAGTGCAGAACCTGGTGGAGGGCAAGGCATGAGCTTCTCGTCCTTTTCCGAATTCCTCGCCATGGGCACCCATGGCGCCTACGTCTGGAGCGCCTACGGCATCAGCCTGGCGATCCTGGCGTTGAATGTGGTGCTGCCGATCCTGGCGCGCCGCCGTTACCTGCAAGACGAGGCGCGCCGTTTGCGCCGGGAGAAGTCGAAGTGAATCCGGTTCGCAAGAAACGCCTGTACATCGTCCTGGCCATCCTCTGCGGCGTCAGCATCGCCGTCGCCCTGGCGCTGACCGCGCTGCAGGAGAACATCAACCTGTTCTACACCCCGAGCCAGATCGCCAATGGCGAGGCCCCGGAGGGCACGCGCATTCGCGCCGGCGGTCTGGTGGAAGAGGGCTCGGTCAAGCGTTCGCCCGATTCGCTGGAAGTGGATTTCGTCGTCACCGATGGCGCCCACGGCGTGACCATCCGCTACAGCGGCATCCTCCCGGATCTGTTCCGCGAGGGGCAGGGTATCGTCGCGCTTGGGCGGGTCAATGAGCAGGGCGTGCTGGTGGCCGACGAGGTACTGGCCAAGCACGACGAGAATTACATGCCGCCTGAAGTCATGCAGGCGCTGGAAAAGAGCGGAATGATGCAGAAGCACAATGAGGCCAAAGCCGCCAAACAGGGCTATCAGCAGGAGAGTGCACAATGATCCCCGAGCTTGGCCATCTGGCGATGATCCTGGCGCTGTGCCTGTGCCTGGTACAGGCGACGCTGCCGCTGGTCGGCGCCTGGCGCGGTGACCATCAGTGGATGAGCCTGGCGCAGCCGGCCGCCTGGGGTCAGTTCGCCTTCCTGTTGTTCTCCTTCCTGTGCCTGACCTACGCCTTCATGGTCGACGACTTCTCCGTCGCCTACGTGGCCAACAACTCCAACAGCGCGCTGCCCTGGTACTACAAGTTCAGCGCGGTATGGGGCGCTCACGAAGGCTCTCTGCTGCTGTGGGCCTTGATCCTGGCCGGCTGGACCTTCGCCGTGGCGATCTTCTCGCGCCACCTGCCGGAAGAGATGCTCGCCCGCGTGCTGGCGGTGATGGGCATGATCAGCGTCGGCTTCCTGCTGTTTCTGATCGTTACCTCCAACCCCTTCGAGCGTCTGCTGCCGAACTCGCCGGTCGACGGCCGCGACCTCAACCCGCTGCTGCAGGACTTCGGTCTGATCGTGCATCCGCCGATGCTGTACATGGGCTATGTCGGCTTCTCGGTGGCCTTCGCCTTCGCCATCGCAGCATTGCTCGGCGGCAAGCTGGACGCCGCCTGGGCGCGCTGGTCGCGTCCATGGACCATCGTTGCCTGGGCCTTCCTCGGCATCGGTATCGCGCTCGGCTCCTGGTGGGCGTACTACGAGCTGGGCTGGGGCGGCTGGTGGTTCTGGGATCCGGTGGAGAATGCCTCCTTCATGCCCTGGCTGGTGGGCACGGCGCTGATCCACTCTTTGGCCGTGACGGAAAAGCGCGGCGTGTTCAAGAGCTGGACGGTGCTGCTGGCCATCGCCGCGTTTTCCTTAAGCCTGCTGGGGACCTTCCTGGTGCGTTCCGGCGTGCTGACCTCGGTGCATGCCTTTGCCACCGACCCCGAGCGCGGCGTGTTCATCCTCGCCTTCCTGCTGGTGGTGGTCGGCGGTTCGCTGGCGCTGTTCGCCGTGCGCGCACCGGTGGTCAAGAGCCAGGTCGGCTTTGGCCTGTGGTCGCGTGAGACCCTGCTGCTGGTCAACAACATCGTGCTGGTGGTGTCGGCGGCGATGATCCTGCTTGGCACCCTCTACCCGCTGGTGCTCGATGCGTTGACCGGCGCCAAGCTGTCGGTCGGCCCGCCTTACTTCAACGCGCTATTCCTGCCGCTGATGGCGCTGTTGATGGCGGTGATCAGCGTCGGCGTGCTGGTGCGCTGGAAGGACACCCCGCTGAAATGGCTGGGCAGCATGCTGACGCCGGTGCTGGTCGCCAGCGTTGTGCTGGCGGTTGCCGCCACCTTCCTGCATGGTGATTTCCACTGGGCGGTGCTGGCCGTCTGCCTGCTGGGGTTCTGGGTGATCCTCGGCGGCGTGCGCGACATTCTCGACAAGACGCGCCACAAAGGCCTGCTCAAGGGCCTGCCGAGTCTCGGTCGCAGCTACTGGGGCATGCAGATGGCGCACCTGGGGTTCGCCGTGTGTGCCCTGGGCGTGGTGCTGACCAGCCTGGGCAGCTACGAGCGCGACCTGCGCATGGCGCCGGGTGATTCAGTGGAGCTGGCGGGCTATCGCTTCCAGTTCGACGGCGCCGTGCATCACGAAGGCCCCAACTTCATCTCCGACAAGGGCACGGTGCGTGTCTTCGATGGTGAGCGGCAGATCAAGGTGCTGCACCCGGAGAAGCGTCTGTACACCGTGCAGCAGTCGACCATGACCGAGGCGGGCATCGATGCCGGTTTCACTCGCGATCTGTTCGTCGCCCTGGGTGAGCCACTGGAGCAGGGCGCCTGGGCCGTACGCATTCACATCAAGCCGTTCGTCCGCTGGATCTGGCTGGGTGCGTTGCTAATGGGCTTCGGTGGCTTCCTCGCCGCGGCCGACAAGCGCTACCGGATCAAGGTCAGAACCCGCGTGCGTGAAGCCCTTGGCATGCAGGAGGCCAGCGCATGAGACGCCTGCTCCTGCTGTTGCCGCTGCTGGCTTTTCTGGCGATCGCCGTATTCCTCTATCGCGGCCTGTTCCTTGATCCATCCGAACTGCCGTCGGCGCTGATCGGCAAGCCGTTCCCGGCTTTCAGCCTGCCGTCGCTGGACGATCCTGAGCGTACCCTCAGCGAGGCCGACATCAAGGGCCGGCCTGCACTGGTCAACGTCTGGGCCACCTGGTGCCCGGCCTGCCGTCACGAACATCCGGTGCTGAACAAGCTGGCCGAGGCTGGCGTGGTGATCCATGGGGTCAACTACAAGGATCAGCGCGAGCCGGCGCAGAAGTGGCTGCGCGACCTGCATAACCCCTACCAGCTCAATATCGAAGATGCCAAGGGCAGCCTCGGTCTGGATCTGGGCGTGTACGGCGCGCCGGAGACCTTCTTCGTCGATGCCAAGGGCATCATTCGCCACAAATTCGTCGGCACCATCGACGAGCGCGTCTGGCGCGAGCAGCTGGCGCCGATCTACCAGCAACTGGTCGACGAGGCACAGCCATGAAGCGCCTGTTGATTTCTGCCGGTTTGGCGCTTGGTCTACTGGCCAGCGCGCATGCCGCCATCGATACCTTCGAGTTCGCCAACGAGGCCGAGCGCCAGCGTTATCGCAATCTGGTCGAAGAGCTGCGTTGCCCGAAGTGCCAGAACCAGAACATCGCCGATTCCGATGCGCCGATCGCCATGGACCTGCGCAATGAGATCTTCCGCATGCTCGAAGAAGGCAAGAGCAACGACGAGATCATCGATTTCCTGGTCTCGCGCTATGGCGATTTTGTGCTCTACAAACCGCCGCTGACCAGCCGCACGCTGCTGCTTTGGTATGGCCCGGCCGGCCTGCTGGTACTGGGGTTCGGCGTGCTCGGAGTGATCGTTCTGCGTCGCCGCAGCGAGCAGAAGAATCACCCAGCCGCTGGCCTCTCCGCCAATGAGCAGGCGCGCCTCGCCGCGTTGCTCGAACAAGCCTCTCAGGACAAGAAAGACCGATGATTGATTTCTGGTTGCCCGCCGGGCTGCTGTTGCTGACTGCCCTGGCGTTTCTTCTGATTCCGGTTCTGCGTATTCGCAAGCTGCAGGCCGAAGAAGACCGTACTGCACTCAACGTCACCCTCTATCAGGAGCGCTTGCAGGAGCTGGAAACCCAGCGCCAGGCCGGCGTGCTCGATGACGCGCAAATGGAGACCGGTCGCGCCGAGGCGGCACGCGAGCTGCTCGATGACACCGAAGGCGTGCAGCGCCGCAGCAGCGTGCTCGGCGGCAAGATTCCGCTGGTTTCGGCGCTGTTGGTACCTGTGCTGGGCGTGGCCCTGTACCTGCACTGGGGCGCTGTCGATGAGGTCGTACAGACTCGCCAACTGGCCGCTGCGCAGCCGCAAAGCATCGAGGAGATGACCGCGCGCCTGGAACAGACCGTGCAGCAACAGCCGGAGTCTGCCGAGGCCTGGTACTTCCTTGGTCGTACCTATATGGCGCAGGAGCGTGCCGGCGATGCCGCCAAGGCCTTCGAACGTGCCGTGGAGATCGCCGGGCGTGCCCCGGAGCTGCTCGGCCAATGGGCGCAGGCGCTGTACTTCGCCGAAGGCAAGCAGTGGAGCGAGCAGATGCAGACGCTCACTGACGAAGCGTTGAAGGCCGATCCGCAAGAGGTCACCAGCCTCGGCCTGCTTGGCATCGCCGCCTATGAAAGCCAGCGCTATGCTGATGCGGTGCGCTACTGGGAACGCCTGGTCGCCGTGCTGCCGGAGCAGGACCCGTCGCGTGCAGCCATCGCCGGCGGTATCGAACGCGCCCGTCAGCAGATGGGCGAGGGGGAGCAGCCCAGCGCTGCCGCCGAGCCGGGCGCCAAGGTGCATGCGCTGGAGGTCAGCGTATCGCTGTCGCCCGAAGTGCAGCAGAACGTGCAGCCGGACGATGCCGTATTCGTCTTCGCCCGCGCGCTCAGTGGCCCGCCGATGCCGTTGGCGGTCAAACGCCTGAAGGTTTCCGACCTGCCGGTGCAGATCAGCCTTTCCGATGTGGATGCGATGATGCCTGAACTGAAGATTTCCCGATTCGACCAGGTGCAACTGGTGGCGCGTGTATCCCGTGCGGGTAACGCCACCCAGGGCGAATGGACCGGCCAGACCGGCCCGGTTGCCAACACCGCCCGTGGTGTTCAGGCGCTGCTGATCGACAGCCGCGACGGGCAGGTCCACTGAAGCGCCTGGTCCTGGCCTGCGCACTCGGGCTTGGCCTGAGTGGCTGCGTAGTGCAGCAACCGAGTACACCGGTTGGCCAGTTGCCGCCGGTGCAGCAGCCGTCGCACCCGCGCTACGCGCCGCCGCCTGGGGTGAAGAGCCACTGGAACCCGGGGCTGGGCGTCTATGTAGTCGAAGGTGCACGTGATCTGTACTACCGCGAGCGCATCTTCTACCGCTGGGACGGCGGCTGGAGCTGGTCGTCGCAAGCCGGCGGGCCGTGGAAGGAAACCGACAGCTCGGGTATTCCGCCGGGGTTGTTTCGCCAGTATCAGAACCGCTGATCGCGTAGGGCGGGTGAAACCCGCAAATCGACCTGGCAGGTTGCACTCACCCTACAACCGCATATGAAAACGGCGCCCGAAGGCGCCGTTCTTGTTGGTGCGATCCTGGCTCAATGCGCCCAGATCATGCCCACCAGCACATAGCAGATCAACGTCACCAGCACCACGCCGAACAGGTTGAGGACGAAGCCTGCCTTGATCATCGACTGTATCTTCATATGCCCGGTGCCGAACACGATGGCATTGGGCGGCGTCGCCACCGGCATCATGAAGGCGCAACTGGCAGCGATGGCGGCAGGAATCGCCAGCAGCTCGGGCGGCATGCCCTGCGACACGGCCAGCGCACCCAGCAGCGGCAGGAAGGCCGCGGCGGTCGCTGTGTTGGAAGTGATCTCGGTGAGGAAGATGATCACCAACACCACCACGCCGACCATCGCGATCACTGGCAGGGCGCCCAGTGCGCCGAGGCTTTGCGCGATCCACTCGGCCAGGCCGGTGCTGCGGATTACACCGGCCAGCGACAGGCCTCCGCCGAACAGCAGCAAAACGCCCCAGGGCAGCTTGCTGGCACTTTCCCAGTTCATCAGGAACACGCGCTGTTTGGCATCCACCGGGATGATGAACAGCGCCAGTGCCGCTGCGATGGCAATGCTGGTGTCGTTGACGCCCGAGATCCAGTCGGCGATCAGCGGCTGGAATATCCAGGCCAGTGCCGTGACCACGAACACCAGCGCCACCAGCTTCTCGCCACGGCTCAGTGGGCCGAGTTCGGCCAGTTCGCTACGGATCAGCTGCGTGCTGTCATGCCCGGCCAGGTTGAAACCACCACGGGTCAGCCACCACCAGATGAACGCCAGCATGATCACCGCCACCGGCACGCCCAGCAGCATCCACTGGCCGAAGCCGATCTGCACGTCATAGTTGTCGGCGAGAAAGGCGGCCAGCAAGGCATTCGGCGGTGTGCCGATCAGTGTGGCGATGCCGCCGACACTGGCGGCGTAGGCAATCGCCAGCAGCAGGGCGGTGGCGAAGCGCTCACGGTCGGCTTCGCCGGTGCTCTGCTCGCTGGTGAGCATGCCGATCACCGAAAGACCGATGGGCAGCATCATGATGGTGGTGGCGGTGTTGCTCACCCACATGCTGAGAAAGGCCGTGGCCATCATGAACCCGGCGATTTGCCTGCTGGGCCTGCTGCCCATGGCCAGCAGCGTCATCAGCGCGATGCGCTTGTGCAGGTTCCAGCGCTCCATGGCCAGGCCCAGGACGAAACCACCGAGGAACAGATAGATGGTCGGGTTGGCATAGGGCGCGGTCGCAGCGTTGAGACTGTCGATGCCCAGCGCCGGGATCAACAGGATTGGCAGCAGCGAAGTGGCCGGAATCGGAATGGCTTCGGTCGACCACCAGGTGGCCATCAGCAGGGTCAGGCCGATGGTGGCCCAGGCGGTGCTGGAGAGGCCGGCTGGCGGCTCGGTGACCAGGCAGACGAGCAGTAGCAAAGGGCCCAGAATCAGGCCAATCCAGGCGGCCTTGGCAGGTGCCGTGGATTCATTGGTGGTAACGGCCATGGCGCGCTTCCTTCAGCTAAAAAGTCGGGCTTTATAGCCCACAGGGCGACTTTATGACCACGCGATGGCTGATCGGTTTTGCTTCAGTCTGTTTCAGGTGCGTCCAGTGTCGGCGATGAGGTCTCCGTCTGGCGGCTGAACAATGGCCCACCGCAGCGACTGCAGAACGCCGCACTGTGCTCGTGACGGTTCTTCCGACAATGCGGGCAGTCGTGCTCCATCAGCCCGTCCTGG
Organism: Pseudomonas sp. GW6; assembly: GCA_048065775.1. Classification (GTDB taxonomy): domain Bacteria; phylum Pseudomonadota; class Gammaproteobacteria; order Pseudomonadales; family Pseudomonadaceae; genus Aquipseudomonas. Next base: position 18,572 of record JBLUOL010000068.1, read on the forward strand.
CGCATGGCGTTGGCCAGTTCGGCGGTGAAAATGCCGGTAGGCACGGCGATGATCGAGTAACCGGTGATCATCACCAGCGTGGCGAGCATCTGGCCTACGGGTGTTTGCGGGGTGATGTCGCCGAAGCCCACAGTGGTCAGCGTCACCACCGCCCAGTAGATACCGGTGGGAATGCTGGTGAAGCCGTTGGCAGGCCCTTCGATGACGTACATCAGCGCGCCATACACCGTGACCAGGGTCGAGACGCTCACCAGAAACACCACGATCTTCTGCTTGCTGCCGCGCAGCGCCACCAGCAGGAAGTTGGCCTGGGTCAGGTACTGGCGCAGCTTGAGCACACGGAAGATGCGGATCATGCGGATGACGCGGACGATCATCAGGTACTGCGCATCGGCGAACATCAACGCCAGGATGGCCGGTAGCACCGCCAGCAGGTCCACCAGGCCGAAGAAACTGAAGGCATAGCGCATAGGCTTGGGCGAGCTGTACAAGCGCAAGCCGTACTCGATGGCGAACAGGGCGGTGAAGAACCACTCCAGCGCGCCGAACACATCGGCGTACTGGTTGTGGAAGTGCTCGATGCTGTCGAGCATCACCACTATCAAGCTGGCGAGGATGGTCACCAGCAGCCAGTTGTCGAAGCGCTGCGCCGCGGGCGTGCTGGTTTCGAAGATGATGATGTAGATGCGTTGACGCCAGCTCTGCCGGTTTTCCATGGCAAGGTCCAAATTGAGCGAAAGGGCACAGCCTAGGCAGGAAGGCTTTGCGAGGGCAAGGTTTCTAATCCCCCCTCAACGGTCCAGTCCTCGCCATCACCTCCTCGGCCAGTGACGGTGTCCCAGGCTAGCCAAAGGAACCCCTGCCAGGCGATGTTCACGGTTTTACCGCGTGAGGTTGGCAAGAGCAGCGTTCCTACGAGCTATGCGAGGTTGATTCAGCCTCAGCCCTATCTGCCGAAGCCGGACTGTAGGCGCTTTCAACACACTGGTTCGAGCCCGCGTAGAGCAGAGAGGATGGACTCAGGCGTGTGGAAGTTTTTCCAGAAAGCGCATCAGCAGGCTTTCTTCGGCGCGCAGGCCCTTGCGCGGCGTTGCCATGCGAATACCGGCCAACTTGCCAGCCTGGAAGGCGTCGATCAGGGCCGGATGGATGTAGCACTTGCGGCAGACCGCCGGCGTATTGCGCAGCTGCTGTGCCACCTCCTTGACCATGGCCACCACATGCTTCTTGGCTGCGCTTTCCGGCTGCCATTCGAGCTCGCGCAATAGCGTCAGGGCCAGCGCGCTGCCGGCCCAGGTGCGGTAGTGCTTGGCGGTGAAGTCGGCGCCGGTGAGTTCACGCAGGTACTCGTTGATATCGGTGGAGGTCACCGCGCGACGCTCGCCATGCTCGTCCAGATACTGGAACAGGTGTTGCCCGGGCAGTTCCAGACAACGCTGGATGATGCGCGCCAGGCGTCGATCGTTGACCTGCACCTCGTGCTCGATGCCGCTCTTGCCGCGAAAGTGAAAGCGTATGGTGTTGCCTTGCACCTCGACGTGACGGTTGCGCAGGGTGGTCAGCCCATAGGAGCGATTGTCCCGCGCGTAGCGGGCGTTGCCGACCCGGATCAGGGTGTTGTCCAGCAGCATGATCACGGTCGCCAGCACCTTCTCACGGCGGTGTTCGCGCAGGTTCAGGTGCTGCTGCAGCGCTTCGCGCAGCGCCGGCAGGGCTTTGCCGAATGCCAGCAGGCTGGCGTACTTGTCCGCATCGCGGATTTCGCGCCAGCGGGCGTGGTAACGGTATTGCTTGCGCCCGCGGGCATCGCGGCCGGTTGCCTGCAGATGACCGTTGGCCAGTGGGCAGATCCAGACATCGGTGTAGGCGGGCGGCACTGCCAGGGCATTGATGCGAGCCACCTCCTTGGGGGCACGGATGCGCTGGCCCTGCGTGTCGAAGTAGCAGAACTTGCCACGCAGCTTGCGGCGGCTGATGCCCGGCATGCTGTCGTCGACATAGCGCAGGTCGGCCGGTAGTTCGATGTCGCCAGGCGCCAGGCTCATCGGCGCGCCCCTCGACAAAACCTGACAACAGGCGAAACAGCGATGGCAGGGCAAAGGACAACGTCGGGCATGGGTATCGCTCGTTGCAGCAGATATGAATTAGCCCGCCAAACGAGGCGGGAGTTCACTCTTTACGAGCGGGAAGAGGGGCCGGGCGTCAGGGCGCTGCGCTGTTTCTGACTGCCTGCTGCCAGCTCTGCGCGCCGGCTCTGATCAGCCAGCAGGCGAGGATGAACGGCATGGTCAGGGCCGGCAGGCCGAGGGCGCTGAAACCGGGCTGCAGCAGCAGGGCGAGCAGGATGCCGAGGGCGGGCACCCAGAGGTTGCGGTGTACCTGGGCCATGGCAATGGCCGCCAGAGTGGCGTTGTAGCCGTAAAGACCGGCCAGCGCACCCTCGCCGGGCCAGCCGGAGAAGAGCGCCAGGGCGAAGCCGCCGCTGGAACCCAGCAGCGCCCACAGCGCCATGCGGCCATCGGCCAGGCGCAAGCCGAGCAGCAGGCACAGACCGGCCAGTGGCGAGTCGAGGAAGATCACCTGACCGAGGCCGCGCAGTACGGCGAGTATCAGTTGCAGGAGGCTCAGCGCCGGCGCGTCGGGCGTGCTGGCTGGGGGGGCAGCTGACAGCTCCAGCTGAGCGAGCAGTGCCAGCAGCAGCCAACCCAGCAGCACGAAGGGAAAGGTGAAGGCGGGCAGCCAGCCATGCTGGCGCATGCGCCGCATCCAGGGTGCCAGCATCAGGCTGGACAGGGTGGCGCTGGCGATGATCAGCACGGGTAGCAGCGGCGTCCACGGCAGTTTCAGGCTGAGCAGCAGACCCAGCAGGACGCCGTTGTAGCCGTACAGACCGATGACGATATCCGCCTTGGGGTAGCCGCGGCGTTGTGCCACCCACGTCGAGGTCAGGCCACCGAGCAGGGCGCCGAGCAGCAGCTCGGGTGCGCCGATCAGGATGGCGAGCAGCACCAGTGCTCCGCAGCCGGGGCTCTGTTGCAGGAAGATCTGGGCGAAGCCGCAGAGCAGGGCGCGCAGGCTTTGCAGGGCAAGGTGTGAGGTTGGTAGTGGAGGCATGATGTATGTGCAAAGAGAGCCCTCTCCCCCAGCCCCTCTCCCATAAATGGGAGAGGGGAGCCGTCCGTGTGGCCCGGAGGAGCGGTGTAGTTCGCGCCGGCTCAGTGTGTAGCCCGGATGTAATCCGGGGCAGGGGGGCGGAACATTTCCCCCGGATTTCATCCGGGCTACGGACGTCAGTGCAGGGTTTCGATCCTCAGGCTGTTGGTGCTGCCGGGCTGGCCGAAGGGTTCGCCGGCGGTGATCACCACGGTTTCGCCGCGCTTGGCCATGCCCTGGGCCTGGGCGATCTCCAGCGCGGTGCTGGTTACTTCCTCGACCCGGCGCAGGCGCTCGTTGACCACCGAGTAGATGCCCCAGGCCACGGTCAGGCGGCGGGCAGTGGTCAGGCTTGGCGTCAGGCTCAAGATCGGCGCCTTCGGCCGCTCGCGTGAGGCGCGCAGGCTGGAGCTGCCAGATTCCGTGTAGTTGACCAATGCCGCCACCGGCAGGATCGAGCTGATACGGCGGATGGCGCAGCTGATGGCGTCGCTGGCGGTGGCCTCGGCCTGCGGGCGACCGACGTCGAGCTGGCTCTGGTAGTCAGGGCCGTTTTCCACCTGGCGGATGATCTTGCTCATCATCTGCACGGTTTCCAGCGGGTAGTCGCCGGAGGCGGTCTCGGCCGACAGCATCACCGCATCGGCGCCTTCGGCCACGGCGTTGGCCACGTCGGTGACTTCGGCGCGGGTCGGCGCCGGCGAGAAACGCATGGATTCGAGCATCTGCGTGGCGACGACCACCGGGCGGCCCAGTTGGCGGCAGGTGCGCACGATGTCCTTCTGGATGCGCGGCACGTTCTCGGCCGGCACTTCCACGCCCAGATCGCCGCGCGCCACCATGATGGCGTCGCACAGACGGGCGATTTCTGCGAGATGCTGCACCGCCGAGGGCTTCTCGATCTTGGCCATGAGGAAGGCCTTGCCCTGGATCAGCTCGCGGGCCTCGACGATGTCCTCGGGGCGCTGTACGAAGGACAGCGCCACCCAGTCCACGCCCAGCTCCAGGCCGAAGGTCAGGTCGCGACGATCCTTCTCGGTCAGTGGCGACAGCTGCAGCACGGCCTCGGGCACATTGACGCCCTTGCGGTCGGACAGCTCTCCACCGGCGATCACCTCGGTGATCACGGCGTCATTCTGCTTGGCGGTCACTTTCAGGCGCAGGCGGCCGTCGTCCAGCAGCAGGCTCATACCCGGCTGCAGGGCTTCGATGATTTCCGGGTGGGGCAGGTTGACCCGGCTGGCGTCGCCGGGCGTGGCGTCCAGATCCAGACGCAGGCTCTGGCCGTTGACCAGTTGCACCTTGCCTTCGGCGAAACGGCCGACGCGCAGCTTGGGCCCCTGCAGGTCCATGAGGATACCGATGGGCTGGTTCAGCTCGCGCTCCACCTCGCGCACCCACTCGTAGCGCTGGGCGTGGTCGGCGTGTTCGCCATGGCTGAAGTTGAGGCGAAACAGGTTGACCCCGGCTTCCACCAGCTGGCGGATGTGCGCGGCGTCGCGGATCGCCGGCCCGAGGGTAGCGAGGATCTTTACTTTCTTGTCGGGAGTCATCTGGCAGGCCTTGGTCATGAGTTTTGTTGATGGCGTTGCGGCGTAGGGCGGGTGTAACCCGCCACCGGCGCTCTGGCGGGTTGCATCCGCCCTACAGGGAGGTGCCCAGCGGTTCTTCACCTGCAGTCTCCGCTGCTCCAAGGATCAGGATGGCGCGGAAATCGTTGACGTTAGTACGGGTCGGGCCGGTGACGATCAGTTCGTCGAGGGCGGCGAAGTAGCCATAGCCGTTGTTGTCGTCCAGTTCGTCGCGGGCGCTCAGGCCCTTGATGCCAGCACGGGCGTAGCTGTAGGGCGTCATGATGGCGCCGGCGTTGTCTTCGGAGCCGTCGATGCCATCGGTGTCACCGGCCAGCGCGTAGACGCCAGGCAGGCCCTTGAGGCTCTCGGTGAGGCTGAGGAGGAATTCGGCGTTGCGTCCGCCACGGCCGTTGCCGCGCACGGTGACGGTAGTTTCGCCGCCGGAGAGGATCACGCACGGCGGTTTGATCGGCTGGCCATGCAGCTGCACCTGGCGAGCGATGCCGGCATGCACCTTGGCCACGTCGCGCGACTCGCCTTCCAGGTCGCCGAGAATCAGTACCGGGAAACCGGCTGCTTCGGCCTTGGCCGCAGCGGCGTCGAGCGACTGCTGCGGGGTGGCGATCAACTGGAAGTGGCTACGGGCGAGCACCGGATCGCCGGGCTTGACCGTTTCCGAGCGCGGGTCCTGCAGCCAGGCGCGCACGTTGGCGGGAATGTCGATGCCATAGCGGGCGAGAATCGCCAGGGCTTCGGCCGAGGTGGTCGGGTCGCCCACGGTGGGGCCGGATGCGATCACCGTGGCCTCGTCGCCTGGCACGTCGGAGATGGCGTAGGTGTACACGGTGGCCGGCCAGCAGGCCTTGGCCAGGCGGCCGCCCTTGATCGCCGAGAGGTGCTTGCGCACGCAGTTCATCTCGCCAATGGTGGCGCCGGATTTGAGCAGCGCCTTGTTGATCGCCTGCTTGTCCTTGAGGCTGATGCCTTCTGCTGGCAGCGCCAGCAGCGAGGAGCCGCCGCCGGAAAGCAGGAAGATTACCCGGTCGTCTTCGGACAGGTTCGACACCAGCTCCAGCACGCGGCGCGCCACGCGCTCGCCGGCATCGTCCGGCACTGGGTGCGCGGCTTCCACCACCTCGATCTTCCTGCAATCGGCGCCGTGCTCGTAGCGGGTCACCACCAGGCCGCTGACCTCGCCCTGCCACTCCTGCTCGATCACCTCGGCCATGGCCGCAGCGGCCTTGCCGGCGCCGATGACGATGACGCGACCACTGCGGTCGGCGGGTAGATGGTCGGCCAGCACCTGGCGCGGATGGGCGGCGGCAATGGCGGTGGCGAACAGGTCGCGCAGCAGGCGTTGCGGGTCGAAGGTCATGGCGGTGTTCTCTTGTTCTGGGGGTGACGCTGGATGATCGATCCCACGTTCCGCGTGGTAACGCCTGGCGAGACGCTCAGGCGTCTGCTGTTGTGTGACGCGGAGCTTCACGGGATGCATGCCCACGCAGAGCGTGGGAACGATCAATGTTCTCTCGGTGGATCTATTCCAGTCCGCAGGCGCCGCGTGGCAGCGCCTGGGGAGTGGAATCGACCGACCTGGCAATCGGGCCGTGACACCTCCTGCCAGGAAGGTCGAAAGGGTGGGCTAGAAGCAAAGTCCCTCTCCCTAACCCTCTCCCACAAGTGGGAGAGGGGACTGGTTTGGCGTAAGCCGAAAGTCCGTGCAACGCCAAGCTGCTTGTCTCTTCCTCTCCCATAAATGGGAGGGGACTGGCTTGGCGTACGCTGAAAATTCGTATAACGCCGA
>JBLUOL010000069.1:0-24603 GCA_048065775.1 Pseudomonas sp. GW6
GGCACCGCAGATGCCGCCGCCGATCGCCAGCAGATCCCAGTCGCGCGCGGCCAACTCAGGCAGCGCGCGCGTGCGCCAGGTGGCGTTCCAGGGTTCCATGCTCAGTCCTGCAACAGCACGCCAGGCGCCAGGCGCTGGTCGGGGTCGAAATGCGTGGCCAGGCTGCGCAGCGTGGCCATGCCCAGCTCGCCCTTCTCTGCTGCCAGGTAAGGTGCGTGGTCGCGACCGACGCCGTGCTGGTGGCTGATGGTGCCGCGGTTGCCTGCAATGGTTCGACTGGCAGCCGCCTTGAGCCGCTGCCAGCGCGCCATGGCGGTGGCGTAGTCGCTGCCGGGGCGGAATACGTAGGTGGTGTAGATGCTCGAACCTTCGCCGTAAACGTGCGACAGGTGGGTGAACACGTGCACCCGCTCGCCGTCGCCGGTCAGCTCGTCACGCAGGCTGGCCTCGACCTTGTTCAGCAGATTGTCGACGTTGGACCAGTCGGTGGCGGTTTCCAGGGTGTCCACCAGGTAGCCGCGCTCCCACAGACCATGACGCAGGTAGGGGAAACGGAAGCGGTTCTGCTCCCACTTCTTGCCCAGCAGGGTGCCGGTGAATACGCCGTCAAAGCCTTTCAGCAGGCGCCGCGCCTGTTTCAGCGAGGCGGCGTTCTGCACCCGGCTGCCGGTGACGCCGAAGGTGAGCATGCACTTGCCGTCGCGGGCGCCGCGCAGGGCCAGGTATTTCTCCAGCAGCGCGATCTGCTGCGGGTGACCGGCCAGGGCCAGCTGGGTACGGGTTTCGATGGCGTTGGACAGGCGCAGCATGGACAGCGGCACGCGCGCCTGGGCCAGGCTGCGAATGGCGCTCAGCGCCTGCTGCCAGTTGGGCAGGAACACCGCGTAGAAACGCTCCTGCTCGGCCAGACGACTGATGCGCACGCGCACCTCGGAGATCACCCCGAAGCGCCCTTCCGAGCCCATTACCAGCTCGCGCAGGTCGGGCCCGGCCGCCGAAGCCGGGAAGGTGGGAATATCCAAAGTGCCGGCGAAAGTTTCCAGCTTGCCGCCGGCGAACAGTTGCTCGATCCGCCCGTAGCGCAACGACTGCTGTCCGCTGGAACGGCTGGCGACCCAGCCACCGAGGGTCGACAGTTCCCAGGACTGCGGGAAATGCCCCAGGGTGTAGCCACGGGCGCGCAGTTGACTTTCCACCTGCGGGCCATTGGCGCCGGGGCCGAAGGTGGCGATCAGGCTGTCCTCATCGATATCCAGCAGGCGCGTCATGCGCTCCAGCGACAGGGTCAGCACCGGGCGCTGGCCGGCCTGCGGGTTGATGTGGCCGGCCACCGAAGTACCGCCGCCGTAGGGAATCAGGGTGACGTCATGTTTTTGCGCCCAGGCCAGCAGATCACGAATCTGTTCGGCGCTTTCCGGGCAGGCGACGCCATCGGGAAACAGGCCGAAGTCACCGGAGCGCATCGCCAGCCAGTCCGGCAGGCTCTGGCCGCGGGCGTGGCGCACGCGCATTTCGGCATCAACGCTGATCAGCGGATGCGGCGCCAGACGCGACGCCGGCACGCGTGCCAGCACATCCTGCAGGCTGGCATCGGCCAAACGCTGGCCCGGCCCGACCAGTTCGGCGAGAAAGGCCTCGCCATGAGCCGGCAATTCCACTTCGGTCGCTTCGTCACCCCATCCGTTCCAGCGTCGCATCGCATCCCCCATTCCGATCAGCACTTATGGCTGCCTATACTAGCCAGCCGCCGATTTCCGTCACTGTCGAATCGGGACAGGCGCTATCGCCAATCAAGACAGGCATCTCAGAACAAGAAGAATCCATGGAAAACCTCGGCTATACCTCGGTTCCCGCCCTGCTCAAGTACCTGCGCCAGGCCGAACAGCTCGGCCTGGACATCGACCGCGCCCTGGCCGCCGCCGGCATTGACGCGCAGGACCTGGCCGACAATGGCAAGCGGATTCCCAGCGAGGTGCACGAGCGCCTGCTGGCGCACCTGATGGCGGTTTCCGGCGACCCGCTGTTCGGCCTGCACGCCGCGCGTTTCGTCCAGCCCGGCTCGTGGAGCGTGCTCGGCTATATCGCCATGAACTGCGCCACCTTGGGCGAAGCCATGGGCCGCATCGTGCCCTACGAGAAACTGGTGGGCGATATGGGCATCAGCCGCATCGAGGCGGCCGAGGATCACGTGCGGCTGATCTGGAGCTGCCGCCATCAGGCACCTGAGGTGCGCCGCCATATGGTGGAGAACGTGCTCGCCTCCTGGCTGCTATACGCCCGCTGGATCGCCGACTCCGAGCATTCGCCGCGCGAGGTCTGGTTCGAGCACGCGCAACCGGCCGGTACCGAGCTGGCCGAATACCAGGCTCTGTTCGGCTGCCCGGTATTATTCGAACAATCCTGCAACGCCCTGCTGGTGCCGCTGGACTATCTCGGCGTGCCGCTGCGCCAGGCAGATGCCAACCTGCTGCGCACACTGGAAGAACATGCCCTGACCCTGATGGCCGGGCTGGATGACGACGAGCCGCTACCGCGACGGGTGAAGAACGCCCTGCGCCTGCTGCTCAAGGACGGCCTGCCGCGCAAGGAACGGGTGGCGGAGAAGTTCGACGTGACCGTGCGTACCCTGCAGCGCCACCTGCAGCAGGCCGGCACCAGCTACCAGCAGATTCTCGACGAACTGCGCCAGGAGCTGGCCGAGCATTACCTGCTGCGCAGCGACCTGGCGATTCAGGACATTGCCTGTTATCTCGGCTTCACCGAATCACGCTCGTTCCACCGCAGCTTCAAGAGCTGGACCGGACAGACGCCGGGCGAGTTTCGCGGAAGTCGGCGTCGCGACACGCTACTCAGCTAGACGGCTTCACGACGCTGTCTGAAACGCCACGCCAGCCAGTAATCCAGGCTCAACCAGCGCCCTGCTCCGCTGAAAAACAGCGCCACCAGCATCACCAGGTAGGTGGCGGCGAACTCGATGCCGTTGTTCAACACCACGAACCTGCCGCTGGCGGTCAGCCAGTCGTAATTGCCGTGCTCGCGCAGGATGCTGCGCGCCCGCTCGACTTTCTCCGCCGCCGCCAGCACGCGCTCGTTGGCGAACGGCGCGGACGGGTCGGCAATCGCCTGCCAGCCATAGGGCCAGTGCACGGCGAAGATCGCCACCAGCATGGTGACGATCAGTGGAATGCTCACCCAGCGCACCGCCAGGCCGAACAGCAGCAGAATCGCGCCGCCAGCCTCGGTCAGCGCCGCCGCCCAGGCCAGCAGTTCGGGGAATGGCAGGCCCAGGCCCCAATCCGGGTTACCGAACCAGGCAGCGGTGGCGTCGATATCGGCCAGTTTTTGCATGCCGGCCATCCAGAACACCGGCACCAGGTACAGGCGCAGCAACAGTGGGCCGAGAAAATCCAGGCGCCGGGAAGCCTCCAGCGCGTCCTGGAAGCGATTGAGCAAAGCGATCATGGTGGTCAGTCCTCGGAATGCGGAAACCAGATGTCGCGCGCCTGCCAGTCATCCAGCAGCGCGCGGGCGTTGTCGAAATAGGTGCGATCCGCCGCCAGGCTATGAGCCGTGGCCAACTCCAGCTGCGCCTGCACAGGTGCCTCGCCGGCCTGCAGGCGCAGCGCCAGTTGATAGGCGAACGGCGTCAGTTGCATGAAGCGCACCTGATCCTGGCTATCGCGCCACACCAGCAAACAGGTCGGCTCAGCAGGCGGCTGGGTGGGGCAGTGATCGACACCGATCATCTGCACCGGCCACCGGTAGGCCAACGGCCAGGCCAGCGGTGACCAGCCTTGCGCGGGCACCTGCGCGTCGCTGACGTCCAGTGCCAACTCGACCCATTCGTAGTGCGCCAGCTCCAGCACGAAGGCAGGGTCTTGCGGCTCAGCGCGATAGTCCTGCTGCAGCCAGGCGATGAACTCCTGACTGATCTCGAGAAAGTACGGCGTGCTCGCCCGGTGCTCGGCGAGGAACGCGCGCAGCAACCGCTGCCAGCGCTCGGCCCCGAGAACCCCGCGCAGCACCGGAAAGGCGCCGCCCACCAGGCTGGCGACGTTGTTGAAGAACAGCTCCTCGTAGACCGCCATGCGCTCGGCCGTGATGCCCGGCAGCAAGGCCTGCGCCTCAGGCTGGCGAATACGTGCAGCGAAGTCGCGCTGCTGCTGAACGCCGCTCATGTGCCGTACCTGCTCAGCGGTTGCACGGCCTGTTGCAGGCTGCGGATATGCGCCAGTTCGGCATACAGCTCGGCCAGCGGCGGGAAGTTGAAGTCACGCTCCAGCAGCGTCGGGCGCACGCCATGCTGCGCGTAAGCGCTGCTCAGCAGTGCCCACACCGGGTCGATCACCGGCGCACCGTGGGTGTCGATCTTCAGGTCTGCCGCCTGATCGTAATGACCGGCGACGTGCAGATAGGCGATGCGCTCACTGGGCATCGCGGCGATATAGGCTTCGGCATCGAAGCCGAAGTTCAGGCTGTTGACGTAGACGTTGTTGACGTCGAGCAGCAGCTGGCAGTCGGCACGTTCCAGCACGGCGCGAACGAAATCCGCCTCGTCCAGCTCGCCAGGCAGGCGCGCGTAGGCCGAGACGTTCTCGATGATCAGCGGCCTTTCCAGCACGTCCTGCACGATGCGCACGCGCTCGGCGATACGCGCCACCGACTCTTCGGAAAACGGCAACGGCATCAGATCATACAGCTGACCGTCGTCGGCACAGGCCGACAGATGTTCGCTGTAGGCCAGCACGCCGTGCTCGTCGAGAAAGCCCTTGATGGCGTGCAGCAACTCCAGGTTCAGCGGCGCGAAGCCGCCGAGGTTGAGGGACAGACCATGGCACAGCAATGGCCGGCGTTCGCTCAGGGCGCACAACTGCTTGCCCAGCCGACCACCGACACCGATCCAGTTCTCCGGCGCCACTTCGAGAAAGTCGGCGCCGCTGGCCTCATCGCCGATCAACTCGGCGAGCAGCCCGCGACGCAGGCCAAGACCGGCGCCGGTGAGGTTTGCGAGGTGCATGATCCGTCCTCCTCTTGCCCTTACTCGCTCTTCTCGCCGCCGCACTTGCCTTCGCCGCATTTACCCTCGGCGTCAGCCTTCTTCTCGGCACCACACTTGCCCTCGCCGCACTTGCCTTCCTTGTCGGCTTTCATCTCGCCACCGCATTTGCCTTCGCCACAGGAACCTTCCTGCGCCTTCTCGGCAGCGGCCAGGCTGTAGCCGCTGGCCAGTTCCTGCGCAACGAAGGGGTTGCTCGCGGCGTGGGCGGTGAAGGCCACGGAAGTCAGCAGCGCAGCGCCCAGGGTGGCAGTCAGGGTATTGAGTTGTTTCATGGCATCTCTCCATCGGTTTCGAATGCGGGGCCGGATTGGCGCCCTCGCAGCAATGGACGAGGCAGGGATGCGGGCGTTACAGCGGGCGAAAAAAGTTTTCGTAGCCCGGATGAAATCCGGGGGCGATTTACCCGCAACCAGTCGCGGCTACGACTGCATGGATGCAGGAGGTAGAGCGAAGCAGGATGCCAGAGCCGAAAGCCCCTCCCACAGGTACAGGAACATCCACCGCACCGTGGGAGGCGCTTCAGCGGCGAGGCTTTCGATAGCCAGTAGCGCAAACAGTCATCGCAAACGGTGGATGAAAAAAGCGTCAGTAAATATCCCCCGGCAAAGCCGGGGGCTGTCACCGGGTTATACAGCAGAGTGGCGCGCTGGGGGGTACCGTTGGAGACCAACCAAGAAGCTTATGGTACAAACATGGGAAAAAATGCGTGATGAACCGGTTGCGCTATAACAATGCCATGCAACCGACGCTCGTACTTCGCTCGGCTGATGGCGGGCGTTAGATTCGAAATCTTTCAACTGAGGTATGCAATGACACAAAAATTATTTTGGCAAAACCCATACCAAACTGAACACGATACAGTCGTTTCCTCAGTTGAGGGGGCCCAGATTACTTTGGAGTCAACCATTTTTTTTGCCTTCTCAGGTGGGCAGGAGAGCGATCACGGAACCATTGGGGGTTATGAGGTTGTTTCGGCAATTAAAAACAATCTCGAGATCATTTACACCTTACCTGACGATCATCAGCTAAGGCTTGGCGAACCTGTCCGCATCGAAATCGACTGGGAAAGACGGCATCGGCTCATGCGGCTACATTTTGCTGCCGAACTTGTTCTGGAGCTGTTTTATAAAAAAATTCCAGGTATAAAGAAAGTGGGTGCACATATCGCCCAAAATAAAGCGCGGATAGATTTTGAGTGGCCCGAAAGTATCTCTCCGTTGCTGCCGGAATTTTCCGATGAGGCAAACCGAATTATTGAATCAGGATTAAAAATACACACTGACTTCGATGACATGGAGAGCGAGCGTAGATATTGGGAAATTGAGGGCTTCTCAAAAGTACCTTGCGGGGGAACTCATGTCAGAACAACAAGAGAAATTGGGCCAATCAAGTTGAAAAGAAATAACATCGGCCGAGGAAAGGAGCGAGTCGATATATTACTGGTCACTTAATGTTCATATTTCCATTTGGTGCTAGTTTTTGAGTCTTGCGTGGTGTCAAAATCGCAATTTAACCATGGACGGGTGCCAAAAGCGTAGCGCTCCGGCGCCGGTTACCACCAGCGTTAGAAACCAAACATGGACAGGCGTCAGTCCTTAAAACGCGAAAAATGACAGTGACAGTCAACATAGAAGATGGCGAGTCAATTGAAGCTGTATTACGCAAGCTCAAGAAAAAGGTAAAGCACGAGACAGATCGACGCTGGTACAAGCGAAGATTTGGTTATTACGAAAAACCATCCATATTGAAGCGCAAGGCAAAAAAGATGAAAGCGCTTTCAATACAGTCAGGTGGTAGTTTGTGGTTAAAAATTGGCCTTAAAGAACAGTTTTCTAAAAGCGGTAAATTAGCTGCGGGGCGCTAGCAAGTGGCCCGGAAGGCCACCGCAAGCGGTGGATGAAAAAAGCGTCGGCTACGCGCCCCGATCGACCCTACGCAGTGCTCACCTGGGTGGGCGACGCCATAGCTTTCAAGAAAACGCGGCACTCCGGACTGGGCATCCGAAAAGACCTACAACGCCCTCGCTCACCCCTGATTACGCCGATCCTGAGCCAGGCGCTCGGCCAGGGCGTCGAGTTCGGGTAACTCCTCATCCGGCATCTGCCGGATCACCGCCTGGGTCAGCTTCATCTGGCGGATGAAACGCCGGCAATTGCCGCACATGGCCAGGTGCGCACGTACGGCCAGGCGCTGGCGTATCGTCAGTTGGCCGTCGAGATAATCGCTGGAATGAGCGACCAATTCCTTGCAGGTCAGCATTGGCCTGTCTCCTCGAAATGTTCCAGGGTGGCAAAGACTTTCAGGCGTGCCCGATGCAGCAGCACACGGGCATTGGAGAGCGAGATGTCGAGAAGATTACAGATCGCCTCCAACTCCAGGCCCTGTCGCTCGCGCAACACCAGCACGCTGGCCTGCAACTCGGACAGGCTGGCCAGTGTGTGCTCCAGGCACTGGCGCAGCTCGTCTTCGGTAAGCAGCGCTTCGGGGCTGTCCTGATGCCAGGCATGCGGAGCCAGCAGCCAGTGGCCGTCATCGGCGAAACGCTCGTCGCCGACCGTGCCGTGAGGCGCGGCCAGGTCGTCGAGCAGCACCTCGCGGCGGTTGTGCTTGAGACGGGTCTTGGCGGTGTTGGCGGTGATGGTCAGCAGCCAGGTCTTGAGGCTGGAGCGCCCCTGAAAGCCACCTAAGCTGCGCACCACGGCGAGCCAGGCATCCTGCACCACCTCATCGGCGTGACGACTGCCGACGATGGCGTAGGCCACCGCCCGCATCGCCCCCTGATAGCGAGCTACCAGCTCGCGATAGGCCGTCTGCTCACCGGCGAGCAGACGATCCAACAGATCGGTATCGGACATAGAACTCCCATGAGTAGGGCCTTGCGCGCACGATCAGACTCTGCGTACGCGCCAGGCATTCCTACAGAGAGTTCAACGCTTGCGCAAAATTACACTGCCGATCGAATAACCGGCACCAAAGGAGCTTAGAACACCCAAGCTGCCCGCCGGCAGGTCGTCCTGATGCTTGTGCAGGGCGATCACCGAGCCGGCCGAGCTGGTGTTGGCGTAGGTGTCGAGAATCACCGGTGCCTCGTGCGGCTCGGCGTCGCGACCGAGCAGCTTGCGCGCGATCAGCAGGTTCATGTTGAGGTTGGCCTGGTGCAGCCAGAAGCGCTTGACGTCGCTGACGTTGAGCTGGTTTTCCGCCAGGTGCGCGGCGATCAGCTCGGCGACCATCGGGCAGACGTCCTTGAACACCTTGCGGCCTTCCTGCACGAACAGTTTGTCGCGGGCGCCAACGCCCTCTTCCGCGGCGCGGTTGAGGAAGCCGAAGTTGTTGCGGATGTTGTTGGAGAACTGGGTCAGCAGCTTGGTGCTGACTACATCGAACTGGTGCTGGGAGGTAGCCAGGTCGGCACGTTCGATGATTACCGCCGTGGCGGCGTCGCCGAAGATGAAGTGGCTGTCGCGGTCGCGGAAGTTGAGGTGACCGGTGCAGATTTCCGGGTTGACCATGAGGATGGCGCGGGCCTGGCCGGTCTGGATCGCGGTGGTCGCAGCCTGGATGCCGAAGGTGGCCGAGGAGCAGGCCACGTTCATGTCGTAGCCCCAGCCGTCGATGCCCAGCGCGGCCTGCACTTCGATGGCCACCGCCGGATAGGCGCGCTGCAAGTTCGAGCAGGCGACGATCACCCCATCGATATCAGCGACGGTCTTGCCGGCCCGCTCCAGCGCCTGCTTGGCAGCGCCGACGGCCATTTCGCAGAGGATGCCCCAGTCTTCGTTGGAACGCTCGGGAATGCTCGGCACCATGCGCTGCGGGTCGAGAATGCCGGCCTTGTCGATGACGAAGCGGCTCTTGATGCCCGACGCCTTCTCGATGAAGCCGCTGCTGGACTCGCTCAGCGCCTCCACCTCACCGCGGGCAATGGCCTCGGCATTATCGGCGTTGAACTGCTGCACATAAGCATTGAAGGATGCCACTAGCTCGTCGTTGGAAATGCTGTTGGCCGGGGTATAGAGGCCGGTACCACTGATGACGACGTTATGCACGCTCATTCCTCTTCTCGGCCGCTGGCGGCCTCAGGCAGTAGGCCGGCGACAATGGCGCAGGCCGAAAATCGGGAGACTTGGGCCAAGCTCTTGCGACGGTTGGCTCCGGGCCACTGAGTGTGCCACAGGGCGATGGGGTTCGTCCTTAGCCCTTGAGAGTGTCTAGGCGGACAGAACATGACCCAATATAGCCGTTTGGTCTAAAGTCTTATCTTGATCCGCGCACCTGGAGTTTGCATGAACCTCTCCCTGCTCAGCCGCTACGCTTTTTTCGCCTTCTGCGTGCTGTTCACCCTGGCCAGCCTGCCTTTCCTTGGTCATCAATGGCTGTGGCCGCTTACCCTGCTCACCGGCGTGCTCAGCCTGATCGGTATCGGTGACCTGCTGCAGACGCGCCATGCGGTGCGGCGTAACTACCCGATCCTGGGCAACATCCGCTACCTGGTCGAAGGTATCCGCCCGGAGATTCGCCAATACCTGCTCGAAGGTGACGCCGAGCAACTCCCCTTCTCCCGCGCCCAGCGCTCGCTGGTCTATTCGCGCGCCAAGAACGAAGGCTCCGACAAACCTTTCGGCACCTTGAGCGACGTATACCAGAACGGTTTCGAGTTCATCAGCCACTCCATGCGCCCAGCGCCACTGACCGACCCGTGCAGCTTTCGCGTGGAGATCGGCGGGCCGCAATGCAGCCAGCCGTACTCGGCTTCGCTGTTCAATATCTCGGCGATGAGCTTCGGCTCGCTCAGCGCCAACGCTATTCGCGCGCTCAACGAAGGGGCGAAACTCGGCGAGTTCTACCACGACACCGGCGAAGGCAGCATCAGCCCCTACCACCGCGAACACGGTGGCGATCTGGTCTGGGAACTGGGCAGCGGCTACTTCGGCTGCCGCGCCTCGGACGGCCGCTTCGACCCCGAGCGCTTCGCCGCCCAGGCCGCCAGCCCGCAGGTGAAGATGATCGAGATCAAGCTCAGCCAGGGTGCCAAGCCGGGCCACGGCGGCATCCTGCCCAAACACAAGATCACCGAAGAGATCGCCAACACCCGCGGCATTTCCATGGGTGAGGATTGCGTTTCGCCGTCGCGCCATAGCGCCTTTTCCACTCCGGTCGAGCTGCTGCAGTTCATCGCGCAATTGCGTGAGCTGTCCGGCGGCAAACCGGTCGGTTTCAAGTTCTGCCTGGGCCATCCCTGGGAGTTCATGGGCATCGTCAAGGCGATGCTGGAGACCGGCATACTGCCGGATTTCATCGTCGTCGACGGCAAGGAAGGCGGCACCGGTGCGGCGCCGCTGGAGTTCACCGATCACCTGGGCGTGCCGCTGCGCGAAGGGTTGCTGTTCGTGCATAACACCCTGGTCGGCAGCAACCTGCGCGACAAGATCAAGCTCGGCGCCAGCGGCAAGATCGTCAGCGCCTTCGACATTGCCCGCGTGCTGGCCATCGGCGCCGACTGGGCCAACTCGGCGCGCGGTTTCATGTTCGCCATTGGCTGCATCCAGAGTCAAAGCTGCCACACCAACAAGTGCCCAACCGGCGTGGCGACCCAGGACCCACTGCGCCAGCGCGCACTGGTGGTCGAGGACAAGGCCCAGCGCGTCTTCAACTTCCACCGCAACACGCTCAAGGCACTGGCCGAAATGCTCGCCGCCGCCGGCCTCGATCACCCGGCACAGATCGATGCCAAGCACCTGGTGCAGCGCATGTCCGCCACCGAGATCAAGCTGTTCTCGCAGCAGCATGTGTTCCTCGCGCCTGGCGAGTTGCTTAGCGGCCAGATCGAAGGCGAGTTCTACGAGCGCATGTGGCGCATGGCGCGCGCCGACAGCTTCGAGTCGGCGCCGGCCTGAGCGGCCATCGTCCAGTCTGTTACGGCCAAGCTCGGCGCGACCTCGCTTAACGTCTTGAACCGGTAACCGCATGCGCCTTTCGCTATCCGCTCTGCTGCTTCTGCTGTGCCTCGCAGCCTCGGCCGAGGAGCAGCGCCCACTGCGCTTCTCGGTGACCGAGAGCTGGGCCATGCCGATGATAAAGATCGTCGATGGCCAGGCCGCGGGCGGGATTCTCTATGATCTGCAAATGCGCCTGGCACAAAAGGTCGGCCGCCGCGCAGAGATGCTGGTGCTACCACGCCTGCGCGTTCAACGTTTGCTGGTCAGCGGCGGAATCGACGTGCGCTGCTACGTCAATCCTGACTGGCTCGTCGAATCCCATCACCAGTACATCTGGAGCCTGCCCTTCATGGTGCAGCGCGACCTGATCGTCGCGCGCAACGCCGACCCTCACTTCAAACTGGAACAGTTGCGAGATGAGCGCGTGGGTACGGTGCTGGGCTTCAGCTATCCAAACCTGGAGCCGCTGCTGGTCAGTGGTGCAATACACCGCGAGGACACCCGCACCCAGGAACTGGCCCTGGAGAAACTCGAGGCCGGCCGCTACCGCTATGCCGTCAGCAATCAGCTGGCGTTGGCCTGGTTCAATCGCGACCTGCCGCCCGACCAACGCTTGCATGCGCTCGGTGAAATCAGCGCTGACCTGATCGCCTGCATCGTCCGCGACGAGCCGGATGTACCGACCCAGGCGCTGCTGCGTGCCCTGGTGCAGATGAGGCAGGATGGCGAGTTCGACGCCATTCTCTCGCGCTATCGCTGAAGCGCACGACGAGCGCGACTAGCCGCTCAGATGCCGCAACACTTGCTCGACTCGCTGCTGCAGCGAACCGCGCAAACAGGTGAATCCCCAGCTACGCCGATTCAGCTCCTGTTCGTACCACTGGTTCTGCCGGCGGCGAAAGGTCTCGTCCTGACGGGTGCCGTCCTGCACGAAGGGGAAGTCATCGGCGCACAGAAACAGGTGGTGATAGTGCCGCTCGGCCAACTGCTCCAGCTCGGCCTCGGCACGCCCGAACAGCTCGCGGCAATAGAACAGCGTGGTCAGCGGCGTGGTGTCGCAAACCAGGTAGCGCTGGCACTGCCCGGCCAGGCTCTGCTCACGGTCGACCTGGGTTCGCCCGATACGCAGCAAGTCGTCATAGGCGAGCACGCCGCCCTGCTCTTCCCAGAGTTCGCGTCCGTACTCCGCGGCATGCCGCGTGCCCAAGGCCTCGGCCAATGCCAGGGCGAGGCTGCTCTTGCCGGTGGACTCGCCGCCGAGCAAGGCGATGCGTTCGATGAAATCGCCATACACCTGCGGCGCCAGGTAGTGGCGCAGGCCATGAATATCGGCGCGCAGACGCGTACCGGACACCGGCACCTGAATGCGCGCGCGGTCGATCTCGACGTGCTCCACCGGCCGGCCGAAACACCGGCTCAAATGCGCGGCAAAACCATCGCCGTAAGCCTCGCTGGTAAAGACCGCGTCGACCGGGTGGCCGAGCACTGCCAGGCAAAAGTCGGCGACGAACTGACGCTGTACAGCATCGGAATCGGATTCGTGGGGAAGCTCTGGCAGCGCCAGGCCGCGTGCATGCTGCTGGGCAACCCACTCGGGCGTCACCACCCAGCTGCGCAGCTCGGGAAAGCGCACCTGCAGCCAGTTCGCACGGCGCTCGGGCTCGCAGCCGGCAAGCTCCGGGTAGGCCCAACTGAGCAGCACCAGTTGCTCACACCGCTCTTGCGCCTGGCGAATCAACCATTCATGCCCCAGGTGCAGCGGCGCGAACTTGCCGACCACCAGCCCACAGGCAAATCGCGTGCTCATTCAGGCGGTCTGCGCGTTAAGTTCACGGCGCCAGCGGTACAGGCCGTACCAGGCGTTGCACCAGAACAGTAGGTAGATGAACGCCGTCAGATACAGCTCGCGCGAGGCGAATAGCGGCACCGCGAGGGTGTTCACCAGCAGCCAGCCGTACCAGGTTTCCAGCTTGCGACGCATCAGCAGCAATTGCGCCAGTACGCTGAAGGTCAGCACCAGCGAATCGATGAAAGGTGCGTAGGCGTCGGTGAAATGGTGCAGCAAGGCGCCGTATGCGCCTGCCACGACCACCGCGAGCAGCAGCGCCAGGCCCAGTCCGGCCGTGCTGGCACGGCTGATCGGCAGCGCCTCGCCCTGGCGACCGCGCATCCAGCTCCACCATCCCAGCAGGCTGGTGGCGATGAAGAAAGCCTGCAAGGTGACATCGGCATACAGCTGCACGCTGAAGAACAGCCAGCCGAACAGCACGCAGCCGACCAGGCCGACGGCCCAGGTGTGCACCGAATTGCGCGCCGCCAGCACGACCGAAACCAGATAAAAGAGGTTGGCGAAAATCTCCAGCGACGACGGCATGCACGCATCCTTATGAACATGGAATCAGCCGCGCAGCCTACCACGTGACGTATGCCACAGCCGTGCATGCGTCACCTGACAACAGGGCTGATCCATGCTCTGATATGCCTCCCCTCGCACTCCAAAGGACTGGATCGCACCATGCCTCTGCTCGCTCTGTTAGTCATCGCCTGCCAAGTAACCTGTGGCCTTCACGTGGTGCGCAGTGGTCAGGAACGCTACTGGCTATACCTGATCATCGCCCTGCCTGGTCTCGGTTGCCTGATCTACTTCCTCGGCATCATGCTGCCGGATCTGCTCGGTAGCCGTCGCGGCCGCCGCACGCTCAACCGCCTGCATGACAGCATCGACCCAGAGCGTCACCTGCGCGCCCTACGCGATGAGCTGGATATTCGCGACACCCGTGATACCCGCGTCAACCTGGCCGATGAACTGCTGCGCATGGGGCAGGCCGAAGAAGCGGCCCAGCAGTATCAGACAGCCCTGCGCGGCATCCACAGCGACGCCCCGGATATCCTCCTCGGCCTGGCCAGGGCACGTTTCGCCCTGGGCGACTTCGCCGGCTGTCAGGCGAGCCTCGATCAACTGATCGCCCACAACCCCGACTTCCGTTCCTCCGACGGCCACCTGCTGTATGCCCGCGCGCTGGAAGGCCAGGGCAATGACCTCAAGGCCGAAGAGGAATACCGCGCCCTCGGCAGCTACTGCGCCAGCCCCGAGGCGAACTATCGCTATGCCCTGCTGCTGCGCCGACTGGGACGTCAGCGCGAGGCCATCGAACTGCTGCAACAGATCCAGACCCACGCCCGCCGCTCCGCCCGGCACTATCGAGTTCTGCACAAGGAGTGGCTGGACCTGAGCCAGAAGGCGCTGCTTGAGCTGCAGCACGGCTGAACCGCCACGACATTTTTTGCGTGCATGGATCACAAAAAGCAAAGCTGGCCCGCCACTGCGCAAGACTTTGCGCATAGGTCCTTGGTTAGCATCGGCGTTGATGATCGACCCTGCCGGCATATCGCCGGCTGCAGCATGGATGCACGACGATGAGCGGCTACGTCCCCAACAATCGCAACGAACGCCCCGCACCGACGCCGGCGCCCTACAACGGCGATTTCCACCGCCAGGCTCCCAGACCATTGGAAGGCGGCAGCACTCAGACCTCCAGTTGCCTGGTCGGTCTACGTTTCGTCTGGGACAACGGCGAATGCCTGGGCGCCAATCTGCCCTACAGCCTCTCTCCCGCCAGCGGCAATGCTGTACGCGGTAGCCTGGATTCTCGTGGTGGCCTGATTCAGACCATTCCCAGCGGCGAGTACCAGGCGCAGTTGCTCGCTGACGCTGATGTCGATACCGACATCAGCAATGCCCGCGCCGAGCTACAGGCCGTACTGGACGAAATTCTCGCCGCGGAACGCGCAGAAGCAGCCCAGTTGCAGGCCATTCAGGACCAGCGCAGTGCCTTCTCCAATTACCTGCATCGACAACTGGCCGTAGGCAATGGCTTCTTCCTCGGTGCCTGGGGGCTGCTCAAGACTGCCAAGGAATTCTCCGACCTGGTCAATCCTTTCACCGCCTTCTCCAATGCCCTGCGCAGCGCCTGGCAGGCGCGCGCCAGCGAGGGAGAAACCTGGCTGACCGCATACAATCGCCAGTTCAGCGCTGAACAGCATCGAGAGCTGGTGGAGGCGCTGGGCTTCGACCCGAGCAGCATCACCCGTGAGCAACTGGCCGAAGCCTACGAACTGACCTGTTTCATCTACGAAGACGGCCCCAGCAAAGCCATGCTCGGCCGCTTCGCCGTCGACTACGCCAAGGCGCAGAACGTCGAGGAAGTGGCCGAGTTCAGCGGCGGCGCACTGTTCGAAATCGTACTGGCAGCCCTGCTGATCGTCTTCACCGGCGGCATCGGCCTGGCCGCGCGTGGTGCGGCATCGGTAAGCTATCTGGACAAGCTTGCACGTCTGGGCAACGCCCTGAAGCGCCTTAGCGCGGCCTTGAAACGCGCAAGGATCAGGCGCGGTGGCAGAGCGAGAGGGAGCGGGACTGGGGCGCGGACAGTGGAAGTGACGCGCCCAAAGGAGGTAAAACCAGGAACGGTACAAACGCCTGCTGAGGAAGGGCGCAGACGGCAGACCGGTTCAGGATATTTCTCCGGCACAGCAGATGAAGCCTATGAAGCTATTCGGGCAAGTAATACCGATGTTGCCGACATATCAAAAAATACCGGGATCAAGATAGAAAATGTTCAAAAGGTGAAGGATCACTTGTTTTACGAGGAACACCTGCTTGATCGCTATGTGGAATATGGAATTCCAGCTCAACGCGCCAGATTCGACAGCGACATGGGCATCGCCAATGCTTGGAAGAGACTGGAAAATGGAACCCACACTCCTGACGACATGAAACTATTAAGGCATGAGACAGCAGAAGCATGGTACATGCGGAGAAATGACTCCGGATACACTGATGCCCATAATGCAGCAGAGCGTCGCTACCCTGCACCCAAACTGGAAAATTAAAAATGCAATTCCTTTACGATGCCCCCTATTACAAAGTCATCCGCATAACCGGCCCTCAACATAACCTGCTTGGGCTATCGCTTGGACATAGTGAATCCATAGAAATCAGCGACCTTGCTTCCAGTGAACCTCATGAAAATACGATCAAAAGCGATGATGTGCTCACCCAAGTCATCACCGGCTTAAAAGAAATAAATCATCAACTCCAATCAAACTACCAAATCAACAAGGTGCAATTCGTAGCCACTGACACGCCGGATAAAGATGTATACAGAGACCTCACCAAAGAACTCATCTTCCGCCTACACAATAATCAAGACTTCATAAGTCTCTCCAAACAACGCCCAGACATCAACAAAACCAATACATAAATTACATCCCCCAAATAACTTCAAAAACCAAATACTCACCTCAAAAGGGCGCCCCATTTCTGATTATGAACAGGACAGAAGAGGAGCTACTAGAGGAAGTCGCCAACCTCGGTGACTACGACACAGCGGCAGAAGCACTGCACCAACTGCAACACCTGAACAAAGCCGTCGCAGAGCACTTGGCAGTAGACATTCTGCGTGACAACAAGGGTGACGAATATTTCCAGGCATCGGCTTTCGGGACGCTTTACTCAGTCAATCTCCATAAAGGCATTGAGCTAATAAAAAACTCACCCATGCCCCTGAACACAGCGACACTGAGTGCCATGATCGAATGCATCACCGAAGACTCCGGCGTTGTGGTGGATCACCCTGAAATACTCGAAGCGGCAAAGGTGTTGAAAGAGACAATCAGGAATCTGAATTCACAGGACAGCCATCGAATCCAAGACACCCTCGAATGGTTTCTGGAAACCTATCCGGATATCTGATTCTTTCAGCATTATCATTACAAAAAACAGAGCACCAGCAAAACCTTAACTCCTGAAAGAACAGAAACAGTCAATGAGCGTATATGAATTTCCCGCACTAGCAATTCAAGATTGGCTACGTGTGTTCTGCTACGACAGCTATTGCGCGGATGCCATGACCAGTGGACTGACAAACAGCAAGGACACCACTCTGCATTGGCAGTTGGCGGTAGATACGCTCTATCGCCTTTTCGCTAGTAACCTCCTCCATATTCCATCCTTGAAAGCTGACGACTTTTCGACGCAGAAGTCCATTGCACTCGATTACATAAAGTCACTTGCCCGTCATGACCCTTTCCGCTCGGACATAGAGGAAACCTCACATTGGTATCTATGGGATATCAGTGCCACAGACAGATGCCATAGACTTATCGAGAAGTTTGGAATTCGTGATCTTCCTCAAGGGGAACTAAGTCAGGGGTTTGTCGCAGCGCTCCACAGCCTATTCGCTGAAAACCAGGTTGCCTGGAGTGACCAGCCCCTGATAGTCATAAACACGGATCAATGATACCTGCGCACGTTCTTCACCGCTAATTCAGCGTACCGTTGCCGGCCTGCGTCAGGAAAATCTTAGGCGAGAACAACACACATGCATAATGATCAACTATTCAGCTTTACTGATTTCAAGAAAGCCAACAACGATCCAGCTACTTCCGGCATCGACTACGTGCAAGCTGTATATGCCACTACTCCCCTGCACTTCGATTTCCTCCTCCACTACGCACAACTAATGTCTCCCGCAATAGAAATTGTCGACGACCGGGCATTTATTGGCGAGCTTTTCGATGCGAATCGTTACCTAGACCTCATAAAAACAACACAAGATATGGATCGCACTCAGTACTGGATGAATTTACTGGAAATCACAGGACTGTTTGACAACTTGACAACCGAGCAGGCTATCGCTCTAGCGCAAATAATTTCCCAATGCTGGAACAGTAATCTACTTACCAAACATGGCAATTCATGCGGAGAAGCTCGTTATATTTGCGACACCGATAGCGGTGAAGTCTTCGTCACCATAGCCAGATGGTCCCTCGCAGATACAGAAGAGCAATGAGTAAATCCATCACCAGCGAGTTACGCATCGACGCTTCATTCCTGGCGGGAAAGTGACAGGCTTCCCCAACCAAGTTGCCAGACCTTAAGGGGTAGTAATGAACGAATATTTTCCCGAGCTTGCTAAGCGCAACCTGGTTGACTGGCCGACCCTGGCGATCGGCTTGAATAACGGCTGGATAAACAAGGACGCCGTATCCGAGCATGCCTTCAAACTACTGTCTGCTGGTCAGCAGGACAGTGATATTGCCGTTCTGGCCGGCAGCGACGCCCTGAGTGATGACGAAGTAGTCGCCTTGCTGGCAACCCTGTGCAAGAAAGAGGGTATCGATCTTCAGGAAAAACGGTCGCATGCTCTGGAGAAATGGCGGCTAGCCATGCTCTCGGAACTGCAACACTCCTCGCTTGCCGATGAGGACAAGATCGAACGGTTGCAGGAACTCTATGCGGAGTTCGGCTACCCGGACGATATGGCCTCATGCAGCATCTACGCGCAAAACGATGTCGATCCGATCGATGCGCTACATCAAGTCGTCGCTGCTCTGGAACAGCGCTTTGCCAGCGACAGCGGCAGATAGGCTACTCCCACGCCTCCCGCTCGCCCTTCCAGGCATGCAGCTCGCGCTTCTGCGCCCCCGACCACAGCCAGCCGCCGCGTGCACCGACCAACGTGCTCACCGCGTGCTGGCGGCCGAAACTGTTGTGCCGAGCCAACGTCAGGGCGATATCGCGTAGCACGGCCAGGGTGTTGCTGTTGGACTGGAACAGCGGCGTCAGCAAGCGGCTGGCCTGACGGTAGTAGCGCAGGTGATCACGGCGCGTATCACCGTAGCTGGTGAAGATGGCGTTCCAATCAAGCGCTTGCTGGTGCTCGTCACCGGCATTGCCAAGCGCATCGGCCAGTGCAGCAGCATCGACCAACGCCATATTGGCACCCTGCCCCAGTTGCGGGCTCATGGCGTGGGCGCAATCACCGATGGCAAGCACGCGACCATCGTTCCAGCGTTGCATGCGCACGTCGGCATAGGCCGCCAGGGTCAGTTGTGCGGGATCATCGATCTGCTGCAGATAGGCCTCTGAAGCATCGCCAGCGAGGTTGCGCACGCGGGTTTTCCAGGCCTCCAGGCCACTCTTGCGCCACGCATCATGTTCACTAAGCGGCAGGCTCCAGAACAGGCTGGTCAGCGATTTCTCCCGGGCTTGGTGGGTGCATCCGGTCGGCATCAGCCCGAACATCTCGCGGCAGCCGCGGTACCACTGGCGCAGTTCTCCGGAATCGGTCCCCGGCGAAGTTGGCAACATGCTCCATAGAGCGCCCCAGGGATAGGGGCGCGACCACTGACGCACCTGCATCTGCGCACGCAGGGTCGAACGCGTGCCATCGGCCAGGATCAACGCGGCGAAATTGCCCAGGGGTTGCTCATTGCCACCCTCGTCCTGGCGCAGCAAGCGAACATGGCCGCTGGCTTGCTCGAAGCGGCTGACCGCCACACCGGTTTCCACCTGCACACCGACACGCTGCGCGGCATTGAGCAATGCCGTCATCAACACGCCGCGGTGAATGCCAAGGCCGAAACTGCCTCGCTGCCAGTCGTGATAACGGGTATCGAGGATCACCCGGCCCTGCCAGCTGGTGCCGTACAGACGGCTGACCGGCGCACCCAACGCGGTGCACTCGGCCAGCAGGCCCAGACGCTGCAGCACAGCCAGGCCGGAAGGCTGCAAGAGGATGCCGGCGCCCACCGGCTGCAGCTGTTCGACCCGCTCCAGCACGCGTACCGAGTAACCCTGGCGGGCGAGGAAAATTGCAGTGGCCAGGCCGGCTGTACCCGCTCCCACTATCGCTATCGGTAATCCCATTGCGGCTCATCTCCCTGTTCTGGCCCAGAGATTCTAACCGCCACAGCCGGTGCCGTCGGGAACTGCCGCTCAGGCTCTCA
The DNA here is from genome assembly GCA_048065775.1 of Pseudomonas sp. GW6. Taxonomy (GTDB): domain Bacteria; phylum Pseudomonadota; class Gammaproteobacteria; order Pseudomonadales; family Pseudomonadaceae; genus Aquipseudomonas. Next base: position 19,792 of record JBLUOL010000069.1, read on the forward strand.
GAGAAACATCCCGCCTGACGCCTCGATACGCTGACCATTGATCCAGCGGCCAGCATCGCTCAGCAACAGCGCGAAAGCTGCGCCGATATCATCGGGCAAGCCGACCCGCCCCAGTGCCGTATTGCCGGCGATAAAGGCATTGACCTCAGCATTGTCGCGGACCACGCCATGGCCGAAGTCGGTCTCGATGGCGCCGGGAGCCAGTACATTCACGCTTATGCCGCGCGGACCCAGTTCCTTGGCCAGATAGCGCGTCCACACTTCGACGCCACCTTTCATCGCCGCATAGGCGCTGTAACCCGGCAAGCTGAAACGGGCCAAGCCGGTAGAGACATTGATGATCCGGCCGCCGTCGACCATCAGCGGCAGCAGGCGCTGGGTGAGAAAGAATGGGCCCTTGAGCTGGATGTTCATCAGTTCGTCGAACTGCTGCTCAGTGGTTTCGCTGAAGGCGGCATGGATGCCGATACCGGCGTTATTGATCAGGAAATCGAAACGCTCAGCCGCGAAGGTCTCACGCAAACCAACCGCCACACGTTCGGCGAATGCGGCAAAGCTGCTGCTGTCGCTGACATCCAATTGCAGCATCAGCGCTCGGCCACCCTGCGCTTCGATCTCGTGGGCCAACTGCTGCGCGTCATCCGCCTGGCTGCGATAGGTGCCTATGATATCCACGCCTTGAGCAGCCAGATGTTTAGCCGCACTGCGGCCGAGGCCACGGCTGGCGCCTGTGATGAGTGCGATTTTGCGAGTCATGGTGAATCTCCTGTGATGGGTGATGAAGTTCAATCACAGGTTATTGATCGATCAGATACTGATAAATCCAGAAAAACCGGAAATACTGATCGCCACGAGCGAACAATCTGGGCCGCCATCATGAACAAGCTGGAGCTGCTGCGTACCTTTCAACGTGTCACCGAACTGAGCAGTTTTACCCAGGCCGCCGAAAGTCTGGGCTTGCCGCGCTCGACGGTGTCTGAGCAGGTGCGTGACCTGGAACGCCTGGTCGATGCCCGTCTGTTGCACCGCACCACCCGACGGGTGCGTCCGACCCAGGACGGCCAGGCGCTGTACGAACGCGCCCGTGAAGTGCTGGCACAGATGGACGAGCTGGAGAACCTGTTCCGCCAGGATGCCGGCGCACTGAGCGGGCGCCTGCGAGTGGATATGCCAACGGAAATAGCCAGGCGTCTGGTGGCGCCACGCCTGGATGAATTTCTCGCGCAACATCCGGCATTGGAGATCGAACTAGGCTGCAGTGACCGCCGCGTAGACCCACTGCGCGAAGGTTTCGATTGCGTGCTGCGCATTGGCGCCATCGACGACGATAGCCTGGTAGCGCGACCACTGGGCCAGCTGTCCATGGTCAACTGTGCCAGCCCGGCTTATCTGGCCGAGCATGGAACGCCCGAAAACCTGGACGACCTCAGCGGGCACAGCCTGATCCACTACGTGACCGCCTTTGGCACACGCCCAGACGGTTTCGAATATCAACGTGACGGCAAGCTGCAGCAATTGCCCATGAGTGGCCGGATAACGGTGAACAATATCGACGCGTACCACGGGGCCTGCATCGGCGGTCTGGGCATCATCCAGGCGCCGCTGATCGGCATGCGCACGCATTTGCAGAGTGGGAGTCTGTGTCGCTTGCTGGACGATTGGGTCGCGCCGCCCATGCCAGTGCATCTGCTGCACCCGCACGGGCGTCATCTGCCGCGACGGGTGCGCGCCTTCATGAACTGGCTGGAAACGCTGCTGGCCGATGAGGTTGATCGCCAGTGAAGCATTTGCGCAGGGTCACCGACCCGCAACCGCTCTCACCGAATCAGGGCTTGTCCGGGCGGATATCGAAGCCACCCTTGTTCTGGCTGACGATGCGCAGGTGCTGGATCTCCCCACTTTTCACCGGCACCGCCACCTCCCGCAGCAGGCGGCCCATGCCGCACAGGGTGTCGTCCATACGATCCGGGGTGATGCCGACCACGCGCGTGCCGGGCGGCACCTGAAAGGTCGCGACCTCGCCGACGCCGATGCGTGCAGCGACCTTGCGATCCACCTCGATGGCCACGAAGCAGCCGCCTCCCATCACCCCGAAGTCGCGATTGACCACGATCTGCGCACTGTTCGTCTGCGCCTCCTGAAAGGCCAACAGGCGATCTTCCGGTACCGGTTTGATGTACTCGGGGTCGCCCCGAAACGATGAACAACCGGCCAGCAGCAACAGCGGTAGAGCGATGAGGATCGAGCGCATGAAGCCCTCCGTGGGCAGATGAATGCCGCCTGAGTATTGGCCTTGGCGAGCCTGTGGGCAAGATATCGATGACAGCGATTTTCGCTAGCACAAGCATCGATTTCTGTAATGAAGGGCGCAGTGTTTTCATCTCTCTCGAACCCAGCGCCACCTAAATCGGCGCAACTAATCGGAGACTACCCAGATGAAATTCGCAGCCCTCAACGCCACCCTCATCGCCGCTTTCGCCCCCATGGCCTTCGCCAGCGAGAAAGCACCTGCCAGCTCCAAAGTGGAAGTGCAGGAATACCAGTACGGCATGCAGCTGGACATCGACCAGGTTCTGCAGCGCACCGACAACAGCCGCAAGAGCGGTGTAGTGCCCAGCGTCATGGTCTACCGCGACAGCCAGGGCGAAGTGCACGCCGTGCGTTTCGTCGAGTGGGGCGGGCTGAGCAACCAGAACGGCTAACCCACAGGTTGCCTGATGCCCCGGCCGAGTCACTCGTCCGGGGCAATACCGCTTCAGCCCTGCAGGCGTTTGACCAGACGTGCCTGCAGCGCTTCCAGCTCGGCCGGGTCGGCCTTGGTGGCCGCGTGAATACCCAGCCCCTCGCCCTCGAAGCGCGGGATCACGTGCATGTGGATATGAAACACCGTCTGCCCGGCAGGCGCGCCGTTGAACTGTGCCACCTGCACACCAGCGGGTTGCAGTTCGTCGACGACTGCCTGAGTGACCTTCTTCACCACGGCCATGACCTTGGCCAGGCTGGCGTCGTCGATTTCCAGGATATTGCGCGCAGCAGCGCGCTTGGGAATCACCAGGCTGTGGCCCCTGGATTGCGGGAATAGATCGAGGAAGGCCAGCACATCGTCGTCCTCGTAGAGTTTGTAGCAGGGCAAGTCGCCACGAATGATAAGGGCGAAGATGTTCTGGGAATCGTAAGTACCGTGCAGGCTCATGCCGATGGGTTCCGTGCCGGGTGGATGAAAAACCCACCATACCGCCTCGCTCGCACGCAGGGAACCAGGCAGGATTGCTTGAGTCGATGACTACTAGCAGCTGGATCGATTTCCTGCGCCCCAGCCACTCGTGTTCTGATCGCCTCTTCTTCGGCCCATTCGACATGGAACCCACATGACCGACCTCAGCCCCTTCCACATCACCCGTAAATGGCCCGCCCAGCATCCCGAGCGCCTGCAGCTGTATTCGCTGCCCACGCCCAATGGGGTCAAGGCCTCGATCATGCTGGAAGAAATCGGCCTACCCTACGAACCGCACCTGGTCGACTTTGCCAGCGACGATCAATTCAGCCCCGAGTTTCTCTCGCTGGCGCCGAACAACAAGATTCCCGCCATCCTCGATCCCGATGGACCCAATGGCCATCCGCTGGCGCTGTTCGAGTCCGGGGCAATTCTGATCTACCTCGCGGAAAAGACCGGCAAGCTGCTGCCACAGGACGCCGCTGCCCGCTACGAGACGATTCAATGGCTGATGTGGCAGATGGGTGGCCTGGGACCGATGTTCGGCCAGCTCGGTTTCTTCCACAAATTTGCTGGTGCCGAGTACGAGGACAAACGCCCGCGTGACCGCTACGTGGCCGAATCCGCGCGCCTGCTTGGCGTACTCGATCAGCGTCTGCAAGGCCGCGACTGGATCATGGGCGAGTACAGCATTGCCGATATCGCCGTGCTGCCCTGGGTGCGCTGCCTGGTGGACTTCTACAAGGCCGGTGACCTGGTGCAGTTCGAACGCTTCACCAACGTGCAACGCGTGCTCGATGCCTTCCTCGCCCGCCCGGCGGTGCAGCGCGGGCTGAACATTCCCGCGCGCGGCTGATGATGTTGCGGGAGTCGGCCACCGACTCCCGCATCGCTGCAACGGCAGGGTTGCACTGAGCTAGCTGGTCACCACCAACTGCTGCTCGGCACTACGCTGATCGGCCTGCCCGCCCAGGTACCAACCGAGCAATCCCCACAGCGCCGCACAGGCAGCGCCCACCAATGCCACCAGCCAGGCGCCCTGAGCCAGCATGTCGAGCAGGCTCTTGAGCCAGCCACTCATGGCATCGCCCGCGCGATAGACCACTGTGTCGATGAAGTTCTTCGCCTTGTACTTGCTCTCGGCATCCAACGGCGCGAAGAGCATTTCCCGTCCTGGCCGCACGAAGGCGTATTCACCGATACGGCGCACGATCATCAGCGCCGCCAGCATGGCGAAGGTCGGCATCAATGCCAGACCGATGAAGCCGACACACACCAGTAGCGGCACGCAGGCCAGCAACACCCGCACCCCCATACGCCGCGCGACACGCCCAGTGATGAACAACTGGGCAATCAGCGCGCCGGCCTGCACCACGAAGTCGATCACGCCGAACACCCGCACCTGATCGGCGCGATCCGGGAACAGCTCGGCCACCAGGCGGGCCTGCTCGAAATAGAGAAAGGTGCTGGCCGTCGCCAGCAGGATGACGAAACCGGCGATGCCAAACAGGTAGGGCGAAGACAGCACACGCATCAGGCCACTGAACGGATTGCCCGGCACCGGGCGCCGCGGGCTTTCCGCCCGCACGGCACCGGCA
>JBLUOL010000070.1:0-24470 GCA_048065775.1 Pseudomonas sp. GW6
GACGCGGCGGTTGGCGGCGATCCAGGCGCAGCGGCGCGCTGGGCCTCACCAACAGGCGCAGGTGGCAGTCCATGTCGGGGCCGAGGTAGAGCCCGGCGAGGTCGGCAAGGCGCTGGTGCTGTGCGCCGCCGGGTAGGTAGGTGTTGGCCTGCGCGGTGCTTAGCGGGCCGAGGGTGAGACGGACGCCAGCATGCTCATCCCAAACCCGGGTGCCGGCGATAGCGTCGCGGCCCAGACCGAGGTTGCGCCCGCCGCGTTGTAGACGACTGCGGCTGGCTGGCGGGATATCCCGCCAGGTGCCCTGATAGGCCTCGTAGTCCACTGCCACACCGAACTGGTGGCGCACCAGCACGGCAAAGCCGGCCAGGGAGCGACGCGGGCCGTTGAACAGCGCCGCGCGGGCGGTCAGGGCTGCGTCCGGCAGGTCCATGCGTTGTTGCAGGCTGTGCGGCAGCAGACCGGCCAGAGCCAGGAGTGGCTGATGGACGGGGGCCCGCTCGGGTGGCTGGAAGCCGAGGGCCAGGCGATGACGACTCAGCACCCGGTAGAGTTGAGCGAGCAGGCGATTCTGGAACAGGTCGAGGAATTCCGCCGGGGCGTGGTCCTTGTGGCGGGCTCGCTGCTGCAGCCATTCCTGGTAGGCATAGGGCAGGGGGCCGTCTGGGCCACCGAGGCCGAATACGGCGGTGCTCAGCACCGGCGGCTGCCCCTGCTGTTCCTCCAGGCGTTCCACCTGGCTGGCGGCGAAGGTCGGCGTGAGTGGCCCGCGCAGGCGCAGGGCTTCGTCGTCCGGGCTGCTGCCCTGACCCAGCGGCGTGGCCTCGGGGCGTTCGCGCTCCAGCAGCAACAGGGCCTGGAGAAACTCGAAGGCCTGGGGCTTTTCGCGCAGGCGCCGGCTCAGAGGCTTAGGGGCTTGCCGGCTTGGGGCTGCCATGTCCGGATCTCCTTGTCGGCGTCTACCAGCACCGTACGCACGAAGCGGTTGGGCGTGGCGTAGAGGGAGAAGAACTGCGCCAGTACGGCGGAGAACAGCACAGCGCTGGTGCCAGCGAAATGCTGCGGGTCGAGGCGGACACGCACCTCCAGGCCGTTGCGCCAGCCGCGCCAGGCATCTTCGCCAACCCGCGCCACCACGCGCTCGCAGGTCAGTTCTATCAGGCCTTCCACCTGTCGTCTTGGCCCGGCCTCGTCCCGCAGGTTGTGCAGGTGTAGCAGTTCGCGCAGCGCCTCAAGCGCGTTCGGGCCTTCCACAAGGGACAGGTGATTGAGACTCAGCTGGGACACCAGTCGCCAGCGTGAGGGGCCGGACAGACGCGGCAGGCTTTGAGGTGTCGGCGGGGTCAGCAGGCTGGCCAGCGCCACTGGGCCGGGGCGCTCGAAGCCCAGGCGGGTGCCGGCGGCTAGATTCTCGGCAAGGTGCCGGTTGGTACAAAGGAGCTCGGCGGTGAGGCTGTATTCGGGGGCCTCGTGCAACGGGTCGAAAGCGGTGTCCACCAGGCTGAGCAGCAGGTCGCTACCGGGCCGCGCCAGATTCAGGCCCTGGACGCGACGGGCATGCCAGTACAGACCTTCGCCGGTGTGGCTGTGGCCGTAGTAGGCCGGTACACGGCGCACGCCCTGCGGGGTGGCGGCGCGCAGGGCGCGGATGCTGTGAATCTCCACGCTGTTCTCGCGGTGGGCGTCGGCCACCAGTCGATACTCGCTGCGGGTGCCGTCCGGACGCAAGGGCTCAGAAGTGCGCGGGAACAGGTTGATTGCCGGCGCGCAGCCCAGGCGCAGTTCGCTGGCCTGCAGGTGCGGCCTGCCCAGCGGGGCGCGGTCGAAGGCGATCAGCACCTGGCAGTTACGTCCGCCATCGATCGGTGGCAGCAGCGGCAGATCGAAGAAGGCGAACTTGTCGGGGAAGGCGAAGTACTCTGCCAGCAGGCGCAGGCCGGGGTGTTGGCCGTCTTCGTCAGGCAGCAGCGCCTGGTGGTCGCCGAAGCCCACCGGGACTACATCGCCAGGCACTGCTTGCAGCGGGGCTTCTGGTGCGCCGCTCCACACCCCGAGGCCGTGGGCAGCGAGTAGGTCATAGAGGGTGGCGTTCGTCATCGGTGAAGCGGCGAGGTGAATCCGCAGGCGGCGCACCGCTAGCTCCGCCCAGTCGAATTCGCCCAGGCATTCCAGAGTCAGGCGCAGTGCCGAGCGCGCGCGTGGGTGGCCGGAGAAGGCCACGGCGGCGTCGCCATCCAGCAGGATTGCCTCGCGGATGCGCAGCGGCCAGAGCACCGCCTCGGCGCTGGTTCGCAGGTGCACGCTGGCACCCTCTCGGGTGGTGACGAAAAGTGCTGTGTCACGAGGCAGGGTATAACCCTCGGCGAGGTTGCCCTGAGTCGGGTCTGGCTCGAACTGTACGATGCTGCAGGAGGGAAGGGGTCTCAGGGCCAGTGGGTAGAGTAGCTCCAGCAGGGCGTCGCTAAATTCGGCGTAGTCATCGTCGAGACGCCGGTGGAGCCGTGCGCTAAGAAGCGCGAAGCCCTCCAGCAGCCGTTCGACGTGGGGGGCCGGGCATTCGTCCGGGGCCAGCTCCAGACGTCGCGCCACTTTAGGGTAGCGCTGGGCAAAACCGGCACCGGCGTGGCGTAGCCACGTGAGTTCGCGTTGGTAGTAGTCCAGCAGATCGGCATCAATCGAGTCGCTCATGGCGTACCTCTAGACCGTCGTCGCCGGGGGCGAGGAGGAACAACACAGGCCAGGAGCGGCGACCACCGCGTAGGCGCCCGGCCAGGCGGATGCCGAGGCGCTGGGGTTGGTCGGGCAGCGCCTCGACATCGATCTCGCTCAACTGCAGGCGTGGTTCAAAGTACTGAATGGCAGCGCGTAGTTCTCGCAGCAGAAGACGGCGGTCATCGATCCGCAGGGCTTGCAGGGCAGTCCAATCGGCGATGCCATAGTCGAGCAGCGTGAGCGGCCGGCCGGGCGCTCGTCGGGGGCGACGAGTGTTGAGCAGGCGCGCCAACTCCAGGCGGACGGACTCGGCCAGGGCGTTGCGGTCGAAGTCCGGTGCCTCGTCCAACTGGGTGGAGAGGCGCTCGAACAAGGGGGGTAGCAGTCCGCTGTGCGGCATTGAGCGGTGGTGTCCTTAACTTAGCTGGACTTGACGAGCTTGTTGGCTGCCAGGTCCCAGGTGGAGGCGGCGGTGCCTTCCTTGGTGCCATCGTCCTTCTGCGCGGTGAGCTCCCATTTAATCTTGGTAAAGTTCAGCGACAGGGTTTCCACCGGCTTACCGCCGGCACCACCACTGACGCTGACGTTGGAGAGCACCACGTTATCGAGGGTGTAGATGATGAACGGCAACAACTTGCCATCGCCTTCGGCGGCGTTGCGGCCGATGGTGATCTTGGCTGTGGTGATGGGTTTGCCGGCACAGCAGTATTCGTTGAGCGAGGGAGTGGCGGTATCGACGAACTTGGTGACGGTGAACTCGCCGATGTGCGGCTTGCCGGAGGTGCGCTCCGAGTTGCTGACATCGTTGGTGACCTGCATTGCCACATTGTGGCTGTAGGACATCAACTCGATCTTGTCGGTGTAGCCCTCGAGCAGGCTGTCGCCTTTGATGTCGTCGCCGAGGTCGAGAATGATGGCATCCATCGCGGATAACTCCTGGGTCTGGAAACAGAGTGGATCGTGATGTGGGCGAGCCCCCGCCGAAACGGCCGGCGGGGGCGTCGGGTCAGGCCGCTACAGGCGGCGGTAGGCTGGCCACCAGACGGATCGACGCGGTCAGCTCCTCCAGCTGGAAATGCGGGCGCAGGAACACCGTGGCGCGGTAGACGCCTGGCTTGCCGGCGACTTCCGAGACGTCCACGCGTGCTTCGCGTAGGGGGTACTGGGCCTTGATCTCCTGGGGCGCGTTGTCGTTGATCAACACGTAGTCCGCGATCCAGTTGTTGAGGTAGGTCTGCACGTTGTCGCGAGTCATGAAGCTGCCCACCTTGTCGCGCATGATCACCTTCAGGTAGTGGGCGAAGCGCGATGCTGCCAGCACATAGGGCAACATGGCCGAGATGCGGGCGTTGGCGTTGGCTTCGTTGGTGTTGTAGAGCCTGGCCTTGTTGGTGGTCTGACCGCCGAAGAACACTGCCATGTCGGTGTTTTTCTTGTGGCACAGAGAGATGAAACCGAGGTCGTTGAGTTCCTTCTCGCGGCGATCGGTGATCGCCACTTCGGTCGGGCACTTCAGCGACAGGTCGCCAGACAGGGTGCGGAAGGTGTGTGCCGGCAGGCCCTCCACCGCTCCACCGCCTTCGGCGCCACGGATAGCCGCGCACCAGCCATACTTGGCGAAGGCGCTGGTGATGCGCTGTGCCAGCAGCCAGGCGGCATTACCCCAGAGGTACTTGGAGTGGTCGGTGCCGTTGACGTCCTCGACGTAGTCCATGCCCTCCACCGGATTGGTGTCCGGACCATAGGGCAGGCGCAGGAGGAAGTTCGGCAGCACGAGTGAGACGTAGCGCGAATCCTCGCTCTCGCGGAAGCTGCGCCACTTGATCAGCTCCAGGCTCTCGAAGATCTTGCTGAGGTCGCGAGGCACGGCCAGCTCGGTGAAGCTGTTCATGTCGAACAATTTAGGGTTGGCGGCGGCGATGAATGGCGCGTGGGCAGCGGCTGCGACGTTGGAGAGCTTTTCTAGCAGGGCGACGTCTTGTGGATGGCGGCCGAATGCATAGTCGCCCACTAGCAGACTGAATGGGTGTCCACCGAAGGTGCCGTATTCCTCTTCATAGATCTTCTTGAACAGCGAGCTCTGGTCGAATTCGACGGCCTTCTCCAGATCGTTCTGCAATTCCTTCTGAGTGACGTTGAGCAGGCGCAACTTCAGGCGGCTGCTGGTCTCTGTTTGGTCCACCAGCATGTGCAAGCCTCGCCAGGAGGCCTCCAGCTTCTGCATGTCAGGATGGTGCAGAACCTCGTTGAGTTGGTCGCTGATCAGCTTGTCGATTTGGCTGATGCGGTCGTTGATCATGGCCACGGTGTCCTTGTCGATGGCCATGCCTTCGTCAAGCACCTGAGTGGCGAATTCCGCGAGCATGTCGCGGGCGTAGTCCTGCTGGCTTTCGTCGTGGGCCATTCGGCCCTCGGCAATGATTCGGTCGAGTAGAGTCAGGGTCTGGGTCGTGCTCTCGCTGGAAGCACCGGCTTTGGTGGCCATTACGTCATCTCCGGGTGTTCAAGGGGCGCTCAGGCCTGGGGTTCGGTCGGTGCTTCACCGTCGTCGGAAGCAGGGGTATCGACTGGTGCTTCGACGTCGGCGGTGCCTGCGGCTTGGGCTGGAGATTCGCTCTCTGGGCGTGAGGACTTGATCTCCTGCAGGCCTTCGGTATTGCTCACTACGTCCTGCAACAGTTTGTCGAGGTCATCGTTGCCGTCGAGCTTGGTAAGCAAGTCACGCAAGCGCTGGCGTGCCTCATACAAGCGGCGCAGTGGCGTGATTTGATTGACGATGTTGACTGGGTCGAAGTCGTCGAAGTGGCGGAAGCGCAGCTCAACGTTGAGCTTGCTGCCGTCGCCGCTGATGGTGTTTTCCACCTGCAAAGTGCTGCGCGGTTCGATGGAGGCGAGTACTTCGTTGAAGTTGTCGCGGTCGATCTCGGTGAAGCGGCGGTCGATCAGCTTGGGCAACGGTGTTTCGGGTTTGCCGGAGAGGTCAGCGAGGATACCGACCACGAGAGGCAGTTCCTTTTTTTCGATCGCGTTACCGATTTCGACGTCGTAGGTGATCTGGACCCGTGGCGGACGGATCCGATCCAGCTTGTGTTGCGTGCTCTCAGCCATGTTGGTTGGGCTCCGGGGCAGTACCTGGAGCGCAATGCAGCGGAAGGATCCTATGCTCGCACTCCCTTGCTGGACCGCTACTGCAACGGGGTAGCCGAACACCGAGCCCGTCCTTGACGATCCATCCACATCCGTCATGAGGACGAACTTTCATAGACGCTAGATCAGGTCTATAAATTTGCAAATGTGAAATTCAAGGTGAAGTCTTCATGACACAGGGACGTCCGATTTCCTGCTTTCCTGCTCTGCTGCTTCTAATTCTCATGCTGGCCGGATGTGGTTTTCGAGGCGAGAGAATCGGACTGGATAGCCTGACGCTCGATGTAGCGGAGCGCGCCAATGACGACACGCCCATCGCTGTGGACTTCGTTGCGGTGCACGATCCAGACCTGCTCAAACTGCTGTCCGAGATTCCTTCCAGACAGTGGTTCACCGAGCGAGATCAGTACCGTCGTGACTATCGGCAACTGTTTTCGGTGTGGAGTCTGGAGCTGGTGCCTGGCCAATTTCGCGACGTTCGCGACTTCCCTTTCTCTGGTGACCAGGCGGCTGGACTTTTGGTATTCGCCGGCTATAACACTCCTGGTGCGCACCGTTTGCGCCTGAGCGAATCAGGCCGTGTGTGGCTTCGCTTCGATAGCAGGGAAATGCGTCTGCTGACGGATCGGGATCGCTAGCCAGTTGCGCACGCTGCGTGCATGCCAAACAGCGGATGTCGAAGGGGAGTGGTATGAAGGTGTTGCCGGATGCAGTCTGCTGGCACGAGGGCATGCAACTGTTGCCTCAGCATTTCCAACTGCAGGGGATACGCGCTGAGGTTATCGCTGCGCTCTGCGCCAGAGCCGGCAATCCTTGGTTCTGGGGGGTGGCCGAATTGGAGGTCGACCCTGCCGCACTGAGTACCGGCCTGGTACGTATCCAATCCCTTGAGGCGATCCTGCCAGATGGCTTGCCCGTCAGTGTGCAACCGGGTGGCGGCAGGGTTCTTGAGTTCGATGTGGGACCTGCTGTGGCAGCTTCAGTCAATGCCAGCGTGACCGTCTACCTGGCAGTCAACCCTCTTGGCCGCAGCGGCCAGGTACTGCCCCTCAACGGACGATTGCAATCACATCTCGCAGAGGCGGTACCTGATCTTGCCAGCGGCGAGCATCCAGAGCCGATTCTCGTCTGGCGCCCCAATCTACGCTTGGTGACTGATAGCGACAGGGCTGATTCTATTTGTCTACCTCTGTTGCGGATCTCCAACGAGGGTGGTGGATTCGTCAGGCAACCCTACGTGCCACCTATGGGATTGATCCTGCCCGAGTCTGACCTGGGTCAGATGGTCTCTGCGCTATGCGCAAGGGGGCGAGAAAAATGCCTGTTCCTCGCCGGACGGTTGCGTCAAGCCGAGCAAGCGGGAAATCGTGATGATACGCAGGAACTCAGACGGCAATTGACGGCGCTGTGGGCCCGTCTCCCGGAAGTTGAAGTCGCTTTGAACAATCGAGCGGCTACTCCAGCGAATCTGCATGGCTTACTGGCCGGATTGGCAGGAGCATGGAGTGCATTGGATCCATTGAACGGCGTGCCAGCATTCGCACCTCTTGATTTTCTCGAACTCAAGCGAGGCTTCGACGAAGTAATCGAGTGGCTACACCGGAACCTGGACAGCATCCGCGTCGGTTACCGTTGCTTGGTATTCGAGCATTCCGAGCAAGGGTTTTCGATTGATTTGCCAGATACCCAGACAGGTCGTCAGCGCCTTGTTGTGGGGCTGCGCATGCCGACGGGCTCTGGGCAGGAAGCTGCGCGGGCATGGCTGGGACAGGCAGTGATCGCCTCGCGACAACACGTACCGACGCTCGTACAGCAGCGCATGAGCGGTCTGCCTCACCAGCCCATGAACCGCCACGAACGAGCCGCGTACGGTGTGGGTGAGGAAACTCACCTTTTTCTGATTCAGGCTTCCGGTGACTGGTTCGATCCGGAGCAACCACTTTGCCTGGCGGTTACCTCTCAGAGGGTGAGTTCAAGTCCCTGGCAGGTTCTTCTATTTACGACCGATAGCCACTGAAATCAGCCTTCCCAAGCCAAGGATGCATAGATGTCGCAAAGGAGCGTTTCTCTTTACCCCCCAGAGTTTGGAGAGGCACCTCTGAGCCAGGCTTTTCGCGAAGCCTGGATCGAATGGCGAGAGGTTTGGGATGGTGTGGCAGGACTGAGCAACCCTGGCAACGAACAGATCGAACGCATGGCAGAGGCCACGATCCTCGTGGTTCGCCGTCTCTGGCGCAGCGCATTTGCCAGTGTCGGCGCATCCTCCTCGAGCCAGGTCAAGGCGATGGTCTATGCATTCGTCGCCCTGGTTGATGAACGGCTCTTGTTCGATGACTGGCCAGGCAGATCGGCATGGCAGCCACGTCCGCTTGAAACGCGCTTGTATGGTTCGCGCAATGCAGGTGAGCGACTGCCACGCGCCATTCACAAACTCCTCAAGGAGCGTGCTCCGGCCTCTCGTGATCTGGCTAACGTCTACCTCCAGTGTTTGATTCTTGGCTTCTATGGCGGCTTGCGTAGCGACCGCGGTCGGGCGCTGCATGCGCGCTGGCGGCATGCACTTTTCACCTTCGCCTGGCAACGTGAGCCAGCGGTGAATGGCGCGATGAGCAGCCTGGCACGGCCGAGCCGTGCTGCGCCTTTACGTCTACCCATGAGGCGAGTGCTGCCAGATGGTATGCGCCTGGGACTGGCTATCTGCGGGTTGCTGGTGGTTCTGAGCACGGTCGGACACTGGATGTGGAGTGACATTCAGTCGGAGCTGACCCCCTTGATGCATCTGATCACCATGGACGACGGTGGGAGCCCGGTTGAATGAGCGCTCTCGCGATCGTTCTCAGCGTGGTAGGTATTCTCCTGCTGCTTGTAGCCCTGGCTGCTTTGTTCTGGTGGTTGCGTACTCAATCCGGTATGGCGATTCGTAGCTTCTATGCCGCGGTACGCAGGATGGAACAGGAACAGGGGATCGAGTCGCGCTATCAGGTTCCTTGGCTGATGCTGCTCGGCGATCCGCGGGAGGGTAGCCAGCTCTGTAGCGATTGGCAGCTCACGCCTGTTGGACGTCCGGCCTGGCTCGGTCGGTGGTGGGCCGACCAGGATGGCGCCGTACTGGTGGTGCCTCAAGGCGTATTCCTGCCCGGCGATGGCAGTGCTGCCTCTACCTTCGTCTGGCGTCGTCTGCTCAGTATGCTGCTTAGGCTGCGTGGCCAGCGTCCTTTGGATGGCGTGATCTGGAACATCCCACTTGGCCAGTTGCAGGACGGAGCCCAGAGTGCCGCCGACGTGGTTATTCTGCGCCGTCGCTTCGGTGAGTTGCTTCAGCGTCTTGGTCTGGGGCTTCCGGTGTATGTCCTGATTACGGGCTTCGAGGAAATGCCGGGGTTTCAGGAGCTGGTAGCCGCACTTCCTGAAGAAGGCCGTGAGCGTCTGTTGGGGTGGTCATCATCCTATGGGCTGGATGCCGGCTGGCAGAGTTATTGGCTCGATGATGCGCTGGAATCTGTAGTTCAAAGCTTGCAGGCAGCCATCATTGAGGTCGGTACTTTGAAAGGCGAGTTGGCTGAGGATTTATATCGCCTGCCTGATCTGTTGCTGGCTCTCAAGGGCAACCTGCGTAACTTGCTGGAGCCCGTTTTTCAGGGCAATGCCCAAGGCGAGGCTCCAAGATTGCGCGGCCTCTATCTGGGGGCCTCACAGGCACGTGAAGAATCGAATGCCGAGCAGCTCTATCCTGGTGAGCAGCCTGCGATGCAAGGGGCATTCACTCAGCTGCTGTGGCGGCAGCGGCTGCTAGCCGAACAGGGGTTGGCACAGGCTCTTCCGCGCGTGCTGCGCCTACGTCAGCGTTGGCAGAAAACAGTGGGCGGCGTTGCCGCGGTGCTGGCTCTCTGCTGGCTGGTGGGCATGCTGTGGGTATGGCAGGCAAGACAGCAGGATGCGCGTGAGTTGAGTCGCCTATTGGAGGAGGTGCATGCCGGGCACGTGAGCCTGCGAGCCCCCGAGCGTCGTCAGGAGCAAGCCCGGCTCAATGTTCAGGGGTTCTGGATGCTGCTGCAGCGAGCCCCCCGCTGGCATTTTTCATCGTTGGTCTACCCCACCTCCTGGGGCTCTTCGCTGGATACCCAGATGGACCTGCTATTGCGTGGTATGGCTCGCCGCGAGGCGCTGGTGCCACTGCAGCAACTGCAGGAGTACCAGCTCAAGACGTTGCTGGATATCCGCAACGAGCAACGTCGCCCGGATGTCGAAAGCGCCCAGCCGGATCAGTGGCCGAACTATGTGAAGGCTCGCACCTTGGCTGAGGGCGTTGTAAGCCTGGAGCGGCACAATCGTCTGCTCAACGATACCCTAAGCGGCCAGGAGGGCTTTATCGAGTCACTGACTCAACTCAGCAACGATGCACTGGGACTTAGTCTCGACCCCTCTAGCTTGGCCCGGAGATCCTTTTACGACCAGACCTTGCGGAACCTTGCTGCACCTGGACTGCGCCCCGTGGATCTGGAGCCCAATCGCAGGCAACTCTCTGGACAGTTTCAAACGTTGATGAAGTTTTGGCTGGCGCAGTACTTCCTGGCAGGGAACTTCGTTACGCCTGCCGGTTATCTCAAAAGGAACCTGAACGATCTGGAATATGGCAGGGATACCTCGCTGAACAAGCTTGAGGAAATCAACAGCCTTATCGGGCATCTCGAGGATCTGATCATTCTTACTAATTCCGCATGGAGCCATAGTAGTGGTGAGGAGTTGGTGCCGGGTTACCGCGACCTGATGAACGATGTGAAGCAGAGCCGACTTCTGGGACCAAGCGTTGAAGCCTCCGTTACGCTCGAGGCTGAGCAACTGCGCAAAGGTTTCCACAGTCAATGGATCGAGGGTGCCGCTAGTCGCGACAACCTCCTGCAGCGGCAGGCTGGCGGAACGCTGGTTTTGCAGGAGCACATCAGCAAACTGTCGAGGAGTATCAATGATCTGCTCAAGCGAGATTTTGCGGTAAGCGCAATGCGCCGCACGGATAGCGCCGTTGATACTCGTGGGGTGATCAATTTGACCGAGCAGCAAATGGCTCAGGCACTGGTTTACCAGCAAAGCTACCAGAGCTTTGTGGCTCAGGAGTTGGCGCAGATCTCGCCGGCGTATCGTCCCGGCATGCTTAAGGCTGCTGAACAAGCCGCCGCTATCGCTATGTGGTCAGAGCTGACCTCATCAGGTGGACGCTATATCTACGGATCTTCGGAGAGCCGGTTCAATGTCTCTGTCGAAAAGGCCATGGAGGTCATCCAAGCTTTGGCGGCTCTTGGACGTGCCGATTTGGCCAATACTCTTCAATCCCAGTTGACCTTGCGTGCCATGGCGGATGTAGATGCCGTACTCGCTGACATCGACAGCTTGCCACTGTTCACCGAACGCTACCCGGTGTCCGATTGGGATGGTAAGCCCGATCTGGGACTCAAGTTGTTCCGGGCCACCGATGTGCAGGATCTGAAAGCATCATTATCTCGACAGTTCGCGGAGATCAGTACCAGCATCGACAGGGTCAGACCCGAACTTACGTGGCTGAGGACACAGACAGATTTGCCCCTGTCCCTACAAGACAAGGTGTCGAGGCTTGGCTCGATAATGGATGAAATGCAGAAGTACAAAGCGCAGAACCCCACCAGCGCTCCTGCGTTGTTCGAGCAACTGGTGACCAGGGACCTGGTGGAAGTGGACGTCGACAACTGCCTGCAGGTGCTGTCAACAGCCAGTCTGCCACAGGGCGATGGCGATCTGGCCCGATATACCCGTGGTATTACTGATCAAGTGCACAAGCGCTGCAGTCAGCTGCAGATAAAGGGCGCAGAACAGGCGTGGAGCGCACTGGCGGATTATTTCAACCAGTATTTGGCAGGACGTTTTCCGTTCTCATATAGCCTGGAAAATGGCGATGCTGACCCTGCTCGCGTCAAACACCTGCTGGAGTTGATCGATACTCATCTGGAGGTCGCTGAGAAGGGACTGGTATTAGCATCGCCAGGCAACCGCCTGGCGGCTGAAGATTTCCTCTCTCGGATGAAGCAGGCCAGAAGTTGGCTTGGCCCAATGTTCATACGCGACAAATCCGGGACAATTGGCGTGGAGCTTGAAGTGCGTTGGCGAACGGATCGCGAGGACGAGCGGGGCGCCGATCAGGTAATTGCCTGGACTCTGAATGGAGCGGGGCACCAGATCAGTCATCCAGGCGAGTCTGGCCAACGCCTGCACTGGAACGTTGGTGATCCGCTGCAGCTTGTGTTGCGCTGGGCGCGCGACAGCAGCCAACGACCGGTGATAGATCCGTTGCAGCCCAGCATGGCCGTGAATGGCCTTGAAGCGGGTTGGGAGTATCGTGGCCCTTGGGCTTTGCTGCGTATGATGCGCTCGCACGTGGTACCCCAACGTCTGCCGAACATGGACTACACGGACTTTCCTCTCACCTTGCAGGTTCCTGTTCGGGGAGCGCTGGATGCCAGCCCGCAGGCTCAAATGTTCATTCGCCTGTCACTGCTTGGTCAGGGCAGCAAGCTACCCCTGTCAATCCAGCCTCTACCTGTCGCCGCACCCAGTTCGCCATTCTCCAGCTTCCAGCTCCAGGCTTTGCGAAGTGAGGTGGTGGAACCATGACATCCGAGTCTATCGAACAGTATCTGGAACCCATTCCCGGTGACACCGTTTGCGGCCCCAGTCTGCGTTACGAGGGCGCTTGGGATCGCCTGCGAGAACTACGGCGTGAGGATGATGCGAGTCTGCCAACCGGTGTCTGGCAAAGCGACCTCAAGCGCGGGGACTGGGCCGCATTGGAGGCGTTGGCAGGTGATCTACTGCGCGGTCGCAGCAAGGATCTGATGATTGCCGTTTGGCTGGGCGAAGCCTGGATACATCGCCGCGGACTCGCCGGTGTAAACGCGGCACTGGCTTTGCTGACTGGGTTATGCGAACGCTATCCGGATACTCTGCATCCGCAGCCAGAGGAAGGTGACCGCAGCTGGCGTGTCTTTCCCCTGGAGTGGATGGTTCGCCAATACAGCGCCACCTTGCTGATCCAGACGCCGCTCTTTGGCATCGATGCACAAGAGTTCGCGCACGTGAACCTGCACGACTGGCTGCAGTTGCGGCAGCGTCAGGTGCAAATGAGTGACAGCAAGCAGGACAAGATCGCGGCAGAAACGGCCCGACTGGAATATCGCAAGCTACATGAAAGGCTCAGGCAGACACCAACGAGTCATTTCATCACTGCTGATGTTGAGCTGCAGGCCGCTCTCGCGGCTCTCGAACGGCTGGAAAACTGGAGCGACGGCTGGCTGGCTGAGTTGGCCCCCAGCTTCGGTGCCCTGCGTCAGACACTGACCAGCCTACGTGCTCAGATCGAGGAGTTCGTTCCGATGTCAGAACACATCCCTTCAACCGAGCCAGAGATCGTTGCCGTAGTGGACGGGCCGACTGCCGAGCCCTCTACACCTTCGCTGCCTATGGCTGGTATGCCCAGCAGTCGTGAGCAGGCCTATCGCCATCTTGCGCAGATCGCCGACTACCTCGCCAGAACCGAGCCACATAGCCCGGTGCCTTATGTCATTCGTCGGGCCGTGGAGTGGGGCAACCAGCCGCTTGGCGAGTTGCTGGACGAGTTGATCAGCGCCGATGCCGAATCCAGGCGGCTATGGAAGCTGCTTGGGGTACTTAAGTAAAGCGGTGTCAGGCTCGGTATGTTCGCCGATGCGCTGGTGGAGGAATTTACCCCGTTAGCACAGGCGTATCTAAGTAATGGCTAGCAGCCGAGGTTCAGAGATTCCGGATCCCATTCCTATGGGAAGATGTGATTTCCGTTCGCTTACTCCAATCCTCTATTGGCTCAGCTCTGAGTAGAACCGAAAGCAGTCAATCCGGCGCAGACCAAAGGTTCCGCAGTTCGATAGATCCCCCTTGAAATTCGCAGGCTGCAGAAAATCTTAGCTGTGCTGTTTACGGAAAAGCCGCTTTTAAGTCGCTGTTTTTATGAGAATTCCTCTGAGACTTAAACTCCACCGCCGCTAAAACGGCATACGGATTCGAGTCCAGTCCTAGCACCATTAAAAAACCGTCCATCGAACCGTCTGGGCTGTCGCTACCCTCAAGGCTCAGGCTACCTCTATTGAATTCGGCTCTTCGGCACAATGCCAACTTGCATCCCAAATGGATTGAACACGCTATTGAGGGTCTGCACGGTTGGATTCGACTCGTCATGTTCCAATTGACGAAGGGCGCGCAGTGAAAGTTTGCACATCTGTGCGAAACGGGCCTGCTGCAATCCGGTGATTTCCTTGCGTAATTTGCGCACGGCCTGGCCGATGGTCAACTCGCCCGATGCCAGTTGGGTCTGCATTTCAGTCAGAATACGGTTGCGCTCGATGATATCCATTCAGACAAGCTCCCATCGGTTGAGTCTTTGATGAAGGGTGCGCAGCGCAATACGCGGATGATTCATCGTGGAGTTTGGCAACCCTTGATCGCTCAGTAGGTCGGGAAGGGCCAGGAAGTCTTGTGCTGCGCCTCTGAGTCTTTCATAAAGAACATCTGCGTCGGTCCATTGCGCTAGTGCGGCGCAGGCTTGGCGCCAGTTGACCTCGCCGGCAATTTCTATGGATTGAGGCCATTTTGTGGTGCGAGTGACGCCTTCATCATCCATCACCATGGGCGCAAGGTCGTAGATAGGGGCGAGTTTCAGCCCCGTGCTGTTGCGCAAAATTGAGGTATTGCGGCCGTGATTGTCCGAGTTGCCAAGGATCTGGTTGAGTAAGTCTCGCTGTAGATACTCAAAGATCATGTCGCCAACTTGCGCGCCTTGCCCCGTCTTCTGCCACAGCCGGACCAAGTGATGCAGGACGTCGGTATGCAGCAGGTAGCTGCCCGGCACGGTTACTCCTGCTAGTGAGTACAGGGATTCCATTGCGCTGCGCTCTACGCCTGCGGCGCTGAGATGGCGATCAAAGCGATGCATCCACAGGCTAGGCTTGCGGCCTTCCTCTAGCGCCAGGCCTTCTGCGGGTACGGTATCCAGACCAAGCCGCTGAATGGCCCTGTAGTAGCAGAACTCGCTACGCAGGATGTCCTGGTCGGTCTGCCTGGCCTGGTTTCGCGCGAACTTTACAAACCAGTGGCGGGTTGCTGACTCATCCGGCAAGGCCGCATCCGGGTGCAGGGCGCCTTCTCGGTCTTCAGTCAGTAACAGTTTGGGCGCTTCGCCACCTGCGCCTGTGGCACCACCGATGGCCGCACCCTGCTCGTAGGCGTATTCGAGAAAACGGGCATCGCGGTTGATTACATCCTCGCGAGAGAAGCCTAACAGCGGACTTTCCTGAAGCGCTGCCGCTGCCTCCTTGATACGCAGGTTTCCCACCGGCGCTGGTGCGCACCGACTTAGCAAAAATAAATCCAGTCCAAGATTCTCGGGCTTTTGGTCACCCAGGCGCTGGAGAAGGAAGCGCCTTGCTGCTCCAGCGGGCAGTATGTCGTGCAGGAAGGCAGGCGCTTCGCTTGCTCGATAGGATTCCCAGTCCAACGGCACTGTGACGCTAACTGCGTGCTCAAGGCGGCTGCCAATGTGCTCCAGCGTTTCAAGCAGATATGCCTGCTCATAGCCAAAAGAACATGCCCCCGCCAGACCCGCCTCGGGCTGCTCGAAATTGAGATGCATGGCGTCATGCCAAGCGTGGCCACTGTACAGTTGCAGGGTGAGAGAGTGCATATCGACTCCGGCACTTTAATGCCGTTTAGACTAGTAGCCTTTGCAAATAAAGGCAATAAAATGCCTTAAATTGCTCTGAGGCTGGGTATTAAAGGCACTTTAATGCCCATACCGCGCATGGCGCAGTTTGTGCCGCCTGTGCTTCCGCCATTGGCAATATCCATGGTCACTATCGAGAGCACTGATTTCTGTCTGGCGAGGCATCGGCCTAATGTTGAGCCCAACAGAGATTGAATTGGCTTGGAGGTCATGATGTCCCGTATCGATGTGGTTTCCCTGGTTGGCAGCGCCGTCCCGGCTGAGCTCAGGTCCGATGGTCATATGGCGTGCTGGCTGGTGATGGTGGATGGCCAGCCCAAAGCCGGCCCTTTCGCTTCCCGTGAGGCCGCGCTGGCTTGCCAGGCGGTCTGGCTGCTCAGCAGCGCTATTCGTCGTGAGGGCGATTCGCTGCTGGCCTGATTCACTGTTTTACCCCGCGCTCGCTCCAGCGCTCCCCTTAGCCCGCCTCTGGCGGGCTTTTTCTTGCTCGCCGGTTAGAATGGCGATCATCTTCTGAAGGGGCGCAGCGTGGCCAGGTGGGACATCTTCTGCAGCGTGGTGGATAACTACGGTGATATCGGCGTGACCTGGCGGTTGGCCCGACAGTTGGCGGCTGAGCAGGGACATGCTGTGCGCCTATGGGTCGACGAGTTGGGGGCCTTCGTACGCTTGTGCCCCGAGGCCAGTGTCGATGCTGAATGCCAGCACTGGGGCGGTGTCGAGGTGCGCCAGTGGCGTGAGCCGTTCCCTGCGGTTGAACCTGCGCAGGTGGTGATCGAGGCCTTCGCCTGTCAGTTGCCGTCTGCCTATATCGAGGCAATGGCGGCCAGCGGCACGCGTCGCTTGTGGCTGAATCTGGAATATCTCAGTGCCGAAGACTGGGTGGCAGGCTGCCATGGCCTGCCATCACCGCAACCAAGCGGTTTGCAGAAGTTCTTCTTCTTTCCCGGATTCGTGGAGGGCACGGGCGGTTTGCTGCGCGAGGCCAATCTGCTGGCGCAGCGGCGCGCCTTTCAGGCAGACGCGCACGCGCAGCAGGCGTTCCTGCAGTTGCTTGGCGTGATAAGGGAACCCGGGGCGCGACTGATTTCGTTGTTCGCTTATGAAAATGCGGGGCTGGCGGGATGGTTAGATGCACTGGCAGCCGATTCGCAGTCGACTCAATTGCTGGTGCCGCAAGGCAAGGTTTTGGCGAATCTGCAGGCCTGGCTGGGCGAGGTGCAGTTGGTGCCTGGTGATCAGCGGCAGCGCAGCAATCTGCTGATCCATGTGCTGCCTTTCGTGGCGCAGGATGACTACGACCGCCTGTTGTGGTGCTGCGACCTCAACGCGGTGCGTGGCGAAGACTCCTTCGTGCGAGCGCAATGGGCGGGGCGGCCATTGCTCTGGCACATCTACCCGCAGGAGGAAGGGGCGCACTGGGACAAACTTGAGGCATTTCTGGCGATTTATAACGCCGATTTGATGCCCGAAGCCGCTGCCGTTCAGGCTGAATTCTGGCGAGCCTGGAATGCGGGGGAAGGGATGGGAACGGTCTGGCCTGCGCTTCTCGAAGTATGGCCGGTACTGCAGCGACACGCCGAGCAATGGTGTGACGAACAGGCCGTTCGGTCGGATCTTGCCACGATGCTGGAACAGTTTTACCTAAATTGGCTATCATACGCGGCCTAGATTTCTGTACCTCCCGCATATTTCGGATATTCGCATGAAAACTGCACAAGAAATGAGAGTCAACAGCGTGGCCCTGATCGATGGCCAGCCGTGGCTGATCCAGAAGGCCGAGTTCACCAAGTCCGGTCGTAACAGCGCCATCGTCAAGATGAAGCTGAAGAACCTGCTCAACGGTTCCAAGACCGAGACCGTCTACAAAGCCGACGACAAGATGGAGCCGGTGATTCTCGAGCGCAAGGAAGTGAACCTGTCCTACATCAGCGGTGAGGACTACGTGTTCATGGATCCGGAATACAACTCCTACGAGCTGCGTTCCGAAGATCTGGAAAGCGTTCTGCCGTTCATCGAAGAAGGCATGAGCGACGTCTGCGAAGCCGTGTTCTTCGAAGGCAAAGTGATCTCCGTCGACCTGCCGACCACCATCGTCCGTCAGGTTGTCTACACCGAGAACGCTGCTCGTGGCGACACTTCCGGCAAGGTCATGAAGCCTGCCAAGCTGCGCAACGGTACCGAGATCAAGGTTGCCGAGTTCGTCGACATTGACGACTGGATCGAGATCGATACCCGTGACGGTTCCTACAAGGGCCGCACCCAGGCTCCGGCCTGAGCTTAAGCTGCACGAGAAACCCGGCCTAGGTGCCGGGTTTTTTGTGGCCGTCACGCGACGGTTTCCGTGGGGCGCGCGGCGCACCCTAGGGTCATGATCTTACTGCTGCGGGATGGCCAGGCTGGTTTGCAGCGCCTGGTCCCATGGTGGCGGAAAGCCGAAGCGCTGCTTCAGGAAACTCAGCAGCAGGCGTGTCCGCGGGCTGGCTTCGCGTTCCAGGCGCAGGGCGTAGATGCTCACCGGCTCGACGGGCGGTAGGCCCTGTTCGCAGAACAGCGGGATCAGCTCGCCACGTTGCAGATGCTCGCTGCTCATCCAGGTGGGCAGGTGGGCCACGCCAAGGCCGGCGAGGGCGCTGAATAGCAGGGTTTCTGCGTTGTTGCTGGTCTGGCGCAGGCGCTTGGGCTTGCACAGCTGCAGCTTGCCGTCGACTTCGAAACGCCAGGCGTAAGGTGGCGCCAGGCTGTCCCAGTCCAGGCCGTCGTGTTGTTCCAGCTCTAGCGGGCTGCGTGGAATGCCGCGTCGACGCAGATACTCCGGGCTGGCGCAGACGATGCGCGTCATCGACGCCAGCGGCGTGGCCACCAGGCGGCTGTCGGGCAGGGGGCCAATACGCACGACGATATCCACCTCGCCCAGGTGTTCGCCCTGTAGGTCGATGAAGCTATCGATCAGGCGCAGTTGCACGTCCAGGCCGGGATTGGCGCGCAGGAACTCGGCAATCGCCGGAGCCAGGTGGCGGCGCCCAAAGGGGGAGGGTGCGTCGATGCGAATCAGGCCTTCCGGTGCACTGCTCAACGACACCGCTTCGGCGCGGGCCAGGTGCAGCTCGGCGAGGATGCGCCGGGCGCGCTCGGCGAAGGCCAGGCCCGCCGGGGTGACGCGCACCGCATGAGTCGTGCGACTGAACAAACTGCTGCCCATGGCGCGCTCCAGGGCGTCGATGCGCCTTGCCACTGCCGAAGGCGTGAGCGGATGGCGCCTTGCCGCTGCGGAGAAGCTGCCGGTCTCCAGCACGTCGAGAAAGAGTTCCAGTTGGTCGGTCAGTGCATCGGGGTTCATGGCAGCCTTCTTATGCGAGACAAGCAAAGCCATTGTGCGTTGCTATGCGTTTCCGCGCTAGCCGCGGCTGATTAACATGCGCACACTGTCTGGAGGTGTCATGAATCTGTTCGACCTGTTGCTGAATCTGTTACTGGGGCTGGGCCTGGGGACGCTGGGTGGTTTGTTCGGCATCGGCGGCGGCCTGATCGCCATTCCGGTGCTGGGCATCGTTTTCGGCCTGGATCAGCAGCTTGCTCAGGGGACTGCGCTGGTGATGGTGGTGCCGAACGTGATGCTGGCGATCTGGCGTTACCATCAACGCAATCGTATCGACCTGCGACATGCCCTGCTGCTCGGTGTCACCAGCTTCTTCTGCGCCTGGTTGGCCTCGCTGTATGCGGTGGAGGTGGATTCGCGAACCATGCGTTGGGCCTTCGTCGGTTTTCTGCTGGCCCTGGCGGCCTACAACCTGCTGCGCATGCTGATGGCTCAGGCGCCGGCCAGTGGCGAGTTGCGTCATCACTGGGGCTGGTTCGGCGTGCTGGGCGGGGTGTCCGGTGCGATGGGCGGGCTGTTTGGTGTGGGCGGCGCGGTGGTGGCGACGCCGGTGCTGACCAGTGTGTTCGGCACCACGCAGGTGGTGGCGCAGGGGCTCTCGCTGTCGCTGGCGTTGCCCAGCACCGGGGTTACGCTGTTTACCTACGCGTTGCACGACCACGTCAACTGGTGGATGGGTGTGCCGCTGGCCATCGGTGGCCTGCTCAGCATCAGTTGGGGGGTGCGCCTGGCGCACTCGTTGCCGGAGCGTCTGCTACGCAGCCTGTTCTGTGGCTTCCTGCTGCTCTGTGCGCTGCTGCTCGCGCTGGAGTCGGGTGGTCGCCTATAGGCGAAAACCTTCGACGATATGCTCGGCCAGGCATTCGGTGACGGGTGACTGGCTGCTCTCGTTGCGCAGCAGCACGATACTGGTCAGCGGCAGCAGGGGCAGGCCTTCGGCTTCGCCGAGCATGCGCAGGTCGGGGGTGATCAGGCTTTGCAGCTGCGCAGTGACCGCGAGGCCCGCGCGCACCACGGCAAAGATCGCCGACAGGCTGGGGCTGGTGTAGGCGATGCGGTAGGGACGACTCATCGTGTCTAGCGCGTTGCAGGCCCATTCGCGGCAGAAACAGTCGGCGTTGAACATGGCCAGTGGCATGGGATTCTGCTCGTGCGGGCAGAAGCCCTGGGCCACGGCCCAGGCGAAGCGCTCCTGGCGCAGCAGTTGGCCAATCTCCTTGCCGGGTTGGCGGGTGACGATGGTCAGGTCCAGATCCTGGCGCAGCAGCAGTTGTCCCGAAGGCTCGCAATGCACCTCCACCTGCACCAGTGGATAGGCCTGGGCGAAGCGCGAGAGAATCTCCGGCAGAAAACGCATCACGTAGTCGTCCGGCGTACCGATACGCACGGCACCGACCATATGCGGCTCGCGCAGGGTGTTGAGTACCTCGCCATGCAGCTTGAGAATGCGCCGCGCATAACCCAGCAGTACCTGACCCTCGGGTGTCAGCCGCACCTGGCGCCCGTCGCGCTCGAACAACGGGCGCTGCACCACGTCTTCCTCCAGCCGCTTCATCTGCATGCTCACGGCTGACTGGGTGCGATTGACCGTTTCTGCGGCGCGGGTGAAACCGCCGGTGTCGGCGATGGCAACGAAGCTGCGCAGCAATTCGGTATCAATACTGGGGTGGAAGGCCATTCATCAATCCTAGAGATGGATCCCATAAGAAACATTCGTTGGATTGATCTTAAGCCTGACCCGACACTGACGCCAACCCCACAGGGAGGGCGAAAAGATGAAAGGTCAGAAAGGTTATGCGTTGGCTCAGGCCATCCACTTCGAACGGCTGCCGTCACTGGCCGGCGTATGGCGTATGCTGCGGCGCTGGCGTCAACTGGCTCGCGAGCGGGCGCAGCTGGCGCAACTGAATGATGCTGCATTGAAGGACCTGGGACTGTCCCGAGCCGATGTGTTGCAGGAGGCCGAACGGCCGTTCTGGGATGACCCGCTGAGAAAATGAGTGGCACATGACTGGAGTCGCTGAATGACCGCGGTACGCAAGGGCGCCGATTTTTTCCTGTTCCAACTGATGCTGCTGCTTTGCGCCATCTGGGGTAGCCAGCAGGTGGCAATCAAGCTGGCGGCGGACGATATCGCGCCCATGCTGCAGGTAGCGTTGCGCTCGGGTGTTGCCGCGGTGCTGGTCGGCCTGCTGTTGCTGTGGCAGCGCGGTTGGCGCGAGTGGCTCAGTACGACCTGGCTGGCCGGAATCCTGGCCGGTGTCTTGTTTGCGCTGGAGTTCTTCTTTATCGCGCTGGGCCTGCGCTACACCACGGCCTCGCATATGGCGGTGTTTCTGTACACCGCGCCGATCTTCTCGGCGCTGGGTCTGCACCTGCTACTGCCCAGCGAGCGTCTGCGTCGCCTGCAGTGGCTGGGCATCGCGCTGTGTTTCGGCGGCGTGGTGATGGCTTTCGGTGTGGGCGGTAACTGGGCCGAGATCGATCACGACATGCTGCTCGGCGATGCGCTGGGACTGTGCGCCGGTATGGCCTGGGGCGCGACCACGGTCGTGGTGCGGGGCTCGCGCCTGTCCGAGGCGCCGGCCGGGCTGACCCTGTTCTATCAGTTGGCAGTGGCCTTCGTGCTGCTGGCCTATGCGCTGGTGGTGGTGGACCTTTCCCAGCTGCGTTGGACGCCTGTGGCCATTGCCAGCATCCTGCTGCAGGGCGTGGTGGTGTCGTTCTTCACCTACCTGGCCTGGTTCTGGTTGCTGCGCCGCTACCTGGCTTCGAACATGGCGGTGTTCTCATTCATGACACCTCTGTTTGGCGTCACCTTCGGCGTGCTGGTGCTGGACGAGCCACTGACCCTGAACTTCATCATCGGCGCGGCGTTGGTGCTGTCGGGTATCACTCTGGTCAGCAGCGAGGCCTGGTTGCGTCGACGTCTGTCCGGCTGGCGTGGCGTGCCGCAGCAACCCTGATCATTCGTTTGCATGGAGGCTGGAAATTGTCCGCTTATCACTTGGCCCAACTGAACATTGCCTGGATGAAGACGCCGCTGGAGTCACCGGAGATGGCCGATTTCGTCGCCAATCTGGAGCGTATCAATGCACTGGCTGAAGGCTCGCCCGGCTATGTCTGGCGTTTGCAGGACGAGGCGGGCGATGCGACGGCAATCCGTCCGTTTGGTGACGAGGTGTTGGTGAACATGTCGGTCTGGCACGACGTACAGTCGCTCAGCGATTACGTCTACAAATCGGCGCATACCGAGATGCTCAAGCGCCGTCGCGAATGGTTCGAGCGTGTCGAGCAGGCGCACCAGGTGCTGTGGTGGGTGCCAGCCGGGCATCGGCCGAGCGTGTTCGAGGCCTCCGAGTGCCTGGCGCATCTGCGCGAGCACGGCGCGACGGCGCAGGCCTTTACCTTCCGTCATGCGTTCGCGGCGCCAGCCTGATAGGCTGAGTTGCCATGACCCTTTCTCTTTCTCTCGCTGAAGCGCGCCGTCTGGCCCTGGCTGCCCAGGGGTTCGGGCGTACGCCGCGCGGCGCCATCGCCCACAAGCAGCTGCAGGCGCAGATCGAGCGCCTTGGCGTGGTGCAGATCGATTCGGTCAATGCCCTGGTGCGCTCGCACTACCTGCCGGCTTTTTCCCGTCTTGGTCATTACCAGGCCGAGCACCTCGATGAACTGGCCTGGGGCCGGGCGCGGCGCAGGCGGCTGTTCGAATACTGGGGGCACGAAGCCTCGCTGTTGCCGCTCGAGCTTTATCCGCTGCTGCGCTGGCGAATGCGCCGAGCCGCGGATGGGCAGGGCATCTACAGCCAGCTGGCGAAGTTCGGCGTGGAGCGGCGTGACGCCATAGACAGTGTGCTGCAGGCCGTGCGCGAGCGCGGTGCGCTGGGCGCCGGCAGCCTTTCCTCGCGTACCGAGAAGGCCGGCCCCTGGTGGGACTGGAGCGCGGAGAAGATGGCGCTGGAATGGCTGTTCGCTGCAGGTCTGGTCACTGTGACCGGGCGCCGCGGCTTCGAAAAGGCTGTACGACCTGCCGGAGCGGGTCATTCCCGCGGATATGCTGAATCACCCGGATCTCGATGAGGACGAGGCGCAGCGCCGCCTGTTGCTTCGTTCTGCCGATGCCCTTGGCGTCGCGACCGAGCGCGATTTGCGCGACTACTACCGGCTGGACGTCAGTGACAGCAAGCGCCGTATCGCCGAATTGGTGGAGGCGGGCGAGTTGTTGCCCGTCGCGGTGCAAGGCTGGCGGCAGGTGGCCTATTGCCGTGGTGAGCCGCGCATTCCCCGGCGTGTTCGCCATAGCGCCTTGCTGTCGCCGTTCGATTCACTGATCTGGGAACGCGAGCGCACCGAGCGGCTGTTTGGTTTTCGCTATCGCCTGGAGATCTACACCCCGCAGGCCAAGCGCGTGTATGGCTACTACGTGCTGCCGTTCCTGCACCACGAACGCCTGCTGGCGCGGGTGGATCTGCGCAGCGAGCGCGCTACCGGACGCCTGGCGGTGCATGCCGTGCATCTGGAGGACGCGGTGTTGAGCGAGGAGGCGCGCCTGGCGCTGGGCGATTCACTGCGAGCGCTGGCGCATTGGTTGGGCCTGGATGAGGTGTGGCTGGCGCCGAGCGTCAGTCTGCGCGGGCTGCTCGGCTAACCGCCGTTTTCCAGCAGGAACTTCAGCTCCTCGACGCGCTGGATATTCAGCTGCATCGGGCAGGTGTAGTACATCGGCGAGCCGACGTGCTTGCCCTGCAGGTCGCATTGGCCGTTGCGGTAGACCAGCCAGGCCTTCTGCGCCGTTTCCAGCTGTTCGGCGTCCTCTGGCGCCTCGTCCTGCAGCTTGAGGAACAGCTGCTGGTAGACGCGGTTCATCTCCTTCTTCACCGTTTCCGATACACCTTCGGCGCAGCCGGCGACGCTGGCGTTGTTGATCATTCCACTGGCGTCCAGGCAGGCCTGGTACTGCTGGTCATAATCGGCCTGAACCGCGGGTGAAAGAATGATCAAGATTGCCAGGCAGTGGCGCGGTATCGACATGGTGATCTCCAAACGAAACAGGGGCTGCAATGCAGCCCCTGAACATTACCTTTACTTGGCAGCCAGACGGGTGCGCATATTGGCGGCGCGGTCGCTGGAACCCGGGTGCGAGGAGAACATGCTGCCTTCGCCGCCGCCCAGTGTGGCCAGCTTCTCGAACGCGGTGACCAGACCCTCACGGGGGATGTTGCGTTGGGTCAGCAGGTCGAAGGAGAAGTTGTCGGCGGCGTTTTCCTGGCTTTGCGAGAACTGCGCATTGACCAGTTGCTCACCCAGGGCGCCGAGCTGCGATGCGGACAATGCGGCGATGGTACCGTTGCCCGACGCGGCTGCCGCATTACGCGCGGCGGTGGTGGCGTAGGCGGTCTGCATGGCCTTCTTGCTGTGGCCGAGGGCGACGTGGCCGATCTCGTGGCCGAGCACGCCTTC
>JBLUOL010000071.1:0-24148 GCA_048065775.1 Pseudomonas sp. GW6
CCCCTTCAGGAGGCCGAGTGGAATCGCCACGTAAGGGGTTGAGCGACATGGATGTCGCGAGAGCTGCGATGGGCCAGGGATGGCCCTTCGCAGCGTGCCCCTGGAGCGGTGATGGAGCGAGGGAACCCCGGCGTAGCCGGGGCCGTATGTAGGGGTGTGTTTCTTTGCTTACTTTCTTTGCACAAGCAAAGAAAGTGAGTCGCCCGTAAGGGGCGAAACCCATCAGATCAGACGACACGCTAACGGATAGTGCCAAGTCATCGACAGCTAACACGTAGTTGCCAGTCCGGTATCAAGCGTATCTCCCCACGAGAATCTTTTTTATTCGGCCCGACGTGCGCTTGCCAGTGCAGTCAGAGTTCGGACTTGAGCGTCTCGAACGCCTCCTCGAGATAACTGGCTACGGGCTTGGGCTGACCCAGCTGCTCCTGCCAGGTCTGGATCGCCAGGCGCATGGCGCCCAGAGACGCCATGGCCACCACGCGCAGGGTCATGCGCCGCTCGGGTTGGCGCCATACCTCACAGAGCGTGGCGAACAGCTGCCTCTCCTGCTCGGCGTAATACGCCTGCTTGCGCGCCAGCAGCGACTCGCTGGAGCGCATCAGGCGGTCGATGGCCGCCATCTGCTCGGTGGTGTAGCGGGAAATATGACTCACCAATACATCGCGCACGGCATCCAACGGCGCGATATCCGGCGACACCTGCAGCAGCTCGCTGTGGATGCTGGCCCAGCCGGCCTCCTGCCAGGACAGGATGACGTCATCCTTCGACTTGAAATAGGAAAAGAAGGTACGCCGCGAGATACCCGCCTCGGCGGCGATCGCGTCGAGCGTGGTGCTTTCGTAACCATTTGTGAGAAACAACTGCAGCCCGACTTCGGCGATACGCTGCCGAGTGGCCCGGCGCTTGCGCTCTCGCAGGCCTTCGGCAGGTGCATGGCCCTCGGGAGGGAGAGATTCGGACATTCCAATAGCCTATTGCGATAATTGCACTGAGTGCACTAATGTTTGCACCCAGTGCAATTATTAACACATTCAGATTAGCGCCCCATTCTGAGGCAAGGCAACGATCATGGCCAACTGGACCACCTCCGATATTCCCTCGCTACACGGTCGCACCGCCGTTATCACCGGCACCGGTGGGCTCGGCTTCGAAGACGCAAAAGCCCTGGCCGAAGCGGGAGCGCGGGTGATACTCGCCGGCCGCAACCCTTCGCGTGGCGCGGCTGCCGTCGAGCAGATCCGCCAACTCACCCCGGGTTGCGACGTCTGCTTCGAGCAGTTGGACCTGGCCAGCCTCGATTCCATCGACGCCTTCGCCAAACGCCTTGGCGACTCCGATGGCCACATCGACCTGCTGATCAACAACGCCGGGGTGATGACGCCGCCGCAGCGCCAGGAGACGGCCGACGGCTTCGAACTGCAGTTCGGCACCAACCACCTCGGTCACTTCGCCCTGACCGCGCAGTTGTTGCCGCTGCTGCGCAAGGGCGACCAGCCGCGCGTCGTCAGCCTCTCCAGCATCGCTGCCAGGCAAGGCGCCATCGACCTGAGCGACCTGCAATCCACCCGTGGCTACAAGCCGATGGTCGCCTACAGCCAGTCCAAACTGGCCTGCCTGATGTTCGCCCTGGAACTGCAACGCCGCAGCAACGCGGCTGGCTGGGGTATCCGCAGTATCGCGGCGCATCCGGGTGTGTCACGTACCGAACTGCTGCCCAATGGCGCCGGCAAGTGGAGCGCAGCCGGCAGTGCCCGGCGCCTGCTCTGGTTCCTGTTCCAGCCAGCGGCTCAGGGCGCGCTGCCGACGCTGTTCGCCGCGACCGCCCCGCAAGCTCAGGGCGGCGCCTACTACGGCCCGAACAGGCTGAGCGAAACCCGCGGTTATCCCGTACTCGCCAGAACGCCTCTGCAGGCAATGGACCTGGGTATGGCCAGACGCCTGTGGAACGAATCCGCACGCCTCACCGGCATGTCATTTCCCGCCGCGCCTTTGCGGGTCACCAAGCCCTACCAACTCTTTCCATAGCCTGAACAGCCGCCAGGGAATCCGCACCACGATGAACTCGACTCTGAAATACCAAGCCAGCAGCGACGACCTTGCCGACTCTGCCGACTTCGTCGCACAACCACAACGCAGAGGCTGGAAGATGCTGGCAAGCGCATTGCTGGCCATGCTGGCCGTGTCGAATACGGCCACGGCCAACACCACCGAAGCAGAGGAGCCAGCCTACGAAATCAGCGATTTCGACTGGCTCGATCAGACCCGCTCGCGCGCCGTTCCGGTACGCCTTTACTGGCCGGCCAACGTGCAGCCAGGCGCCAGCGTGCCGCTGGTGGTGTTCTCCCATGGCATCGGCGGCTCACGCAAAGGCTACAGCTACCTCGGCAAGCACTGGTCGAGCCACGGCGTCGCCAGCCTGCACGTGCAGCATGTCGGCAGTGATTCCGCGCTGTGGCGGGGTAACCCGTTCGCCGTGGTGGAGCGCCTGCACGATGCCGCCCAGGAAAGCGAAGCGATGGCCCGCGCCAGCGATGTGAGCTTCGCCCTCGACCAGATGCTTTCCGCTGCGACAGGGAAGCTGGGCGCTGCGGTCGACCCACAACGCATCGTCATCGCCGGGCACTCCTACGGCGCCAACACGGCGCTGCTCACGGCAGGGGCACAGGTGGTCAGGGACGGCCAGGTCATCAGCTACCGCGATCCTCGCTTTGCCGCCGCGGTGATCATCTCGGCCCCGCCGTTCTATGGCGAAAACAACCTGGCAGCAGTGCTCGGCCAGGTCTCGGTACCGACCCTGCATGTGACCGCCACCGATGACGTGATCCAGATTCCGGGTTATCGCTCTGGCGCGGATGACCGCCTGGCAATCTACGATGCGGTGGCCAATCCGACCAAATTGCTGGCGGTATTTCGCGATGGCTCCCACAGCATCTTCACCGATCGCTCGTTCACCGGCGGCCCCTCGCTCAACGCCAAGACCAAGGCAGCCACGGCCGACCTGAGCCTGGCTTTTCTCGACCTGGTATTTCGCGGCGATGGCGCGGCACTGACGCAGTGGCGCAGCGACTGGCAACCCATCCTCGCTCAGGCTAGGGGCATGGACACCGCATCAGTCGCAAGCCCGCAACACGCCGTCAATAACTGAGACCTCGCCGCTCAGCTCAGCCCGGCCAACAGCTGCGCGCAATCCTGCGCATGCAGCCCGGTCAGCTCCGGCCAGGGGTTGTCCGGCAGGTTGACCAGCACGCTGCGTGCACCGGCGGCCTGGGCGCACTCCAGGTCGAAGCGGTAGTCGCCGACCATTACCAGCTCACGCGGCGTAACGCTCCAGCGCTCGGCCAGGTGCAGCAGCCCACCCGGATGCGGTTTGGGTGGAGCCTCGTCGCGGCCAAGAATGTCCGCCCTGGCAAAGCAGTCATCCAGGCCGATGGCCTGCAACGTCAGCAACGCCAGCGAGTGAGCATTGCGCGTGAGGATGCCGAGCTGGCAGCCACGCTCGCACAGGGTACGCACCAGCTCGATGGCACCCGGCGCCGGGCGCGAGGCCACCGCCAGTTCGCGCTCGTGCTCGAGCAGCCAGGCATGCTTGGCCGCGGCCTCCTCTGCCGGTAGCGCCGCCAGGTGATGAAGGATGTCCTCCTCCTGTGGAATGCCCAGCGCCCGCTTGATCGCCGGGAAATCATGCACTGCCAGGGTCAGGGTGCCGTCCATATCGAACACCCAGTGACGTGCTTCGCGCAGTGTTCTCACTTCCAGTCCTCACGCACGCGCGTCAGACCTTCCTGGGCTGCCGAGGCCACCAGCTCGCCCTGGCGGTTGTAGATGCTGGCGCGGGAGAAGCCGCGGGCGTTGCCGGCCCAGGGGCTGTCCATGGCGTACAGCAGCCAGTCATCCATGCGCAGGTTGCGGTGGAACCACAGCGAATGGTCGAGGCTGGCGACCTGCATGAACTTCTGGAACACCGACACGCCGTGAGGCTGCATCGAGGTGGTCAGCAGGTTGAAGTCACTGGCGTAAGCCAGCAGGTACTTGTGCAGTTGCGGGTCGTCCGGCAGCTCGCCGGCCGCGCGGAACCACACGTACTTGACCGGTTCGCAGGGCTGCGGGGCAAAGGGGTTGATCAGGGTGACCGGGCGGATCTCGATCGGCTTGTCGCTGATCAACCGCTCGCGCATGCGCTCGGGAATCATCGGCGCCACCATGCGTGCCAGCTCGGTTTCCGACTTCAGGCCCTCGGGGCCGGGAACGTCCGGCATCTGGTTCTGGTGATGAAAGCCTTCCTCGTCGTACTGGAAGGACGCACTGCAGAAGAAGATCGGCTGGCCCTTCTGCACCGCCACCACGCGGCGGGTGCTGAAGCTGCCACCATCGCGGGTGCGCTCGACCTGATAGACCACCGGCAGGCTGGCATCGCCCGGGCGCAGGAAGTAACCGTGCATGGAGTGCACGTGGCGCGCCTCCTCGACCGTCTGGCTGGCGGCGGAAATGCATTGGCCAAGCACCTGGCCGCCGAACAGCTGGCGAAAACCGAGATCCTGGCTGCGGCCACGGAACAGGTTTTCCTCGATCTGTTCCAGGCTCAGCAGCGCGACCAGATCGTCGAGTACCTGGGTCATGGAGTCTCTCCTTGTGCAGGGGTTGGTAATCGCGGTTGGGAATAGGCCGGCAGGGACGTCAGGCGTTCATCCCATACAGCGCGGCCAAGGGTGAAATGGTAAAGACTTTGCCAGCCGCTGTCGGCATCTCCGAGCAATTCCCGCAAAGCGTCGTCGAAATAACAACCGATGCCAGTACCCGAAAGCCCGGCCGCCTCGGCTTCCAGATAGAGCACCTGACCAATCTGGCCACATTCCCAGTAGAGCCGTGGATAACGCCAGGCGCCATCCGCCACGGCGCGCTCCACCCGTGCCAGCATGGCCAAGGCGACACAGCCGTCGGCGGCAATGTCCTGGCCGCAGCTGAGAAACCCCGCCAGGCCACGGGCGTCGCCTTCGAGCAGACGATACAGCGGCAGCTCCTCGTCCACCCGCTGCCACAGGTAATCCTCGCGCAGCGGCTGCACACCGCAGCCTGTGCGATCCAGCCAGTACAGGCCAGGCGCAAGCCCTTGCACACGATGGACGAACAGCAGCAGGTCGATCTCGCTCGGCTCACCGCTGACCGCGAACGGCACCGGCGATTGCACCGGCATCAGGCGGCGCAGCCAGGCCAACAGCAGTGCAGCCTGAATACCGCTGCGGCCGTCCATGCTTTGCGCACTGCGCCGGCGATGCAGGATGGGCCTCAAGGGCAGGCCGGGGTTGTCATTGCGAACACCAGCAGCATCTACGCTCCAGGCGGCGCGAGGACGTGCCGGCGCACGGCATAACCCATGTATGCGCTGCAACTCGGGCCAGTGGCGATAGTCACGGGACAGGCGATTGGGCGCACCGCTCCGCTCAAGCTGTGCCAACGACGTCAGCAGGGTCTCGGGCAGCGCAAACTCCAGCTTCTGCGCCGGACCTATCCATAGCAGACAGTCGCCGTGTTCGGCCTCGTGAAAGCCCTCATCATCCAGCCCCAGCAGGCCGTCCAGACGCACTTCGGCCACGCCGTGGAGCATACGCACCTGCCAGCCCTGCACGCTGGCGGCGATGGCCAGCGCCGCCAGGGCGTGCCCCAGATCGTGCTGGCAATAACGATAAGCCCGCTCGCCGTACTTCCAGGCTTCGCGCCAGACAATGCTGCTCAGGCCGAGGAGAAAACCGCCCGGCGGCAGGCAGTCGGCAAGTTGCTGGCAGAGCGGCGGCGGTAGTTCGCTACGTACCTCCAGGGCATGGACATCCGGCGCGTAGTGGGCCAGCACACCGTCCTCATCCACGACACCCGGCGGCAGCAATAGATAGGCTTCTGTCGGGTGCAGATTGCCGGATGACGGATTGACCCGCAGCGCCCAGCGACTGCCGCCAGCCTCCTTCCAAGCGGAAATGGCCAGGCTGTCGTATAGCAGTTGCGAGACGCTGGCGCGATTCAGTGGTGCGGGCGGTGCCTGCGGCCCGGCGAATGCAACATCGTAGGCCGGCCCCTCTTCCAGCGGGCGGTGGTACAGCTCGATCAGCCGGGCACCGTCGTAGCGACGAAACGGTGCCGGCTGAGTCGCCCAATCCAACTGCCCCGGCCCCGGTGCGAAGCGCTCGGGGGCGTGTTTGCTGAGCTGGTGATAGGCGAGCACGTCCGTCATCGCTGCGCCTCCCACTGCTCGCGGCTTATGCGGTAGAGCACGTGCGGCTGCAAGGGATGACCGGACGGCACGCGCGGATGGAGAAAATCGCCGCTCTCGTCGCGCTGCATACCGATGCTGCGCATCACCGCCTGTGACGGCAGGTTGGCCGGCACGGTGAAGCTCAATACCTCGTCCAACCCAAGCTGCTCGAAGGCCACGGCCAGTGAAGCGCGCGCCGCCT
Source organism: Pseudomonas sp. GW6 (assembly GCA_048065775.1). Lineage (GTDB taxonomy): Bacteria > Pseudomonadota > Gammaproteobacteria > Pseudomonadales > Pseudomonadaceae > Aquipseudomonas. The sequence continues at coordinate 6,447 of JBLUOL010000071.1, forward strand.
CACTGGCGTAACCCTGACGCCAGTGCGGCCGCGCCAGACGCCAGCCGATTTCCACGGCAGGCACGAACGGCGCATCGAAGCCGACCTGTGCCAGGCCGGTGACGCCGATCAGTTCGCCAGTGTCACGCCGCTCCAACGCCCAGAAACCAAAACCGTGCTCATCGAAATGCGCACGGATGCGCGCCAGCAGTTGTGCGCTCTGCTCGGCGTCCATAGGCGCGGGAAAATGACGCATCACCTCGGCATCGGCATTGAGTGCGACCAGCGCCGGCAGGTCACTGTCGCGCCAGGCACGCAGCAAGAGGCGCTCGGTGGAGGTTTCGATCAGGGGCATGGCGATTGTCTCGATTGGCTGCGACCATATGGCGTCGACTCGATGACACTTATTGTATGCCGCATACAGCCCGCCCTTCGCGGCCAGGCCTCCTTCCTCATGGAGAAATTCCGCCCGCTGCGTGATCACCTGGGCGACCGCGGCCTGAGCACCGATGCCGAGCTGCATCGGCCCGAACTGTCTCCGGCCGAGGCCCTCGCCCTTCGACTACATCGCTTGCTACATGGCTGGCGAGCTGTCATACGAGAACCCGCGCAGAAAAGATCTGGCAAAGCCAGGCATAACGGACGACGACAGATAGCATGTACCACGGAGAAAAATTCAACGCCTGGAGCCACCTGATCGGCGCCGTTCTGGCGGCCATCGGTGCGGTATGGCTGCTGGTACTGGCCAGCTCCACGGGCGATCTGTGGAAGATCGTCGCAGTGGCCATCTACGGCGTCACCCTGCTATTGCTGTACAGCATCTCCACCCTCTACCACAGCATGCGCGGCCCGGCGAAACGGGTGATGCAAAAACTCGATCACCTGTCGATCTACCTGCTGATTGCCGGCAGTTACACCCCGTTCTGCCTGATAACCCTGCGCGGCCCCTGGGGCTGGACCTTGTTCGGCATCGTATGGAGCCTTGCGCTGATCGGCATGCTGCAGGAAATCAAACCCCGCTCCGAAGCACGCGTGCTGTCGTTGATCATCTACGCGGTGATGGGCTGGATCGTGCTGGTGGCGGTAAAGCCCTTGATCGCCGCCCTGGGCATGACCGGTTTCAAATGGCTGGCTGCCGGTGGCGTGCTCTACACCGTGGGCATCATCTTCTTCGCCTACGACAGCCGCTTTCGCCATTGGCATGGCATCTGGCACCTGTTCGTCATGGCCGGCAGCCTGCTGCATTTCGTGGCGATTCTGTTCTACGTGCTGTGATGACTTTCTTGCGCCGATTGAAAGACGTTCAACATGGCCAGTCTTTTTCGCCTTTGCTGATAAAGCCACACTGAGCCTCACTGCCTGCCGGCCTCAGGGTGAATGTTCGCCGCTATTGATCACCGAGGCAGCCGCAACGGCGGATAACGCTTGTGTAGCGCATTCGCCCTTCCCAGCGCACAACAGGAAACCTGTAATGACGTCTCTTTCTCGCCCCATCCGCCGTGCGGCCAGCGCCACACTGCTGGCTCTTTCCATACCATTGTTCAACCCGGCCCTCGCTGCCAAGGTCGGCAACCTGGAAGTGGTCGCCGAACTGCCGATCCGCCCCGGTAACGTCGCCCCCAGCGCGGACAACCGGGTGTTTGCCACCGTTCATCCCTTCGGCGCGCCCGCTGCCGCTCAACTGATCGAAATCACCGGCCGCGACAGCTACAAGCCCTGGCCTACTAGCACGGTGCAACGTGGCACCGCCGCTGCCAACGATGCGCAGATCGATACACCGCTGGGCATCGCCATCGATGGCAAGAACCGCCTGTGGATAACCGACATGGGCCTGAACCTGGGCAAAACACGTCTGTGGGGCTTCGATGTTGCGACTGGCGATGAGCTGTATCGCATCGAACTGCCTGCCGATATCGCGCCCAAAGGCAGCTTCATCCAGGACCTGGCCGTCGACGACAACGCTGGCTGGATCTACCTGGCGGACATTGCCAACCCCGGCCTGATCGCCGTAGAAATCAGCAGCGGAAAGACGCGGCGCTTCAGCGGTCATGCCGCGCTGCAAGCAGAGCCCGACGCCAGGATGGTCATCGGCGGCGTGCCGATCCAGTTCCAAGGCAAGCCTGCCAACGTGGCGGTCAATCCGATCACCCTGTCGGCCGACCACGCCACCCTGTACTTCGGCGCCATGAACGGCAAGACCTGGTACTCGTTGCCCAGCAAGCTGCTGCGTGACGGCGCCAGCGACGAGCAAATCGCGGCTGCCATCCAGCGAGTCGGTGCCAAGCCGGTTTCCGACGGCGCCGGCACCGACTCCAAAGGCCGGCATTTTTTCACCAACCTCAACGACAATGGCATCGACCTGCTCGATACCGATGGCACGCTCAAGCCGCTGGTACGCGACGCCCGACTGGACTGGCCGGACAGCGTACATGTAGGTCACGACGGCTGGCTGTATATCTCGGTCAATCAGCTGTACAAAACCCCGGCCTTCACCGGTGGCGCCGACAGCGGCACACCGCCTTACCGCGTGATGCGCGTGTGGCCGGGAGAATAAGCCACGCCACTATCCGTGCTCTGACGGTTTGATCGCCGATTGCACCACTTGAATCGCTGCCCACCAGGCAACTCCCACAGCGCTGGCACTGGCCAGTACTGTGGGCCAGGCTCGGAGAAGGTTTCGATCAGGGGGCATGGCGATTGCCTCGATTGGCTGCGACCATATGGTGTCGATTCGATGAGCACTTAGTGTATGCCGCTACCGCTGGTCTACCACGAGGATTACAGCCCGCCCTTCCCGGCCGGGCACCGCTTCCCCATGGAGAAGTTCCGCCTGCTGCGCGATCACCTGATCGACAGCGGCCTGACCACCGATGCTGAATTGCAACGTCCCGAGCTGTGCCCGGCGGAGATTCTCGCCCTGGTTCACTGCCCGGACTATATCGCCCGCTACATGGCAGGTGAGCTGTCATACGAGGACCAGCGCCGCCTTGGCCTGCCCTGGAGCGATGCCCTGGCACGGCGTACCGTGCGCGCCGTGGGTGGCTCGCTGCTGACCGCCGAACTGGCGCTGCGTCACGGCCTGGCCTGCCACCTGGCTGGCGGCACGCACCACGCGCACTACGACTTCCCCTCCGGTTTCTGCATCTTCAACGACCTGGCGGTGATCGCCCGCTATCTGCTCGAAGCGGGCCGCGTGCACCGCGTACTGATTTTCGACTGCGACGTGCATCAGGGCGACGGCACCGCGCGGCTACTGGAAGACGAACCGGACGCCGTTACCGTGTCGCTGCATTGCGAGCAGAACTTCCCGGCACGCAAGGCGCAGAGCGACTGGGATATCCCCCTGCCGCGCGGCATGGGCGACGAGGATTACCTGAAGGTGGTGGACGACATCCTCAACTACCTGCTGCCGATCTACCAGCCGGACCTGGTGCTCTACGATGCGGGCGTCGACGTGCACAAGGACGATGCCCTGGGCTACCTGCAACTCACCGACGCCGGCCTGGCCGCGCGTGACGAAGCCGTGCTGCAGCATTGCCTGGGCCGCGATATCCCGGTACTCGGGGTGATCGGCGGTGGCTACTCCAAGGACCACGCCGCCCTCGCCCGCCGCCACGGTATCCTGCATCACAGCGCGGCAAGGGTTTGGGCTGCGCGCGGGTTGGGCTAGACACTCGTAGGGCGGGTGAAACCCGCCAATTCGCCAGTGGCGGGTTGCACCCGCCTTACGTGATCCTGACGATCAGCCGGCCTGCACCTTGTCCAACGCCTGCTCCAGGGTCATCACGGTACGCCCGATATTGCCCAGCTTGTCCAACCCGAACAGGCCCAGGCGGAAGGTCTGGAAGTCCGCCGGCTCGTCGCACTGCAGCGGCACGCCAGCAGCGATCTGCAGGCCGACGGCGGCGAACTTGGCGCCGGTCTTGATCTGCCCGTCATCGGTGTAGCAGACCACCACGCCCGGTGCCTCGAAGCCCTTTGCGGCGACGCTCTTGAAGCCGTGCGCTGCCAGCAGCGCACGCACCCGGTCGCCAAGTTCCTGCTGTTGCTGGCGTACACGGTCGAAACCGAGAGCCTTGGCTTCCAGCATGGCATCGCGAAAACGCGCCAGGGCGTCGCTGGGCATGGTGGCGTGATAGGCATGGCCGCCCTGCTCGTAGGCCTGCATGATCTGCAGCCACTTATTCAGATCGCAGGCGAAGCTGCTGCTCTGAGTCGCTTCGACGCGCGCCTGAGCCGCCTCGCTCAGCATCACCAGGGCGCAGCACGGCGAAGCACTCCAGCCCTTCTGCGGGGCGCTGATCAGAACATCGACACCACAGGCCTGCATGTCCACCCACAGCGTGCCGGAGGCGATGCAGTCGAGCACGAACAGGCCGCCGACGGCGTGCACCGCATCGCTCACCGCGCGCAGGTAGTCGTCCGGCAGGATCATGCCCGAGGAGGTTTCCACGTGCGGGGCGAACACCACCTGTGGTTTCTCGGCAGCGATGGTGGCCAGCACCTCCTCCAGCGGCGCCGGGGCGAAGGCCGCCTGTGGGCCGTCCGCGACCGGACGCGCCTTGAGCACATGGGCCTCGGCGGGAATCCGGCCCATCTCGAAGATCTGCGTCCAGCGGTAGCTGAACCAGCCGTTGCGCAGCACCAGGCACGTCTGATCGGTCGCCAACTGCCGCGCCACCGCCTCCATGCCGTAGGTGCCGCTGCCCGGCACCACCGCCACGGCATGGGCGTTGTAGACCTGTTTCAGGGTGGCGGAGATATCGCGCATCACGCCCTGGAACGACTGCGACATATGGTTCAGCGAGCGGTCGGTGTAGACCACCGAATATTCGAGCAGGCCATCGGGATCGATGTCGGGGCAGATTTGGGACATAACGGACTCCAGCCGAAAAGGTTCGAGCTGAACCTGCCCCAACCTAGGGCAAATGACAAGGCCGGGGAGCACTCAGGTAGAATGCGCAGCCGTTCCCTGACCGCCCCGCCACCATGACCACAGACAGCCCGACCACCGCTCATCACGTCGCCATCATCGGCGGCGGCCCTGCCGGGCTGATGGCCGCCGAAGTGCTGGCGCAAGGCGGAGTGCGCGTGGAACTGTTCGATGCCATGCCCTCGGTGGGGCGCAAGTTCCTGCTGGCCGGCGTCGGCGGCATGAACATCACTCACTCCGAGCCCAAGGACGCCTTCATCGGCCGTTATGGCGAGCGCCAGGCCGAAGTCGCGACGCTGCTGCACGAGTTCGATGCCGATGCCCTGCGCACCTGGATTCATGGCCTGGGCATCGACACCTTCGTCGGCACCTCCGGCCGCGTATTCCCCAGCGACATGAAGGCCGCGCCGCTGCTGCGCGCCTGGCTGCGCCGCCTGCGCGAGCTGGGCGTGACCATCCATACCCGCAGCCGCTGGCTGGGCTGGAACGCGGACGGCAGCCTGCGTATCGCAGGCGCAGATGGCGAACGCGCACTGGCTGCCGATGCCTGCCTGCTGGCACTGGGCGGCGGCAGTTGGGCGCGCCTGGGCTCCGACGGTGCCTGGGTGCCCCTGTTGCAGGCACGCGGCATCGAAGTGACAGAGCTGAAGCCAAGCAACTGCGGTTTCGAGGTCGCCAACTGGAGCGAGTATCTCAGGGAGAAATTCGCCGGTGCGCCGCTGAAGAACGTAGCGCTGAGCTTGCCTGGCCAGGCGCCTCGCATCGGCGAGTTCGTGCTGACTGCAGGCGGCATCGAAGGCAGCCTGGTGTACGCCTTTTCCGCCGATTTGCGCCGCGCCATCGAGGCCGACGGCCAGGCCGTGATTCACCTCGACCTGTTGCCGCAGATGCCATTGGTCAAGCTGCAGCAGGCGCTAGCCAAGCCACGCGGCAAGCACTCGATGGCCAAGCACCTGCATCGCCAGGCCGGGCTGGACGGGGTGAAGGCTGCCCTGCTGCGTGAACTGGCGCCGGCTGCCGCATTTGCCGAACCAGCTGCTCTGGCGCCCTGGATCAAGGCGCTGCCGATCACCCTGCTGCGCCCCCGGCCGCTAGATGAGGCGATCAGCAGTGCAGGCGGCGTGCCCTTCGCGGAGCTGGACGAAGGCCTGATGCTCAAGGCCCTGCCCGGCATGTTCTGCGCCGGCGAGATGCTCGACTGGGAAGCCCCCACCGGCGGCTACCTGCTCACCGCCTGCTTCGCCAGCGGGCGGGTGGCGGCGCAGGGAGTGATTGCATACCTTGCAGGAGCGAGCATCGCGAGCGAATACGGGTAACAGCTGTAGGGTGGGCCGGGCGGCGTTCCGCTTCAGCCCACCAAGACTGGCCGCTGTTGGTGGGCTGAAGCCCACCCTACGGACTGGCGGGTTTCACCCGCTCTACGCCTGAAAAACAGCTGCGCCCTCACATGGGCTGCGTCTATGCTCAGAATTGGCGCTTCCCACACAGGTAACTCCCCGCCGTGATCCCGCTGCTGGTCTGCGACGACTCCAATATGGCGCGCAAGCAACTGATCCGCGCCCTGCCGCCGGAATGGCCGGTTTCCCTTAGCCAAGCCAACAACGGCGAGGAGGCGCTGGCCTTGATCCGCCAGGGTCTGGGCCAGGTCATGCTGCTCGACCTGACCATGCCGGTGCTCGATGGCTACCAGACCCTGGCTGCACTGCGCGCAGAAGGGCTCAGCAGCAAGGTGATCGTGGTGTCCGGCGACGTGCAGGACGAAGCCATTCGCCGCGTGCGTGAGCTGGGCGCCCTGGCCTTCATCAAGAAACCCGCCGACCCCGAGATCCTGCGCCAGACGCTGATCGACCTGAACCTGTTCGACCCACAGGCCACGCCAGCCGCGCAGGCCCAGGCCGCTGCACTGTCGGAACTCAAGGTCAGCTTCCGCGATGCCCTGCGCGAGGTCAGCAACGTCGCCATGGGCCGCGCCGCCGCCTTGCTGGCCAAGGTACTGGGTGTATTCGTGCAGTTGCCGGTGCCGCAGGTGAATATCTTCGAAGTCAGCGAGCTGCACATGACCCTGCTCGACGCCCAACGCGGCGAGCGCTTCAGCGCCATCTGCCAGGGTTTCATCGGCGAGGCCATCGCCGGAGAGGCGCTGCTGCTGTTCCATGACTCGGAAGTGGACGACATGGCGCGCCTGCTCGGCTGGCAGCCGGAGAACGAAGCGCAAACCTCGGAGATGTTGTTGGATCTGGCCAGCATTCTGATCGGCGCCTGCCTGGCCGGCGTCGCCGAGCAACTCGACCTGCGCTTCTCCCAGGGCCACCCGCAGTTGCTCGGCCAGCATGCCAGTCTCGACCAGCTGATCCAGGTCAACCGCCAGCGCTGGCGCAAGACCCTGGCCGTGGAGATCAGCTACAGCCTGGAAGGCCATGCCATCCACTTCGACCTGCTGTTGTTGTTCACCGAAGATTCGATCAAACGCCTGACCGACAAGATCGGCTACCTGATGGAGTGAGGCGATGCCCGCACAGATCGATATCAAGGAAGTTCACTGGCTGCTCGACATCGTGCAATGCATCGACGTCGGTGTGGTGGTGCTCGACCGCCAATACCGCGTCGAAGTGTGGAATGCCTTCATGGAGAACCACTCCGGGCTGGGGCCGGACCAGGTACAGGGGCGTTCGTTGTTCGAGCTGTTCCCGGACATTGACCGCCCCTGGCTGGAGCGCAAGGTGGAAAGCGTGGTGCAATTGGGCACCCGTGCCTTCAGTCTGTGGCAGCAACGCCCGTACCTGATGCGCTTCAAGAGTTACCAGCCGATCACCGGCCAGGCCGACTTCATGTACCAGAACGTCACCCTGTTGCCGCTGGCCGGCCAGCCGGTGGAGCATGTGTGCCTGGTGATCTACGACATGACCGCCGCGGCGGTGGCGGCGCAGACGCAACCCGCGCGATAAAACTGCCGTAGCCCGGATGCAATCCGGGGCAGACTGGAGGCAGCGCCCCCGGATTACATCCGGGCTACGGTTCTAGGTTTCCATGCGCCATGGCCGTCGCGGCTAAAGCCCCTCCCACATGGCAGGACATGCTCCGTGGGAGGGGCTTTAGCCGCGAGCGATCTGCCCCGGATTTCACCCGTGCTACAACTGAGTGCGCTGCCCTACTTCTTGCCGCCCTTGGGCTTGCTGCCGAAGCTCGGCACCTTGCGCACCGCCTTGGCCTTGGGCTTGGCGTCCTCTTCCTCGAACCAGCGGCCGAGGTGAATATTGCCCTTGCCGGCAGGCTTGGCCGCACCAGGGATCAGCTTCTGCTTGGGCTTCTTCGGTTTCTTCAGCACCTGGCCACCGACCGCCGTCAGCGGTACGCGGTGATCGGGAATGAAGTCCGGCTCATCGACACGCTTGATCAACTGCTGGGTCAGATTCTCGATCGCCGCCAGCTGATCCACCTCATCGGCGCAGACCAGGGAGATCGCCTCGCCGGTGCTGCCGGCGCGGCCGGTACGGCCGATACGGTGCACGTAGTCTTCGGCGTTGATCGGCAGGTCGAGGTTGACCACCAACGGCAGGTCATCGATATCCAGGCCACGCGCGGCCACGTCGGTGGCCACCAGAATCTGCACCTCGCCAGCCTTGAAGCGATCCAGTGCGCGCAGGCGGCTCGGCTGTGGCTTGTCGCCATGAATCGAATCGGCTGACACGCCCATGGCCAGCAGCTCCTGCTCCAGCTGATCGACGCCCTTGCGGGTCTTGGCGAACACCAGCACCTGGCCCCAGCGTTTTTCCTGCAACAGGTGCAGGAACAGCTCGCTCTTGCGCTTCTTGTCCACCGGAATCAGCCATTGCTTGACGGTCTTGGCAGCAGCGTTGCGCGGGCTGACTTCCACCGACAGCGGGTCGCGCAGCAGTTCGCCGGCCATCTGCCGGATGGCATCGGAGAAGGTGGCGGAGAACAGCAGGGTCTGGCGCTTTTTCGGCAGTGCGCTGAACAGCTCGTCCAGCTCGCGGGCAAAACCCAGGTCGAGCATGCGGTCGGCCTCATCCAGCACCAGGGTCTGCAACTGGGAGAACTTCACCGCGTTCTGCCGATACAGGTCGAGCAGCCGGCCCGGCGTGGCCACCAGCACGTCGACACCCTTGCGCAGCTTCATCATCTGCGGGTTGATGCTGACCCCGCCGTACACCGCATAGCTGGTCAGGGGCAGGTGCTGGCCATAGCTCAAAAAGCTCTGCAGCACCTGCTCGGCCAACTCGCGAGTCGGCGTCAGCACCAGCGAGCGCACGCTGTTGCTGGCGACCTGCGGGCCTTCCAGGGTCAGGCGCTGCAGCAGCGGCAGGGCGAAACCAGCGGTTTTGCCGGTGCCGGTCTGCGCCGCGGCCATCAGATCACGACCCTTGAGCACGGCGGGAATGGCCTGGCTCTGCACCGGGGTCGGGGTCTGGTAGTCGAGTTCGGTGAGGGTGCGCAGCAGCGGCTCGATCAAACCGAGGGAGGCAAAGGTCATGGAGGGTAACCGAAGGAAGTAGGAAAACTGGCGCGTAGTTTACCCGTTCGTGCCGGTAAAGCACCGCTCTGTAGCCCGGATGCAATCCGGAAATAGCGGCCCCCGGATTGCATCCGGGCTACGACGGCTAAGCCGCGGCCAATAGCGCACGCACCTTGGCGGCGGAGAGGTTCTGCAACTGGCAGAGAAAGGCATGATCGGCCTGGTGCCGGCCATGCCGCTCGCGCAACAGGCCGAACAGGTGCAACGTCAGGTTCGCTGCCATCTCGGCATCGGCCAGGGCGCGGTGAGCGCGGCCGGTATCCGGCAGGCCGGCCCAGGCGTTGAGGTTGCCCAGCTTGTGGCTCGGCGCCTCGGGCAGCAGACGGCGCGACAGCAGCAGCGAACAGGCGAAGGGCTGCGCACGACGCCGACGCACGCGCGCCAGTTCGGCGTCCCAGAACTTCTGGTCGAAGGATGCGTTGTGCGCCAGCAATGGCCGCTCGCCGATGAAGTCGGCCACCTCGTTCATCACCTGCTCCGACGGCGGCGCCTTGCGCAGCATGGCGTTGCTGATACCGGTGAGCTGCTCGATGAATGGCGGCACCCAGGCGCCGCTATTCATCAGGCTCTGGTAGCGGTCGACGATGCGCCCGTCCTCGATGATCGCCACGCCGATCTCGGTGGCCCGCGCCTGGGTCGGCGACACGCCAGTGGTTTCGAAGTCGATTACTGCAATGGATTCCACGTAAAACCTCAGAACTTCAGTGATTGCGCAACAGAAGGTCACCTTCGATGGGCACGTACAGACTGGCGGCACGGATCAGCGACTGCGCCGTCAGCCCCGGCGCGCCATAGGCGATGGCCTCGACGCCACGACTACGCACGCGCTCGAGTAGCAAGTCGAAATCACCGTCGCCGGAGGCCAGGACGATCTCGTCGACCCGCTCGACGGCATCGAGCACGTCGATGGTGATGCCGACATCCCAGTCGCCCTTGGCCGAGCCGTCGCTGCGCTGGATGTAGGGTTTGAGCTTCACGGTGAAGCCCAGCTTGCGCAGGATCTGCTGGAACTGCTGCTGCTTGGCGTCGCCGCGGTCGATGGCATAGGCATAAGCCTCGGCGATCACGCCACGGCGACTGACCTCGGCCCACAGCACGCTGTAGTCGAAATGGCAGCCATAGACCTGGCGCACCGTGTAGTAGAGGTTCTGCACATCGGCGAATACGGCGATCTTCTTCACCGGGAGTCCTCGGGGGCGACGAAGGCGCCAGTATGCCAGAGCCGACCGTATCCTGCGTCCAGGGCTGGTCCGGGCGTGGCGCAGCCCCTATCCTAGCCGCCATGACGCCTCTCGAACGCCTCTGCCAGCGCAATCTCGACCTGCTGCAACGCCTGAATATCGACCACCGCCTGGTCGAGCATGAGCCGGTGCTGGATTACCCCACCGCCCATGCCGTGCGCCAACGTTTCGGCCTGCGCGGTGTGGAGAGCAAGAGCCTGTTCCTGCGCACCGGTGCACAACGCTACGCCATGCTGATCAGCCTCGAGGGCGCCCGCGCCGACTGGGCCAGGCTCAAAGCGCTGCTCGGCAGCCGCCCGCGCATCGCCAGCGACGAGGAGCTGATCGAGCAAACCGGCTGCGTGCCGATGTGTGCCTGTCCGTTCGGCCATGACGCCGGCATCACCCTGCTGATCGACCGCGCGGTGCTGGCCTGCGACTTCCTGCTGTATTCACCCGGCCCACCCGAACTGACCCTGGAAGTGCCCGGCAGCGAACTGCCGCGTCTGCTCAAGGCGCAGCCCAACGCGCAGCTGGAGTACTCTTGAACCCATTCGACTGCCCCGGCGAACGGCCACAGCGCCCACGCCCCCACACTTGGTAACCTGCCGATGAAGCCTCTGTCCGTCCTGCGCGACGCCTGGTTTTTCTCCAGCCACAACCTGCTGGCCATTGCCCGCCTGACCCTGCCGCTGTTGCTGCTCGAAGCCATCGCCCAGACGCTCCTCGCCGCCCAGCTCGGCGAAGGCGCCAACCCGGCCTATGGTGTGCTGCTCGGCATTCTCTTCTACCCGCTGTATGCCGCGCCGCTGATTCTCTTCCTGCATGCACGCAGCATCGGCCAGACGCCCGGCAACGCGCAGCTGTTCGCAGCCGGCCTGCAACTATGGCCGACCTTCGCCCTGATGACCGGATTGAGCACCCTGGCAATCATGCTCGGCCTGTCGCTGTTCATCGTGCCGGGCATCTGGATCATGATGCGCCTGGCCTTCTCCGAACTGATTCTGGTACTGCGCCAGGAGCCGCCGCTACGCGCGTTACAGGCCAGCTTCACGTTGACCGAGGGGCGCTTCTGGCCGGTGTTTGCCTGCCTGGCCAACGTGCTGGTGCCGTTGTGGCTGCTCGACTGGTGGACGCAGCCGAGCCAGAGCGACACCCTGCTATGGGTGCTGCATCAGACCGGCAACGGCTTCCTGCAGTTGTTCGCCATCGTGGTGCTGTTCCGCCTGTTCATGCTGCTCGAACCGCAGCAGGCGGCGAATAGCGAGAACAGCGACTAGGCTTGCAGCTTTGGCCAGTGTAAGGAGAGCGCCATGAGCGAAACGAACCCCAGCATCCTGTCCCACGTCTCCATCGGCACCAACGACTTCGATGCCGCCAGCGCCTTCTATGCCAAGGTGCTGGCCACCCTCGGTTGCCGGGAAATCATGCGTCATCCCGGGGCGGTGGCCTTCGGCCGCGAGTACCCGGAGTTCTGGGTGCAGACGCCAATCAATGGTCAGCCGGCGACCCTCGGCAACGGCAGTCACTTCGGCTTCGTCGCCCCGGACAAGGCCTCGGTACATGCCTTTCACGAGGCAGCTTTGGCAGCCGGCGGCCAGGACGAAGGCCAGCCAGGCCCGCGCCCGGACTACGGTGAGCCCTACTACGGTTGTTTCGTCAGGGACCTCGACGGTCACAAGATCGAGGCGGCTTACTGGGATATGGAGCTGATGTACGAGCTGTACGTCGAGCCGCACGAGCATGGCTGACACGGCCTGCTATTGATGCGCAACCACCGTTTGATAGCGCCGTGCCGCTCGCGCTACCCAGCCCTCGCGTAGCAGGGTCTCCAGCGCAGCCGCAAGCTGCGGCAGACGCTCCAGGCGCTGACGGGAAAAGCCTATATAGAGTTCGGTGCGCGCCCCGGGACGGTAGGCTGCCTTGACGATGCGACCGCCCAGTTCGGGGGTAAGCAAGGCGTAGTCGACCTGACAGTCGGTGCCCACCAGCACGTCGATACGACCGCGTGCGAGCATCTGCAGCAACTGGCTCTCGTTACTGACACCGACCTTGTTCAACTGCTGATCACCATCGAACCGCTGGAAGTACACCGACTCCAGCACATGGCCGATGCGCAGCCCGCGAAGTTTCTCGTAGCTGTCCAGGCGCGTGGCCAGCGCCGGATTGGCGTAGAAACGTGGCGAGCACGCGTAGTACGGCGTATCCAGATACTGAATATAGCGCTCACGCTCCACCGTCTTGGCCAACCCGGTCATCAGATCGGCCTTGCCCTGCTCCAGCGCAGCCAGACCTCTCGCCCAGGGCGCGCGCTCCACATCGAAACGCAGCCCAGTGCGCCGTGACAGTTCGGCCAGCAGATCGATATCCAGCCCCTGCAGCTGACCGTTCTCGTCCTCCATGCGAAAGGGCGGCCAGAGGTCGGTCATCACCCGCAGGGGTTCGCCTTCGCCAGCACGGCACAGAGGCGCCAGTATCAACAGTGCGAATAGCCAAAGACGCATCAATTGCGCCCCGAACGCTGTGGCCGCAACCCGGAAAGCCGCGGTAGCAAAACCCGCTCGAACAGCCTCGGGAAGAAGCGCGCCAGCACCCGGGCGCGCCAATCGACGTTGGACAACACCAGCAGACGCCGGCGCTTGAGTGCCCCATGATAGATGGCCTCGGCGACATCCTGCGGCGAAGCCACCTTGCCCATCGCCAAGGGCGGTTGGGCAGCCACCGAGCCGTCACCGACCAGAGCGTTCTTGCGCAAGTCGGTCGCGGTAAAACCTGGGCACACCAGCATCACGTTCACACCCGAGCCCTTGAGCTCAAAGCGCAGCGTCTCGAACAAGCCATGCAGCGCGTGCTTGCTGGCGTTGTAAGCGCTGCGATAGAGCAACGGCGCGATGCCCGATAGTGAGCTGAGCACGATGATCTGTCCGCCCCGGGCAATCAGGCTGGGCAGCGCTGCCTGGGTGCAGTAGAGCGCGCCGAAATAGTTGACCGCCATGACCCGCTGGAACACTTCCAGACTGGTCTCGGCGAAGGTGCTGCGATGAGTGATGCCGGCATTGTTGACCAACACATCGATACCGCCGAAACGCTCCACCGCCAGCGCCACCGCGCGCTGCACCGCCTCGGCGTCGGCCACGTCGCAGAGCAGCCCCAGCGCCTCGGCATTGTGATGATCGGCCAGGTGCTGCACCAGGCTGTCCAGCGCTGCCTGCTGCAGATCGAGAATCACCAGGCGCGCACCAGCCTGGGCCAGGCGCATCGCCAAGGCGCGACCGATGCCGGCACAACCTCCCGTGATGAGTACGACCTTGCGGTCGAACACCTTGTTGGCGAATACCTTGCGATACATGCGTTGCTCCCGCAGCCCTGGCCTCGGCGACACTACAACCTGTTATGGCTGCCATCGCAACAGGGCGGCGTGGCTGTGTGCTTGCAGCCACAGAAAAATACCTGTTCGGCGCGCTCGGCATGGTACTTCAGTGGCGTCAACCCGCTGCCCTTGTGGCTGCCATCGCAGAATGGCTGGCTGGCGCTGCGCCCACAACGGCACCAGAAATAATCCCGCCCGGCCTCCACATCCACCGCGTAGGGGCCACGCTGAGCGATCAGCGGCTGGTTCATCGCAACCTCCCGGCAGGATTGCGCATGCCTGGGCCGACAGGCCGCAGTCAGGTATCCTCGCCTCCTTCCAGCATAGTCGCCCGTTTCGCCATGTCCCTGCCTCGCCCGCTTCGCCTGCTCCTGCTCATTGTGTTGCCATTGCTCGCTGTGCTGATTGCGCTGGTGTACAGCCTGACCTGGCGCCCGCTGCCCCATGAAGAAGCAGCCGTGTCATGCAGCGGGCAGGTGGCGCAGCTGCAGCCCGGCCAGGCACTCAAGGTGATGACCTGGAACGTGCAGTACCTGGCCGGCAAGCGCTACGTGTTCTGGTACGACCTGTCCGGCGGCGATGGACCGGACGAGCGCCCGAGCAGCGCCGACCTGGCCGTCACCCTGGATGAAGTGGTGCGCGTGCTGCGCGACGAACAACCGGATGTCGTACTGCTGCAGGAGCTGCACGACAACGCCAAGGCCAGCGACTACCAAGATCAGCTGGCCCTGCTGCAAGCGCGTCTGAGCGACCTTTACCCCTGCAGCACCGAGGCCTTCTACTGGAAGGCCGGTTTCGTCCCGCACCCGCGCATCCTCGGCAGCGTAGGCATGAAACTCGGCACCCTCAGTCGCTTCCAGATCGCCCGCGCCGAACGCCTGCAATTGCCCATGCTCGATAGCGACCTGCTGAGCCGTCAGTTCCAGCTCAAGCGCGCCTTGCTGATCAGCTACCTGCCGATTCGTGGTGGCGACGAACTGGTGGCGATCAACACCCATTTCGATGCCTTCGCCCAGGGCGCGGACACCATGCAGCGCCAGGTGGAGATGACCAACGGTCTGCTCCAGCAGCTGCAAACCAGCGACAAAACCTGGGTGCTGGGCGGCGACCTCAACCTGCTGCCACCCGGTCAGTTCCAGCATCTGCCGGAGGAGCAACGTAGCTGGTACGCCGCCGACAGCGAATTGCAGGACCTGGCCCGTCGCTACCCGATGATCCCCAGCCTGCAACAGGCCAGCGGCGCACAGCAGGCGCAGTGGTACACCCATTACCCCAACGATCCAGCCGCCAGCGGCCCGGATCGCACCCTCGACTACCTGTTCTACAGCCCACGCCTGACCCCGCTCGCCAGCCAGGTTCGCCAGCGCGATACCTTGGCGATCTCCGATCATTTGCCGGTGATCGGTCGCTTTTTCCTGCCAAGTCAGGAATAAACCGTGCAGAACTGGACAAATCCACCGCGACTTGTCCATGCTCGTTAGGCACCACTCGATAACAACGAAAAGACGGCGAAGAGCCGCGATAACCGGATGCCAAGACGCTTCTGCCTGATATTCATCGCCCTGCTATGGCTACACGCCGCTCATGCTGCCGAGGCCAGGCAACGCGTTCACGTGGGTTACTACGAGTTTCCGCCCTATTCCTATACCGACGCGCAAGGCCAGCCCAGCGGCTCGGGCCTGGAGCTGGCCGCACGCCTGCTCGACGAGGCGGGATACCAGGCAGACTTTCGCTCCTACCCCGGCGCCCGCCTCTATAGCGGTCTGCTCGACGGCAGCATACATATCTGGGCCGGCGCCTCAGGCAAGCCGGAGCTGGTCGAGCACACCCTTGAAGGCAAGCACCTGCTGGGGGAGATCACCCTCAACCTGTATTTTCGCCACGACACACCTGCACCGCGCATTCCGGATGATCTGCAGGATCGTGGGGTGATCCTGATCACCGGCTACAGCTACTGGCAGGACGTCAATCAATGGCTGACAGATCCGGCGCGCAATATCACTCATCACCGTACCGCCAACCACACCTCGGCCCTGGAAATGCTCCAGCGCCGACGCGGTGACTACCTGCTGGACTATCAGGCCCCCGTCGAACAGGCCAAACGCACACTGGGCATGGACGACCTGCCCTTCGTCGAGGTACAGCGTCTGCCGCTGCGGCTGATCTATTCGCAACGTGCGCCTGATGCCGAGCGCCTGCGCGAGGACCTGGACCGGGTGTATCAGCAGCTGCAGGATGCCGGCGAGGATCTGTGGCTGTATTGACGCGTCAATCGCCACGCAATCGGGTCAGCGCTCGCTCCAGACTGGCATGCGACAGCTCGCCCAGGTGACTGCCGACCTGCCGGCCCTCGGCATCGTAGAAAAGCGTGGTGGGTAACGCCCGCGAGCCCACCAAGTGACCCAGCTGCACCTGCTCATCGAGCAGCAGGTTGTCCAGACTCAGTTGCTGCGCGGCGAGGAACTCACCCACCAGCGCAGCACTTTCCCCCTGGTTGACGAACAGGATGGTGATAGCAGCCTCACGCTGCTGCGCCTGCATC
The DNA here is from genome assembly GCA_048065775.1 of Pseudomonas sp. GW6. Taxonomy (GTDB): domain Bacteria; phylum Pseudomonadota; class Gammaproteobacteria; order Pseudomonadales; family Pseudomonadaceae; genus Aquipseudomonas. The sequence goes on from JBLUOL010000071.1 coordinate 23,025, forward strand.
AGCACCGGCATCTCACGTCGACATGGCGGGCACCAGGTGGCCCACAGGTTGACCACCAGCGGCTGGCCGGCGTAGTCACGCAGGTTCACCGGATTACCCTGCATATCCCGCACCTGCAGATCAGGCAGTCGCGTGCCCTGCTCCAGCGCATGCAACATCAGGTTGCCACCCAGCCACAGCGCCAGACCGACGCCCATCGCCACGCCCAACGGCCGGCGCAATTGTGCCTGGCGCCAGAGATACCAGGCGCCCAACGCAAGTCCCGCGAGCACACCCGGCCAGGCGATGAAGCCGCCATCACGGATATCCACCGCTCGCCACGGCTGATCGCGGAAATACTCGGCATACACCAGCACGAACGCCAGCCGCGCCACCAGCAAGCCCAGCATCAGCATGCGGAACAACTGACTTTCCGGATTGCAGCCGTGGCGACGACCGATCAACCAGCCAACCAGTGTGGCCAGCAGCAGGCTGCCAAACAGCAGCACATGGGAAACACCAAGGGCCAAGGGCCCGACGTCCAGGGTCAGCATCGACTTCTCATTTTCTCGGTTTGGCCCGCGCCGTGGGCTCGGCGATCAATGGGTCGTCCGGCCAGTAGTGCTTCGGGTAGCGCCCCTTGAGGTCCTTCTTCACCTCCAGGTAGGTATTGGCCCAGAAGCTGGCCAGGTCCTGCGTCACCTGCACCGGCCTGCGCGCGGGTGACAGCAGATGCAGCTTGAGGCCGAGGCGGCCACCAGCGATGCGCGGCGTGGCGGCCAGGCCGAACAGCTCCTGCAGGCGCACGGCGAGCACCGGCGGGTTTTCCGTGTAGTCGATGGCAATGCGTGAGCCGGACGGCACGCTCAGCGCGCGCGGCGCCAACTCGTCGAGGCGTTGCGGCAGTGGCCAGGGCAGCAGCGTCTGCAGGATCGACGGCAGGTCGAGGCCTGCGAAGTGGCTGAGGCGGTTGACCTTGCTTAAGAATGGCGTCAGCCACTGCTCGAGGCTGGCCAGCAGCGCGGCATCCGACAAGTCCGGCCATTCGCTCTGCCCCTGTTGCTGCAGGTCCAGCTCACGCAACAGGGCCACCCGCGCCTGCCACTGGCGCAGCTCCGGAGTCCAGGGCAGCAGTTCCAGGCCCT
>JBLUOL010000072.1:0-23954 GCA_048065775.1 Pseudomonas sp. GW6
CGACAGGTCATGGCTCGATTCGACCTTGTCCAGCAGGCTACCGGCACGGCGCGCGCCGCCCTTGGCGGGGCTGGCCAGGCGCAGTTCGCCCTGCTCCAGCGCGGCGAAATCCAGGCCGGCGAAATCGTCCAGCAGCACGGCCTGCAGGTCGGCACCGAGCACGGTTTCCACCGCCAGCTCCCAACCGGCTTCCACCCGCAGACCTTCGGCCAGGCGCGGGCGTTGCAGCAGGTTCTGCTCACGCAGCCACTCGCCAGCACCCTGCCCCGGATCGAGCGCCGCCTGTTGCAGCGCCTCCAGCGAGGCCAGGCGACCGCTCAGGCGTTGCAGCTCGCCCTGCGCCTGCTGCTGGGCCTGACCGGCCTGCTGCAATTCCTCGCGCAGTTGCTGCAGGCGCTCGGCCTGTTGCTCTTCGGCCAGGTGCAGGGCTTCCTGCTCCAGCTCACCGGCAGCGAGCTGTTCGTTCAGTTCGAGAATGGCGGCGTCTTCGGGGTCGGCCACCAGTTGCTGCAATTCTTCGTTAAGACGACGCTGGCGTTCTGCCAGACGCTCCAGGCTCTGTTCCAGCTGGGCGATGCGCGACTGCTGCACTTCGGCCTGGCGACGCGGCTCGGCGCTGCGCTGGTTGAAACCGTCCCACTGCTCCTGCCAGCCGTGCATGGCGACTTCGGCCTCTTCCAGGCTGGCAGCAGACTCCTCGGCAGCAGCGGCGGTCATCTCCTGCTCGGGCAGGAGCATTTCCAATTCTTCACCGAGGGTGGCCAGCAGGGTGCGGTCGTGGCCTAGGTGCGACTCGGTTTCCAGACGCGCCTTTTCTGCCTCGCGCAGGTCATCCTGTAACTGGCGCAGGCGCTGCTGGCCATGCTGGATGCTCTGCTCGACGCGGGCGATATCGCCACCCACGGAATAGAAGCGGCCCTGCACCAGGTTGAAGCGCTCGCTCAATTCGTGATGGCCATCGCGCAGGCGCTCGATGCTGGCGTCGGCGCTGCGCTGCTCGGCCACCAGGGCCTCGAAGGCCACTTCCTGATCGCCGATCACCTGCTCTCGGCTGCCGACCTGCTGGTTCAGGCTCTGCCAGCGCAGGGCCAGCAGTTGCGCCTTGAGCTGGCGCTCCTCGGCCTTGTATTCCTGGTACTTCTCAGCCGCCTGGGCCTGACGGTGCAGGCGCTCGAGCTGGCGCTCCAGCTCTTCGCGCAGGTCGCTAAGGCGCTCCAGGTTCTCCTGGGTACGGCGGATGCGGTTCTCGGTCTCGCGGCGGCGCTCCTTGTACTTGGAGATGCCGGCGGCTTCCTCGATGAAATTGCGCAGCTCCTCGGGCTTGGCCTCGATCAGCTTGCTGATCATGCCCTGCTCGATGATCGAGTAACTGCGCGGCCCCAGGCCGGTGCCGAGGAAGATATCGGTGATATCGCGGCGCCGGCACTTGGTGCCGTTGAGGAAGTAGGTGTTCTGCCCGTCGCGGGTCACCCGACGGCGAATGGAAATCTCGGCGAAGGCCGCGTATTCGCCCACCAGCGAGTTGTCGCTGTTATCGAAGATCAGCTCGATGGAGGCCTGGGTCACCGGCTTGCGTGTGTTGGAGCCGTTGAAGATAACGTCGGTCATCGACTCACCACGCAGGTTCTTCGCCGAGCTTTCACCCATCACCCAGCGCACGGCGTCGATGATGTTCGACTTGCCGCAACCATTGGGCCCGACCACCGCCGCCATGTTGCTGGGAAAGCTTACCGTCGTCGGATCGACGAAGGACTTGAAGCCCGCCAGCTTGATGCTCTTCAGGCGCATCTGGGCTTAGCGCTCGGCCAGGGTTGCCAGCACCAGCTGGCAGTTGTGCTGACCGTAGGCTTGCAGCACTTCGCGGGCACGCTCGTTGTCACGGACGATGATCGCCTGCAGCAGGCTGGCGAAGGTGCCCATGAACTGGCCCATCTCGCCTTTGCGCCGCTCCAGCGCCAGGTGGTAGGTGCGGCTGATGGCCGGCAGCAGGTTCTCCAGGGTTTCCTGCAGGTACGGGTTGTCGGCGAAGGGAAAGGCCGCACGCATCACGTCGAAGCTGTTCTCAACGAAGGCGCCGATATCGCCACGCTCCAGGCTGGCCAGCAGGCGCTGCTGGATATCGATGAAGGGCGCCAGGTCGGTCTCCACCTTCCAGCGCTCGATCACCGCGCGCGCCAGCATGATGTAGAGCTCGATGCTCAGTGCGTAGAGGCTGGTGACGTGGTGCGGGGTCAGTTCGCTGACCTGGGCGCCTCGGCGCGGCAGGATCACGATCAGGTGGCGGCGTTCGAGAATCAGCAGCGCTTCGCGCACCGAGCCACGGCTGACGTTGAGGGCCTGGGTAACCTTCTGCTCCTGAATGCGCTCACATTCCTTGAGTTCACCGCGAATGATGCGTTCGGCCAGGTAATGGGCAATTTGCTCGGCGAGGCTGTCCGGGGCCTTGAACGTCATGGCATTCCTTAATTTGCGTCGATCCAGGGGCAGGCGGTCGAGTCTGGGAGCCCCGCCACGGCTGGGCGGGAGCAAGAAAATCTGGCGGTGAGTGTAACACAGGGTGTTACCCCGCCAAGCGTCCCCGCGGGGCACTTTCCGTTCTAAAGGTTGGCCGTGGAAGTCTGGTCACGAAAATGGATTGTCCTACAATCCGAGGTAAAACCCAGAACAATAATGACTTGGAGAATCCGATGTTCGAACGCCTGCCGTCGCGCTGGATGCTCGCCCTGAAGAAGGTCGGCTACTGGATCTGGCTGATCCCGGTACTGGGCATCCCCCTCAGCTATTACTGGTCGCAGGGCAGCGCGCACGCCGACGCCTGGCCCTGGCTGGTGATCAGCGTGGTGTTCGGTGTCATTCCCTTGCTGGACTTCATTGTCGGTCGCGACCCGGCCAACCCGGATGAGTGCGACGAAGTGCCGGCCCTCGAAGCCCAGGGCTACTACCGACTGCTGAGTCTGGCCACGGTGCCGCTGCTGCTGGCGATGCTGGTGTGGAGCGGCTGGATATTCGCCAGTTACGAGGGCTGGAGCTGGATCGGCCAGCTCGGCTGGGTGCTGTCGGTCGGCACGGTGATGGGCGCCATCGGCATCACCGTGTCGCACGAGCTGATCCACAAGGACCCGAAACTGGAGCAGAACGCCGGCGGCCTGCTGCTGGCAGCGGTGTGCTACGCCGGCTTCAAGGTCGAACATGTGCGCGGCCATCATGTGCATGTATCGACGCCCGAAGATGCCTCCTCCTCACGCTTCGGCCAGAGCCTGTACGCCTTTCTGCCGCATGCCTACAAGCACAACTTTCTCAACGCCTGGAAGCTCGAGGCCGAGCGTCTAAAGCGGCGCAGCTTACCGGCCCTGCATTGGCGCAACGAGCTGATCTGGTGGTACGCCATCAGCGCGCTGTTCCTGCTCGGCTTCACCCTGGCCTTGGGCGCGCTCGGCGCCCTGTTCTTCCTCGGCCAGGCGGTTATCGCCTTTACCCTGCTGGAGATCGTCAACTATGTCGAACACTACGGCCTGCACCGGCGCAAACTGGACAACGGCCGCTACGAGCGCACCAATGCGCACCACTCCTGGAACAGCAACTTCCTGCTGACCAACCTGTTTCTCTTCCATCTGCAGCGCCATTCCGACCACCACGCCTATGCCAAGCGCCGCTATCAGGTGCTACGCCATTTCGACGACAGCCCGCAGTTGCCTAATGGCTATGCCGGAATGATCGTGCTCGCGGTGTTCCCGCCGCTGTGGCGCGCCGTGATGGACCCCAAGGTGCGCGCCTACTACGCCGGCGAAGAGCACCAACTGAGTGAGTCGCAACCGACCTGAGCCCCCTGTTCGAGCACACCCAATCAACCCCGGCAGCGCAGGCTCCCGGGGTTTCGTTTGTCACCTAGGGTGCGCCATGCGCCCACCATTTCGACTTCGACCGGCTGGTGCGCACGACCCAGGCGGCCCCGCGCGCGCCTACGAAAGTCCCGCAGCAGAGCCCTCGCTGGCACGAAAACCGCTACTCTCAGAGCATAAATCCCGCCCGCCGCGCTCATAACCGAAACGCATGACAAGCAGCTGACCACGAGGTCAAATATTTGTTGACCCAAAAGTCAGAAAACTCTAGATTGCCTCCATGGCCAATCACGTCCGGGCCTTGCAATGCGTGCACATACCCGGCGAGCCAAACGATTCATAACAATAAAGTGCCTGGAGGTCGTCCTTGATCCAGTTTTTACTCAACCGGGAGCTGCGCACCGAGCATGCCCTGGACCCCAACGTCACCGTGCTCAACTACCTGCGTGAGCACGTCGGCAAAACCGGAACCAAGGAAGGCTGCGCCTCCGGCGACTGCGGTGCCTGCACCGTGGTGGTAGGCGAGCTCGATGGCGACCGCGTTCGTTATCGCACCCTCAACTCCTGCCTGACCTTCGTCTCCAGCCTGCACGGCAAGCAACTGATCACCGTCGAAGACCTCAAGCACCAGGGCAAGCTGCACAGCGTGCAGCAGGCGATGGTCGACTGCCATGGCTCGCAGTGTGGCTTCTGCACCCCCGGTTTCATCATGTCGCTGTTCGCCCTGCAGAAGAATTCGAGCGGCTACGACAAGGGCGCGACGATGGAAGCGCTGGCCGGCAACCTGTGCCGCTGCACTGGCTACCGCCCGATCATCGACGCCGCCGAGCAGGCCTGCTGCCAGAAGCAGCCGGATCAGTTCGATGCCTTCGAAAGCAACACCGTGGCTCAGCTCCAGGCCATCGCCCCGCGTGAAACTGCCGAGCTCAACAGTGGCGACAAGCGCTGCCTGGTGCCGCTGACCGTGGCCGACCTGGCCGACCTCTATGCCGCCAACCCCGAGGCGCGCCTGCTCGCCGGTGGTACCGACCTGGCCCTGGAAGTCACCCAGTTCCACCGCGAGCTGCCGGTGATGATCTACGTCGGCCATATCGAAGACATGAAGCGCATCGAGGTGACCGACAAGGACATCGAGATCGGCGCCGCGGCGGCGCTGTCCGACTGCTACGAAGCGCTGTCGCGCGAGTACCCGGACTTCGGCGAGCTGCTGCACCGCTTCGCCTCGCTGCAAATCCGCAACCAAGGCACCTTGGGCGGCAATATCGGCAACGCCTCGCCCATTGGCGACGCCCCGCCACTGCTGATCGCCCTCGGCGCGCAGATCGCCCTGCGCCAGGGCAACACGCGGCGCATCCTGCCGCTGCAGGACTACTTCCTCGACTACAAGGTGACCGCGCGCCAGGAAGCCGAATTCATCGAGAAGATCATCGTGCCGCGTGCCCAACCGAACCAGGCGTTCCGCGCCTACAAGGTGTCCAAGCGCCTGGACGACGACATTTCCGCCGTCTGCGCGGCCTTCAACCTGACTATCGTCGACGGCGTGGTGCGTGACGCGCGCATCGCCTTCGGCGGCATGGCCGCCATCCCCAAACGCGCCAGCGCCTGCGAAGCGGCCCTGGTCGGCTCGGCCTGGTATCCGGGCGTGATCGAACGTGCCTGCAACGCACTGGGTGAGGACTTCACCCCGCTGTCGGATTTCCGCGCCAGCAAGGAATACCGCCTGCTCACTGCCCAGAACCTGCTGCGCAAGTTCTTCCTGGAGCAGCAGTCGCCCGAGGTCGAGACCCGGGTTACCGCTTACGCCTGATGGCGCAGTGAATTGATCCGCCGCCGGCGCGACCGGCGGCATGCGAAGTTTTGGAGGCGAAGATGTCCAGTCATATCGAACACAAATCCCAGGAAGAGCTGGCCGCCCTGTTCCGCGCCGGCATGACCAGCGGCGTGGGCCGCAGCGTCAAGCACGAGAGCGCGGACAAGCACGTGTCCGGCGAAGCGGTCTATGTCGACGACCGTCTGGAATTCCCCAATCAATTGCACGTCTACGCGCGCCAGTCCGATCGCGCCCATGCGCGCATCCTGCGCATCGACACCAGCCCCTGCTACGAGATTCCAGGCGTGGCCATCGCCATCACCAAGGATGACGTACCGGGCCAACTGGATATCGGCCCGGTGGTCGCCGGCGACCCGCTGCTGGCCGACGGCAAGGTGGAGTACGTTGGCCAGGTGGTGCTGGCGGTGGCCGCTGACAGTCTGGAAACTGCGCGCAAGGCGGCGATGGCCGCCATCGTCGAATACGACGATCTGGAGCCGGTGCTCGACGTCGTCGAGGCCTACCGCAAGAAGCATTTCGTGCTCGCCAGCCACACCCACCGCATCGGTGACTCGGCCAGCAAGCTGGCCAGCGCCCCGCGTCGCCTGCAGGGCACCCTGCATATCGGCGGCCAGGAGCACTTCTACCTGGAAACCCAGATTTCCTCGGTCATGCCCACCGAAGACGGCGGCATGCTGGTCTACACCTCGACGCAGAACCCCACCGAGGTGCAGAAGCTGGTCGCCGAAGTGCTCGGCGTGCCGATGAACAAGATCGTCATCGACATGCGCCGCATGGGCGGTGGTTTCGGCGGCAAGGAAACCCAGGCCGCCGGCCCGGCGTGCCTGTGCGCAGTGATCGCCCATCTCACCGGCCGGCCGACCAAGATGCGTCTGCCGCGCATGGAAGACATGAGCATGACCGGCAAGCGTCACCCCTTCTACGTCGAGTACGACGTCGGCTTCGATGACGACGGCCTGCTGCATGGCATCGAGATGGACCTGGCCGGCAACTGCGGCTACTCGCCGGACCTGTCCGGCTCCATCGTCGACCGCGCCATGTTCCACTCCGACAACGCCTACTTCCTCGGCAACGCCACCATCAACGGTCATCGCTGCAAGACCAACACCGCGTCGAACACCGCTTACCGCGGCTTCGGCGGCCCGCAGGGCATGGTCGCCATCGAGGAAGTGATGGATGCCGTCGCGCGCCACCTCGGCAAGGACCCGCTGGAAGTGCGCAAGCTCAACTACTACGGTAAGACCGAGCGCAACGTCACCCACTACCACCAGACCGTCGAGCACAACGTCATCCACGAGATGACCGCCGAGCTGGAGCAGAGCTGCGAGTACGCCAAGCGCCGTGAAGAAATCCGCGCCTTCAATGCCAAGAGCCCGGTATTGAAGAAAGGCCTGGCCATGACCCCGGTGAAGTTCGGCATCAGTTTCACCGCCACTTTCCTCAACCAGGCCGGCGCACTGATCCACATCTACACCGACGGGTCGATCCATCTCAACCACGGCGGCACCGAGATGGGCCAGGGCCTCAACACCAAGGTCGCGCAGGTCGTCGCCGAGGTGTTCCAGGTCGATATCGAGCGCATCCAGATCACCGCCACCAACACCGACAAGGTGCCCAATACCTCGCCCACCGCCGCCTCCAGCGGCGCCGACCTCAACGGCATGGCGGCGAAGAACGCGGCCGAGACCATCAAGCAGCGCCTGGTGGACTTCCTGGTGCGCGAGTACAAGGTCACCCCGGAAGACGTCGAATTCCGCAACGGCCAGGTACGCGTGCGCGATCACTTCCTGTCCTTCGAGGAGATGATCCAGAAGGCCTACTTCGGCCAGGTCTCGCTGTCGTCGACCGGTTTCTACCGCACGCCGAAAATCTACTACGACCGCGACAAGGCGGCCGGCCGCCCCTTCTATTACTACGCCTATGGCGTGGCCTGCGTGGAAGTGCTGGTGGACACCCTGACCGGCGAATACCGCATGCTGCGTGGCGACATCCTGCATGACGTCGGCGACTCGCTGAACCCGGCCATCGACATCGGCCAGGTCGAAGGCGCCTTCGTCCAGGGCATGGGCTGGCTGACCACCGAGGAGCTGGTGTGGAACGCCAAGGGCAAGCTGATGACCAACGGCCCGGCCAGCTACAAGATCCCGGCCATCGCCGACATGCCCATCGACCTGCGCGTGAAGCTGGTGGAGAACCGCAAGAACCCGGAAGACACCGTGTTCCACTCCAAGGCCGTGGGCGAGCCGCCCTTCATGCTCGGCATCGCCGCCTGGTGCGCCCTCAAGGACGCCGTGGCCAGCCTGGCGGACTACAAGGTGCAACCGCAGATCGACGCCCCGGCCACCCCCGAGCGCGTGCTCTGGGGTGTGGAGCAGATGCGCAAGCTGAAGAAAGCCAGAACAAGCGCCGTCGAAATGGAAACGGTCGGAGCCTAGGGTGGGCTTCAGCCCACCAAGGTCGACGGCGCGTATTGGTGGGCTGAAGCCCACCCTACTGAAGGCTCTGGCCCCATGGGAGGGGCTTTAGCCGCGACGGTCGCCGCTGAAGCGCCTCCCACAGACCGCGAACGAATGATGAATGGGTGTACAACAATGACAAAACACACCGAACCGAATAACCGCCCCGCTCGCCCCGCGCCGGAGCCGATTCTCGACCCGTCGCCGAGCAACTGGCGCCTGCCGCGCCCGGGACAGACCACGCCTTCCTGGAGGCTGAGCAAATGAGCTGGATCAGTGCCCTCGCCGAGCTGCAGCAAAAAGGTGAAGCCTGCGTTCTGGTGACCATCATCGAAGAACGCGGCTCGACGCCGCGTAATGCCGGCTCGAAGATGGTGGTCACCGCCGATCGCATCTTCGAGACCATCGGCGGCGGCCATCTGGAGTACAAGGCTATGGAAATGGCGCGCGAGATGCTCGCCAGCTGCAGCCAGGACACCCGCCTGGAGCGCTTCTCCCTCGGCGCCAGCCTGGGCCAGTGCTGCGGCGGCGCCACCGTGCTGCTGTTCGAGCCCATGGGGCAACCACAGGCGCAGATCGCCGTGTTCGGCGCCGGCCATGTCGGTCGCGCACTGGTGCCGCTGCTCGCCAGCCTGCCGTGCAAGGTGCGCTGGATCGACTCGCGGGAGAACGAATTTCCCGAGCACATCCCCGCCGGCGTGGAGAAGATCGTGGGTGACGAAGTGGTCGACGAGGTGGAGAACATGCCGCCCGGCAGCTACTACATCGTCATGACTCACAACCACCAGCTCGACCTGGAGCTGACCGCGGCGATCCTCAAACGCGGCAACTTCGCCTACTACGGCCTGATCGGCTCGAAGACCAAGCGCGTCAAGTTCGAGCATCGCCTGCGCGAACGCGGCTTCGCGGACACCCTGATGGCGCGCATGCGCTGCCCCATGGGCCTGCCCGAGGTGAAAGGCAAGCTGCCGGTGGAGATTGCCGTGTCCATCGCCGGCGAGGTGATCGCCACCTATAACGCCAGCTTCGGCCAGGACGTGAAGAAAGGCGAATCCAGCGTCGCCAAGCTGTTGCCGGCCTCGCGCCGGTCCTGACTCTAGGTGCGCCCAGCGCACCCTACGGGCCGGGCCGTGGCGCGACGAATTCGCGCCGCGCCCAGTAGAGTGCGCCGCGCGCACCAATAACACCGCATTATCCGTGGTGCGCACGGCGCACCGCACTGCCCGCTCAATCGAGACGTAACAGATGACCACCAATACCAAAGCCTACCGCGCCGCCATCCTGCACAGCCTCGCCGATCCGGCCGAGGTCGGTGTCGAGCAGTCCTACGAATATTTCGAGGACGGCATCCTGCTGATCGAAAACGGCAAGGTCGCCCAGGTTGGCCCCGCCGCCGAGCTGTTGCCGAAGCTGGCCGGCGTCGAGATCCAGCACCATCGCGACGCGCTGATTACCCCCGGCTTTATCGACACCCACATCCACTACCCGCAGACCGGCATGATCGCCTCCTACGGCGAGCAACTGCTGGACTGGCTCAACACCTACACCTTCCCCACCGAGCGGCAGTTCGAAGACAAGGCCCATGCCAGCGACGTGGCGGCGATCTTCCTCAAGGAACTGCTGCGCAACGGCACCACCACCGCCCTGGTGTTCGGCACCGTACACCCGCAGTCGGTGGACGCCTTCTTCGAGCAGGCCGACAAGCTCAACCTGCGCATGATCGCCGGCAAGGTGCTGATGGATCGCAACGCCCCGGACTACCTGACCGACACCGCCGAAACCGGCTATGCCGAGAGCAAGGCTCTGATCGAACGCTGGCACGGCAAGGGCCGCCTGCACTATGCGGTCACCCCGCGCTTCGCCCCGACCAGTACGCCGCAGCAGCTGGAGCTGGCCGGCAAGCTGCTGGCCGAGTACCCGGACCTGTATATGCACACCCACCTGTCCGAGAACCGCAAGGAAATCGAATGGGTCAAGGAACTGTTTCCCGAGCGCAAGGGCTATCTGGACGTCTATGACCACCACAAGCTGATCGGCCCGCGCGCGGTGTTCGCCCATGGCGTGCACCTGTGCGACGACGAGTGCAAGCGCCTCGCCGAAACCGGCTCGGCGGTGGCCTTCTGCCCGACCTCCAACCTGTTCCTCGGTAGCGGCCTGTTCGACCTGAACAAGCTGGAAGCCCATGGCGTGCGCGTCGGCCTGGGTACCGATGTCGGCGCCGGCACCAGCTTCAGCCAACTGCAATCGCTGAACGAGGCGTACAAGGTGATGCAGCTGCAGGGCAAGAAACTCGACCCGTTCAAGTCGCTGTACCTGGCCACCCTGGGCGGCGCCAATGCGCTGTACCTGGACGACAAGCTGGGCAACTTCCAGCCCGGCAAGGACGCCGACTTCCTGGTGCTGGACTACAACGCCACGCCGCTGATCAGTTACCGCATGCAGCAGGCCAAGAGCCTGGAAGAACGACTGTTCGCCCTGACCATGCTCGGCGATGACCGCGCCGTGAAAGAGACCTTCGCCGCGGGTGTATCGGTGCACCAGCGCTGAGCGCAGGTTGCGTGGAGCCACCTAAAGTGAGGCCGGATGCTACTCCGCGTAGGGTGGATTAGCGGCGCTGAACGCTAATCGTAAGGGCGCGGATGAGAGCGGTGCGCCGCGTAATCCACCAGGCGATGGAACGCGTTGCGCCGATGGTGGGTTACGCCGCATCTAGCAAGGTGCTGTGGCCAGTAGCGGTGATAAGCGGCTAACCCACCCTGAAACTGAGCGCGGAGATACCTTAAAATTGGATAGGCGGACGCCAACTTGTGGGAGCCCCGCCCCGGGGCGAAGTTGCTACCAACCCAATTCGCCGCGAGGCGCGGCTCCTACACAAGCGTCGAAACAGCTGCAGAGCGCCGACACCACCAATGAAAAAGCCCCGCTGCTCGCGCAGCGGGGCTTTCTTGTTACACACAACGAATCAGCGATTGGCAGCGCTACGACCCGGCTTCTTCTTGGTCTGCAGCAGGTGCGAGAACACCGCGTGCAGATCGTCCGAGGCGCTTTCTTCGTCCAGGTTGAGCTTGCTGTCGATGTGATCCATGTGGTGCATCATCAGGTGCACCGCACGCTCGGCGTCACGCGCTTCGATGGCGTCGATCAACTGGTTGTGTTCGTCGTAGGAGCAATGTGAGCGGCTGCCGCTTTCGTACTGGGCGATGATCAACGAGGTCTGCGACACCAGGCTGCGCTGGAAACTCACCAGCGGCGCATTGCGTGCGGCCTCGGCCAGCTTCAGGTGGAACTCGCCGGACAGGCGAATACCTGCACCACGATCACCACGGGAGAAACTGTCCTGCTCGTCCTTGACCATCTGCCGCAGCTCGGCCAACTGCTCGGCTGTCGCGTGCTCGACGGCCAGTTCGGTGATGGCGCGCTCTACCAGGCGGCGTGCATAGAAGATCTGCCGAGCTTCTTCGACGCTCGGGCTGGCGACTACCGCACCGCGGTTCGGGCGCAGCAGTACCACACCCTCGTGGGCCAGGCGTGACAGGGCGCGGCGAATGATGGTGCGACTGACGCCGAAGATCTCACCCAGCGCCTCTTCACTCAGCTTGGTGCCGGGCGCCAGACGCTGCTCGAGAATGGCATCGAAGATATGGGCATATACGACATCGTCCTGAGTCCCGCTGCGGCTGCTTTTGCCCACGCGCGGCTGCTTCTTGAGAGGCTGCAATTGATCGTTCATTCTGGCTCGCGTCAATGAGAGTCGGCGACACTGCGACTCTACTGTGTTCTACCCGGTAGCTGACAAGCTCCGAGCGAAAAAACATCAGAAAAAAATTAAGACAATTGTACACAAGTCAATCAGCCCTCACACCCTTCGTTGTATGACGTCATAGCTGACCCTCGCCCGCATATCACCCACCTCTGAGCGCAGAACAACAAATTCTTTCTTTATATACAGCCGTCTTCTCAGTTCATTAGCGGCTAAGAACCCGGTCAGGCTGCTAAGGCCGACGCTCGATCGAGCGTCGGCCTCAGCCAAGCAAAAATCCTATCCATCTGTTTTATAAGCATTTTAATTAAAGCCCTGAAGGGATTGTCGCCAAATCCATGCGCTTTTCCATCCGCAGGTTCGACTGGTGCGATTAATGCAACATTAAAAACATTAATTGCATTTTTTGTATACAACAGCATAATCGCGCTCGAGTGACTTCTTGACCGCTCGGTCAACAACTTAGCCAAGAAGCACCACCGAAAACACCGCCTGCCTCAGAGAGCATTGTTCTTGCGCAAGGCTCTGGGCGGTACACAACAAGAGAGATGAGGAGTACCCGCTGTGGAAAGCGTCAAACAAGAACAACACGCGAATCAACTGGCAAGAGGTGGCCTGCTCGACCGCTTCTTCAAACTGACCGAGCACCGCACCACCATCAAGACCGAGCTGCTGGCCGGCCTGACGACCTTCGTCACCATGGCCTACATCATCTTCGTCAATCCCAACATCATGGCCACTGCCGGCATCGATCATGGCGCCGCCTTCGTCGCCACCTGCATCGGGGCGGCCCTGGGCTGCTTCCTGATGGGCCTGTACGCCAACTGGCCAGTGGGCCTGGCGCCGGGCATGGGCCTGAACGCGTTCTTCACCTACACCGTCGTCGGTGAAATGGGCTACAGCTGGCAGATCGCACTGGGCGCGGTGTTCATCTCCGGCGTGCTGTTCATGATCATGAGCCTGTCGAAGATCTGCGAATGGCTGCTCAACAGCATCCCGATGAGCCTGCGCTTCGCCATGGGTGCCGGGGTCGGCCTGTTCCTCGGCCTGATCGGTCTGAAGACCGCCGGGATCGTCGTCGACAGCCCGGCCACCCTATTGACCATGGGCTCGTTCAGTAACCCGTCGGCGCTACTCGCCGCCGTATGCTTCCTGATGATCGCCGTGCTCAGCCACCGCAACGTGTTTGGCGCCATCCTCTTTAGCATGCTCGGCGTGACTGCCACCGGCTGGGCACTCGGCCTGGTGGAATACGGTGGCCTGGTGTCGATGCCGCCGAGCCTGGCCCCGACCTTCCTGGCCATGGATATCGCCGGCGCGTTCAACGTGGCGATGATCAGCGTGATCCTGGCGTTTCTCTTCGTGAACATGTTCGACACCGCCGGCACCCTGATGGGCGTCGCCCACCGCGCCAACCTGGTAGATGAGGATGGCAAGATCCAGAACCTGTCCAAGGCGCTGAAAGCCGACTCTACCTCGAGCGTTGTGGGCGCCATGGTCGGCTGCCCGCCGGTGACCAGCTACGTGGAAAGCGCTGCAGGCGTCGCCGCGGGTGGCCGTACCGGCCTGACCGCCATCACCGTCGGCCTGCTGTTCCTCGCGGCGATGTTCTTCGCCCCGCTGGCTGGCATGATTCCGGCCTACGCCACCGCGGGCGCGCTGATCTACGTAGCAATGCTGATGATGAGCGGCATGGCGCATATCGATTGGAAGGATCATACCGACACCATCCCGGCTATCGTGACCGTGGTGATGATGCCGCTGACCTTCTCCATCGCCAACGGCATCGCCCTGGGGTTCCTCACCTACGCCACGCTGAAACTGCTGACCGGCCAGAGCGACAAGGTGTCGCTGAGCCTCTATGCGCTGTGCGTGATCTTCATCGCCAAGTTCGCCTTCCTCTGACGGCAAACACCCCGCGCTGATCGAAGCCCCGGCCCTGTGCCGGGGCTTTTCGTTTGACCGTTCAATACCTCTTGTTGGCGCAAGGCAGCGGCCCAAGCGCCGGACCATGGGCATGTACTCAATACAGGCAGCAGCGGTTGCCAAGGCAAATCCGGCGGCGCGAGGGGCGTACAGAAACTGGCAGGCAAAGGGGCGATGGGGTGAATCGTCCGCGATGCATGAGACGCGGCAATGCGTAGGCCGGGTTAGCGGCGCTGGGGGTCGTTATGGGGATCGCCACGCAACCTGGGCGCCGCGTAAGCCAACATTGCGGCGCGGCGGCAGACCGCCATGGTGGGTTACGGCGCTGGGGGTGGTGGTGTTTGCCTGATCCAGGTTCGCGCCTAACCCACTCTACAAAAGCCGGTCAACAACACAGCCCTGAAACACAGCCCAAAAAAAAGCCCGCAGTGTGAGCGGGCGTAAGGACTCAAACGAGTCTGAGGGTGACAAGCATTCGTCTGGCAGGCGTCTGGCCCGCCAGTCACTCAGCTACCGCGGTAGGTGGAGTAGCTGTAAGGAGAAATCAGTAGCGGCACGTGGTAGTGCTCCTGGCCGGCATCGATGCCGAAGCGCAGGACCACGACATCGAGAAATGCCGTATCCGGCAGTTTCACGCCACGGGCGCGGTAGTAGTCGCCAGCGTGGAAATGCAACTGGTAGACGCCCGTGCGGTAGTCATCACCCTGCAGCACCGGCGCATCGCAACGGCCGTCGTGGTTGGTGGTAACGCTGTTGATCAGTTCCAGCTGCGCGCCTTCGACGCGGTACAGCTCGACCTTGATGTCACTCCCTGGGCAGCCGTGCGCGGCATCCAGTACATGTGTAGTCAAACGTCCCATGGGTCTCGGATGCCCGCGGCGCCTGGCGCCCTACGAACACCACACCTCCTCTACTCTGTTGAAATCGGCTCGTCGCAATGCTCCGACGCAGTGGCAGGATAGCACGCAGATCGAATATAAAACATTTTTCCAATAAATTGTACACAATAAATCCAATTGAAATGCTATCCATGTACCAAACCTGATCACTGCTCACATCATCGCCAGCCAGCAACCACGGCATAACCAGCACGCATTGCTGACCACCTCGGCAATTTTTTCGCTGTGGCACACCGTAAAGAAAATGATGAAAAGTCGATTTACAAACGGCAACTAACTTTGTATACAATTAGTCATCCCGGTCGCGTAGCCGTCGATTTCCCGGCACGCAGTGACCGCAACGCTCCAGATAGGAAGACTGCAGTGAACGCTGATTACCCACGCGATCTGATCGGCTACGGCGCCAACCCGCCTCACCCGCACTGGCCAGGTGATGCCCGTATTGCCCTGTCCTTCGTGCTCAATTACGAAGAAGGTGGCGAGCGCAACATTCTTCACGGGGACAAGGAATCCGAGGCTTTCCTCTCCGAGATGGTCGCCGCCCAGCCGCTGCAGGGCCAGCGCAACCTGTGCATGGAGTCGCTCTACGAGTACGGCAGCCGCACCGGCGTCTGGCGCCTGCTCAACCTGTTCAAGCAACACGACATTCCACTGACCATCTTCGCCGTGGCCATGGCCGCCCAGCGTCACCCGGACGTGATTCGCGAAATGGTCGCTGCCGGGCATGAGATCTGCAGCCACGGCTATCGCTGGATCGACTACCAGAACATGGACGAAGCCACCGAGCGCGAGCACATGCTCGAGGCCATTCGCATCCTCACCGAGCTGAGCGGCGAACGTCCGCTGGGCTGGTACACCGGCCGCCTGGGCCCGAACACCCGACGCCTCGTGCGCGAGGAAGGCGGTTTTCTCTACGACTCCGACACCTACGATGACGACCTGCCCTACTGGGACCCGGCCAGCACCGCAGACAAACCGCATCTGGTGATCCCCTACACCCTGGACACCAACGATATGCGCTTCACCCAGGTGCAGGGCTTCAACAAGGGCGACGATTTCTTCGAATACCTCAAGGACGCCTTCGACGTGCTCTACGCCGAAGGCGAGGCCGGCGCGCCGAAGATGCTGTCGATCGGCATGCACTGCCGCCTGCTCGGCCGCCCGGCCCGCCTGGCCTCGCTGGCGCGCTTCATCGACTACGTGAAGAGCCACGACAAGGTCTGGTGCGCCCGCCGGGTCGACATCGCCAGGCACTGGCACGCCACCCATCCCTTCCGCGCGACCGAATGAGAGAGCCGCCCATGAGCCGTTTCCAGACCCTGACCCCTTCCACGCTGAGCCGCGACGCCTTCGTCACCGCCTTCGCCGATATCTACGAGCACTCGCCCTGGGTCGCCGAGAAGGCTTATGACCTTGGCCTGGACGATAGCGTGGACGACATCGACGGCCTGCAGCAGCGCATGGCTGACATTCTCCTGTCCGCCAGTCATGAAGCGCAGCTGGCGCTGATCAACGCGCACCCGGATCTGGCCGGCAAGGCTGCCGTACGTGGCGAACTGACCGCCTCCAGCACCGCCGAGCAGTCCGGCGCCGGCATTCACGAATGCACCGCCGAGGAGTTCGCCCGCTTCACCGAACTCAACGACGCCTACAAGGCCAAGTTCGGCTTCCCCTTCATCAAGGCCGTCAAGGGCAGCAACCGCCACCAGATCCTGGCCGCATTCGAGGAGCGCATTCACAACACCCCGGAGCAGGAATTCGCCACCGCCCTGGCCGAGATCAACAAGATCGCCCTATTCCGCCTGCAGCAGCTGTAAGCCTGCCGTCCATTCAATCGAACAGAACAAGTAGAACAGCCATGCGTAGCCTGACCATCGAGCCCCTGAGCAAAGAAGCCTTCGCCCCTTTCGGTGACGTGATCGAAACCGAAGGAAGCGACTTCTTCATGATCAACAACGGTTCCACCCGCCGCTATCACAAGCTGGCCACGGTGCAGACCGCACAGCCGGAGGATCAGGCCATCATCAGCATCTTCAGCGCCGAGGCGCTGCAGATGCCGCTGACCATCCGCATGCTGGAACGCCATCCGCTGGGCAGCCAGGCTTTCATCCCGCTGCTCGGCAACCCCTTTCTGATCGTGGTCGCGCCAGTTGGCGATGTACCTGTATCAGGGTCCGTCCGTGCCTTCCTCAGCAATGGCAGGCAGGGCATCAATTACCATCGCGGCGTCTGGCACCACCCGGTGCTGACGATCGAAAAGCGGGATGACTTCCTGGTGGTTGATCGCAGTGGTTCCGGCAACAACTGCGATGAGCATTTCTTCAATGAGGACGAGCTTCTTCTCCTCAACCCCCACCAATAAGAGAAGCCCGGGGCTGGCGTGCCTCCCCCGGGAAAGAGGTACAGATCGTGGAAGCACATTTCACCGAATGGCTAAACCTGGGTATCCGCTGGATCCATATGATCACCGGTATCGCCTGGATCGGCGCATCCTTCTATTTCGTCTGGCTGGAGAACAACCTCAACCGCAGCAACCCACGCGAGGGCCTGTCGGGCGACCTCTGGGCGATTCACGGCGGCGGCATCTACCACCTGGAAAAGTACAAGCTGGCTCCGCCGAAAATGCCGGAGAACCTGCACTGGTTCAAATGGGAGGCCTACGCCACCTGGCTGTCGGGCATCGCCCTGATGTTGGTGGTGTACTACCTCAACCCCAGTCTGTACCTGATCAAACCGGGCGTAGAGTTGTCACCGGCCATGGGCATCGTCATCGGCTTCGGCTCGATGATCGCCGGCTACGTGGCGTATCACTTGCTCTGCGATTCGCCGCTGGGCAAGCGCCCGGCCCTGCTCGGCGCCGTGCTGTTCGTGCTGATCATCGCCGCGGCCTACGGCTTCAGCCAGATCTTCAGCGGCCGCGCGGCGTACATCCATGTCGGCGCGATCATCGGCACCATCATGGTCGGCAACGTGTTCTTCACCATCATGCCGGCCCAGCGTGCGCTGGTTAAAGCCATCGAAGACAACACCACGCCGGACCCGACCCTGCCGGCCAAGGGCCTGCTGCGCTCGCGCCACAACAACTACTTCACCCTGCCAGTGCTGTTCATCATGATCAGCAACCACTTCCCGAGCACCTACGGCAGCCAATACAACTGGCTGATCCTGGCCGGTATCGCGATTCTGGCGGTGCTGGTGCGTCACTACTTCAACACCCGCCACGACAGCAGCAAATACGTCTGGACCCTGCCGGCCGCAGCACTGGGCATGATCTGCCTGGCTTACGTCACCGCCCCGGCGCATCGTGCCCCGAGCGCCGCCCCGGTGGCCGCTGTCGAGCAGCCGGCCAGCGAAACCCTGGCCAAGGTCGAGGAAGTCGGCGAAGCCACGCCTGCCGAGCAATCCTCCAGTGAAAACGCCGCACCAGCTGCCGGTGACTTCGCCAAGGTCGAGAGCGTGATTCAGGAACGCTGCACCGTGTGCCACTCGGTCAGCCCGAGCAGCCCGATGTTCAGCACCGCACCGGCCGGCTTCGTGCTCGATACGCCTGAGCAGATGAAGGCGCAGGCAGCGAAGATCCACGCGCAGACCGTGGCCACGCAGATCATGCCGCTGGGCAACATCACTCAGATGACTCAGGACGAGCGCGACCTCATCGGCAGCTGGATCGCCAAAGGCGCTCAGATCAACTGATTGCCACACATGTCGCGCCCGTGACTGGGCGCGGCATTTTTTACACCCATGAACCGCCGGCAGCGCAAGCTGACCGGCGGTTCATTTTTTGTGCACAATCTTAAAATAAATTGTTTTTAACCATGTCCACAAGTTGCTATAGTCGGCCCATCCTGACCGATCGGACAATTTTTCGATTGATCGGAACAGAGGTGCCGTGAAGCCTCGTGTAAGAACCTGTGCAAAGTCTCGCGAGCTAGAGCAATGCAAGGCAAAAACAGGCGAGGACGCAGAGTTTACGAGTTGTAAATGAGCATCCGAGCCTGTTTTTAACGCAGCAGTGCCGACGCGCAGCAGACTTTGAACAAGTTCTAAGCCCATGACCGTATAAAAACAAAATGGCAGGCTATGACATGACCACAGACAGCAACACCCAAGCCCCGGCTGCGCCCGTCGGCAACAGCGACCTGATCTATCAGCTGGACGACACGCCAGCTTTCGCCCCTGCCATCTTCGCGGCGCTGCAGCATGTGCTGGCCAGCTTCGTCGGCATCATCACCCCGACTCTGATCGTCGGTAGCGCCCTCGGCCTCGGCGCCCACGTGCCCTACCTGGTGAGCATGGCGCTGTTCGTCTCCGGCCTCGGCACCTTCGTCCAGGCCAAACGCATCGGCCCGATCGGCTCCGGCCTGCTGTGCCTGCAGGGCACCAGCTTCGGTTTTCTCAGCGTAATTCTCAGCGCCGGCTTCATCGTCAAGGGGCGCGGCGCCAGCGAAGAAGAGATTCTCGCCACGCTGTTCGGCATCTGCTTCTGCGCCGCCTTCGTCGAGATTGCCTTCAGTCAGTTCATCAACAAGCTGCGCAAGGTGATCACACCGGTGGTGACAGGCACCATCATCTGCCTGATGGGCCTGTCACTGATCAAGGTGGGCATGACCGATCTGGCCGGCGGCTATGGCGCGCCAGATCTCGGTGCCCTGCACCACCTGGCCCTCGGCGGCCTGGTGCTGGGTACCATCGTCGTGCTCAACCGTGCGTCCTCGCAGGTGCTGCGCCTTTCTGCGGTGATCATCGGCCTGACCCTGGGCTTCGCGGTCGCCTGGTTCACCGGCCGGGTGGACTTCGCCAACATGGCCGAGGTGCCGCTGATCAGCGTGCCGCAACCGTTCAAATACGGCTTCGGCTTCGACTGGATCGCCTTCGTGCCCATCGCCGTGATCTTCCTGATCACCCCGCTGGAAACCGCAGGCGATCTGACCGCCAACTCGATCATCTCCAAGCAGCCGGTCAAGGGGCCGCTGTACATGCGCCGGATCAAATCCGGCGTGCTGGCCGACGGCTGCAACTCGGCAGTCGCCGCCATGTTCAACAGCCTGCCGATGACCACCTTCAGCCAGAACAACGGGGTAATCCAGCTCACCGGCGTGGCCAGCCGCCATGTGGGTTTCTACATCGCCGGCATCCTGGTGCTGCTGGGCCTGTTTCCGGTGGTGGGTGCGGTGTTGCAGATGATGCCCAAGCCGGTGCTCGGTGGCGCCACCCTGATCATGTTCGGCACCGTTGCAGTGGCCGGTATCAAGATCCTCAGCGAAGCCGGCCTGCACCGCCGCAACGTACTGATCGTGGCCATTTCCCTGGGCATGGGCCTGGGCGTGGCCGGCGTGCCGGAGGTGCTGTCGCACATGCCGGACGTACTGAAGAACATCTTTGGCTCGCCCATCACCATCGGTGCGTTCAGCGCCATTCTGCTCAATCTCTTCCTGCCGGATGATCCGCAACTGGAAGAAGAGGATGAAAGCGAATACGACCCCGAGGCGCACCTGCACACCGTGCTGCAGAACCGTCCGGACGATGAAGTCGTCGACGATAACAACCTCAAGACCCTAAGCCGCGACCTCGACCCGGCCGCCCGGCCAAGCTGACCCCCACCCCAACACAACTCCCGGCGAACATCGCCGGGAGGCAGCCGCTTGCACTCCAACAATAAGGAAAACCCATGAAAATCAAGCATCTGCCCCACTGCCTCGCCCTGTCAGCCGGACTGTTCTCTGGCCAGCAGGCGCTCGCCGGCGACCTGCTGCACTGGCAGGACAACAGCCTGTCGTACCTGTATGGCGAGAACTTCCAGCGCATGAATTTCAATGGTGAAGAACAGCGCACCCAGACCACCTTCACCTTCGAGCACGCCAGCGGCTGGGCCTGGGGCGACGTCTTCTACTTCCTCGACTACATCCGCGCCGACAACGTGCAGTCACGCGGCAGTTTCGACAACGGCACCTTTCGCCAGCACGACAAGAACTCGTTCTACTACATGGAGTTCTCCCCGCGCGTGAGCCTGAGCTGGCTGACCGGGCAGAAGCTGGCCGCCGGCCCGATCAAGGACGTGTTCGCCGCCTTCACCTACGAGAAAGGCAGCGGCGGCCCTGGCCCGGAGAACTACCTGTACGGTGTCGGCCTGGACTGGGAAGTGCCCGGCTTCAGCTACTTCAAGACCAACCTGTACCGGGTGAAGATCAACAACCACACCTTCTTCGCCGACTCGAACAGCAACGGCTACGCCACCCAGCTGACCGTCAGCGCGGCCTACCCGTTCAGCCTCGGCGAGCAGGACTTCGTCGTCGACGGCTTCGTCGACTGGCGCTCGCCGTCTCGCGACGCCGGCACCCAGACCTCGGTCGGCTCCTCGATCCAGGTCAAGTGGGATGCGGGCAAGGCCCTGTTCGGCAAGGAGCGCCAGCTCTACGTGGGCACCGAGATCAACATGTGGCGCGCCAAGTACGGCGTGAAACCGGTGGATGGGTCGGACGATCGTTTCGACCAGACGGCTGTGCAGGCACTGGTCAAGTATCACTTCTGACCGCTGCCGCAACGCACTTGGCCGACGTCGGGTAGGGACAGCGGCCGGGTAAAAAGGGGGATGGGCGCTCGCGCCCTTCCCCCTTTTTCTTGTGCGCCCAGCATGGGCGCACTCCTGCGGGTGCAAGTCCCGCCGTAAGTTGATCACAGCGAACGAAGTGAAGCGCAACTGCGTGAGGGTGACCGAACGTGGGGAGGAAGCGTGGAGCGTAATCTGCGAGCCGATGAACAAGAACCGGATAGAAGGCGCTATGGAGCAGGGCGAGCGGGCAAGAAACCGCAAAGCTCTGGTGATCAAGGCGAAGTGGCGTAGATCCGGCGGTTGTGCAGAGAAGGAGTGCGTTCTTACCTGGGGAGATCTCGCCGCGCTGCAGGGCCGGCAGCAACTGATCCACCGGCAACGCCTTGTAGCTCAGGCTGATACCGCTGTCGGAAGCAAAAGCGTCCAGCACCTCACGAGCGAAGCCACGGTACTGACCTTCGCCATCGAGGCTGTAGTGCGGGGCGAACGGCAGGTCCTCGACGCCGACCACGTAGGTGCGCCAGGGCAGCGGGCGTCAGCAGAATGGTGGAAAACAGGCACAGTCGTACGGGCTGCATTGAGAGCCTCCTTATTGTTGTTTTGAGATTGCGGTGAGGGCTTAGTGTCGCGTCAGGCATAAGATGTCGGTCAGGCGCAGGCCTGAGTAGGAGCCCCGCCTCGGGGCGAAGCTTTTCAGTCGCCTGAACCGGCTCATTCGCCGCGGGGCGCGGCTCCTACAAGGACTGTGCAGTCTGCTGTAATTGATGTGGCGGTCTCGGCCCATAGGCAACAGATTATTCGTATCGCGACACTAACCGCCGGTCATACTCATGAAGCGCACCACCTGCACCTGCTCGTCGGTGGCGAAGTGGTGCCGCTCGGGCTTGAGGCGCAACACCTCGATCAGCGCCTGACGCAGGCGCTCGCTGTCACCCGGATGCGCGCGCAGCAGGCGCTTGAGATCCAGCGCGTTGTCGTGGCCGAGGCAGAGCACCAGCTTGCCCTCGGCGGTGACCCGCACACGATTGCAGTCGCCGCAGAAGTTGTGGCTGTGCGGCGAGATGAAACCTACCTGGGTCTGCGTACCGACCACCTGCCAGTAGCGCGATGGCCCGCCAGTGACCTTGCTGCTACGCACCAGCGCATGGCGCTGTTCGATACGCTGGCGCACCTCGTCGCTGGAGCAGAAGGTCTGCTCGCGACTGTGGCTGACCACGCTGCCCAGCGGCATTTCCTCGATGAAGCTGATATCCAGGCCGCGCTCGATGGCGAACTCGACCAGATCCAGCACCTCGTCGTCGTTACGCCCACTCTGCACCACGCTGTTGAGCTTGATCCTGTCGAAGCCTGCGGCACGCGCGGCGTCGATGCCGGCCAGCACCTGGTCGAGCTTGTCGCGTCGGGTGAAGGCGGCGAAGCGCTCGCGCTGCAGTGAATCCAGGCTGATGTTCAGGCGCCGCACACCCGCCGCGCGCAACGGCGCGGCCATCTCCGCCAGTTGCGAGCCATTGGTGGTAATGGCCAGGTCATCCAGCTCGTCACGCTCACCCAGGCGCTGCAACAGGCTCAGCAGATTCTTGCGTACCAATGGCTCGCCGCCAGTGATACGAATACGCCGCACACCCAGCCCGATAAAGGCATCGGCCACGGCATACAGCTCTTCCAGGCTGAGAATCTGCGCACGCGGCGCGAACTGCATGTCTTCACTCATGCAGTAGGTGCAGCGAAAATCGCAGCGATCGGTCACCGACAAACGCAGGTAGGTGATGCGCCGCCCGAAGGGATCGACGAGCTGATGGGTATTCACGGTGGGTCTCCTGCAGCGTCACGCGCCGAGACTTTTTGTCATGGATGACGCTATGCGCGATAGAAACAGAAAAGCGAATTCTTGTATACAGAAATTTGACCCGAGAGTCAGTTAAGCGCTGAGCAGCCCGTGGCCGCTGGCTTGAGCCTCGCGCAAAGCCGGTGCTACCATGCCCGACCGCCGCCCGGCGGCAGAGCAAACCACAGGGCCTTATGACCAGCATCCGCGAGCGTAACAAAGAGCTCATCCTGCGCGCAGCCAGCGAGGAGTTCGCCGACAAGGGCTTCGCCGCCACCAAGACCAGCGACATCGCGGCCAAGGCAGGCCTGCCCAAGCCCAACGTCTACTACTACTTCAAGTCCAAGGAAAACCTCTACCGCGAGGTCCTGGAAAGCATCATCGAACCGCTGCTGGCCGCCTCTGCCCCGTTCAACCAGCCGGGCCACCCGAGCGAGGTGCTGACCGCCTACATCCGCTCGAAGATCCGCATCTCCCGCGAGCTGCCGCATGCCTCCAAGGTGTTCGCCAGCGAGATCATGCACGGCGCGCCGCACCTGTCGCCGGAACAGACCGAACAGCTCAACGCCCAGGCCAAGCACAACATCGCCTGCATCCAGCGCTGGATCGATCAGGGCCTGATGGCGCAGGTCGACCCGCATCACCTGCTGTTCAGCATCTGGGCAGCGACCCAGACCTACGCCGACTTCGACTGGCAGATCTCCACCGTCACCGGCAAGGCCAGCCTGGACGACGCCGACTACGAAGCCGCCGCGCAGACCATCATTCGCCTGGTGCTCAAAGGCTGTGATGTCAGCCCGATGCCCTCGACCGCCTCCGAGCTGGTGACCAGCGCCTGATCCTCGGCGGTGCGCACGGCGCACCCTAC
>JBLUOL010000073.1:0-23784 GCA_048065775.1 Pseudomonas sp. GW6
GCCAGGGCGCCACTGACGAACCAGGTGCGCCCGCCTTCGAAGGCGATGCCACGACCGTCACCGGCCAGGCGTTCGATGGCAAGCTTCTGCTTCTTGCCGACCGGAACCTGCGCCGCACGACTGCCGCCGCTGGGCTGAAAGCGCAGGTTGGAGCTGCGTCTGGCCATCAGCGCGCCGGTTCTTCGTAAACGCCGGTGGACAGGTAACGGTCGCCGCGATCGCAGATGATCGCCACCAGCACCGCGTTTTCCACTTGCTGCGACAAGCGCAGCATGCCGGCCACAGAACCGCCGGAAGACACACCGCAGAAGATGCCCTCTTCCCGCGCCAGACGGCGCATGACGTGCTCGGCCTCGGTCTGGCCCATGTCCATCACCTGATCGACACGTTCGGCCTGATAGATCTTCGGCAGATATTCCTCGGGCCAGCGGCGGATGCCGGGAATGGCCGAGCCTTCCTGCGGCTGCAGACCAACGATCTGGATCGCCGGGTTCTGCTCCTTGAGGTAACGCGAGGTGCCCATGATGGTGCCGGTGGTGCCCATGGAGCTGATGAAGTGAGTGATGGTTCCGCCGGTCTGGCGCCAGATTTCCGGGCCGGTACCGCTGTAGTGCGCCTCGGGATTATCGCCGTTGGCGAACTGGTCGAGCACCTTGCCGCGCCCTTCGGCCTGCAGCCGCTCGGCCAGGTCACGCGCGCCCTCCATGCCCTCCTCCTTGCTGACCAGGATCAGCTCGGCACCGTAAGCGGTCATTGCCCACTTGCGCTCGGCGGTGGAGTTGTCCGGCATGATCAGGATCATCTTGTAGCCCTTGATCGCCGCCGCCATTGCCAGGGCGATGCCAGTATTGCCGCTGGTGGCTTCGATCAGGGTGTCGCCAGGCTGGATATCGCCACGCAGCTCGGCGCGATTGATCATCGACAACGCCGGGCGGTCCTTGACCGAGCCGGCCGGGTTGTTGCCTTCCAGCTTGACCAGCAGGGTATTGCTGGTTTCGCCGCCCAGGCGTTGCAGGCGTACCAGGGGGGTATTGCCGATGCAGTCGGCAATGGTGGGGAATTGCAGGGTCATGGGTCGCTCGAATCCAGACTGACGCGAAGGGGCATCATGATACGCCGAACCCGTCGCTTCATCACGCCATGATCGGTTGCAGGGCGTGATCGAGCCTCGACCCGAATGCTGTCCGGGATCGTCTGATGGTGGCCCGGACAGCATCCGGGCCATGCCATTTCTTTATTGCGCGGCGGCGAAATCCTTCAGGGTGCTCATCAGCCCCTGGTAGCCGCCAGTGGCGATATACCAGGTCGCCGGATCGAGGTAGAACACCTTGCCATCGGCCCAGGCCTTGCTGGCTGCTATACCGGCATGCTTGCCCAGCGTCTCGTCGGCCTTGCCTTCGCCGCCGGTTGCCGCGCCACGATCGAGGATCACCAACCATTGCGGCTGTTCTTTCAACGCCGCCTCCAGGCGTACCTGCTGCCGCTCGCGCAGTTGCCTGGCCTCGGGTGAATCCGGCGCCGGGCGCCCCTGCGCAACGCTCGCCGGGTCCACCGGCTCGACCACCGAGCGAGTGCCCAGCACTTCGTTGAGCATGCCGAAACGCTCGCCCGGCGCATGCAGCATCAGCGCGTCATTGACGGTGAACAGCGTCAGCGAACTCAGGCCGGCGGACTTGGCATGAACGGCAGCCAGCGCCTTGTTCAGTTGCGCTTGCAGCTGCGTAGCCTGATCCTGCTTGTCGAAGATCTCGCCCAGCAGTTGCAGATTGCCCTGCACGCCCGCCAGAAAGTGGTCTGGCGCGATGCTCAGGTCGATGGTCGGCGCCAGCGCCGAGAGCGTCTCGAACTGATTGCTGGAGCGGCCGGCGATGATGATCAGGTCAGGTTTGAGCCGTTCCAGGGCCGCCTGATCCGGCTCGAACAAGGTGCCGACATTGACGATCTCGCGCCCTGCGTAGTGTGCTTTCAGGTAGGCCGGCCCGGCCATCTGCGGCACGCCAGCAGCGGCGATGCCAAGGGCATCGAGCGTGTCGAGCACGCCCAGATCGAAAACGGCGACGCGCGTGGGCGCCTGGTCCAACGTCAGCTTGCCCTGGCCATGTTCGATCACCAGCGGGTAGGCGGCCTGGGCCGATACGGCGCACATCAGCGCGCCAAGGTGCAACAGGTTGATCAGGGTACGCTTGAACAGCGTCATATCGCTTTCCTCACTTTTTGAGTGTTCGGGAATGCCGCAGCAGCGCGCCAGGAGCTGGCGGCAAAGGCCACCCGGAAGGGCTCCAGGGCAGCCTGGAAGCTGTGCTGCGGATCAGAAGTTCTGAGTCAGGCCGAACACGTACCGCCTGCCATCGAGGTTGTAGGCATAGTCATCGTCGGTGGTGACTTCCTTGTTGGTGACGTTGTACACGCCGAACTTCAGGCTGAGGTCCTTGGTCGGCCTGTACACCAGACCGACGTCGGCAAAGGTATAGGACGGGTAGGTCACGCCATTGGTGGAAGCACCACTGGTGCCGGTCTGCCAGCGCCCGGATGTCTCGCCCCGGTAATTGAGCTGGGTCCAGAGGTTCAGCTTCTCCGTTGCCTGCAAGTCCAGCGAGACGTTGAACATGTGCTTGGCCATGTCGTTGAGCGGCTCGCCCTTGTACTGGCCGGTCTTCTGCTCCGTACGGGTATAGGTGTAGCTGTGGCGATACATCAGGTTGTCGAGTAGCTGGTAATCGAGGGTGAACTCCACGCCCCTCAGCTCTACCTCGTCCACGTTTTCGTAGGCGGTGTAGCCGAACTGGTGCGCCGGGTAGGTGGCGCCGTTGTACACGCAGGGCACGTTCGGCTCGCAGACGCGACCAGTGCGGTTGATCTTGTCCTTGTAGTCGGTCTGGTAGACGGTCAAGGTCGTGTTGAGGCCCAGATCGACGTTCTCGTAGCCGATGCCGACCTCGCGGTTGAGGCTGGTCTCCGGCGTCAACTCGGGGTTGCCGATGATGACGCCGCCCCTCGAGGTGGAGCCAAAATCGGTTGCGGCCTGACGCAGGCTAGGTGCCTTGTAACCGGAGGTCACACCGCCCTTGAGGGTGAAGTTCTCGGTCAGGTGATAGACGGCATAGACCTTGGGACTGACTTCGCTGCCGAACGCCTCGTTGTCGTCATAGCGGGCACTGAGGGTCAGCGACAGGTCGTCGGTCAGGCTCCAGTTGTCTTCCAGGAAGATCGAGTTCTGGTAGCGATCCATCTCCACCACGGCATCGGCAACTGGAACGACCGGCGGACGCAGGCCGCTGCTGGCACCGTCCTTGAGCTCCTCGTACTTGTGGGTCAGGCCACCGGTCAGCGCATGGGAGCCGAGGAAATAGGTCGCCTGGGCGTTGGCCGTCAGCACGTTGTACTCGATGCCATTGCCGGTATTGGCGTTGACCCGGGTCGGGTTCTCCGAGGTGTCGAAGTTGACGTAGGTATCCAGCAGCAGGTTGTCGTAACGCCCTTCGTGGGTGATGGCGTAGGTCTTGAGGATCGACTCGTTGTAGCTCGGCTCATCGGCCACGTCGATGCTCTTGCCCGGATTGGCCCAACGCCGTTGCAGCGCCTCGTTGTAGTTGAAGGTGACCAGGTTCTGCTCGTCGATGTTCCAGCCCAGCTTGCCGCCCAGGTTGCTTCTTCTGTACCTGGGGTCGGAGGCAGCGCTGTCGTCACCGCCGAGGAAATGGCTTTCGTCCTGGTGCAGGAATGAACCGTTGACCTGCAAGGCCAGCACATCCTCGATCAGCGGCGCGTTGAGATAGGCGCTGGTCTGGTAACCGTCCTCGTTCACCTTGTTGGCGCTGTCGGCCAGGCTGTACTCGGTGGTGATGCTGCCGGCGAACTCGTTGCGGATTTTCTTGGTGATGATGTTGATCACCCCGCCCATGGCATCGGAGCCATACAGGGACGACGCCGGGCCACGAATGACCTCGATGCGCTCGATCGCCTCGATGGGTGGCAGGAAGTTGATCGGCGTACCGTTCTGGGTACCGTTAAGGCCGAAGGCGTCGTTGCCCTGCATCGGCCGACCATCGATCAGAAACAGCGTATAGCCCGAGGTCATGCCACGGATCTGGATCGAGCGCTCCACCCCGCCACCGGCAATCTGCACACCTGCCACATTCTTCAGCGCGTCGGTCACATCGGTATAGGAGCGCTTCTTCAGCTCTTCTGCGGAGATGACCGTAATGGCGGCGGGAGCGTCCTTGACGCTTTGCTCGAAGCCCGTGGCGGTGACGACCACCGCTCCGAGTTCCAGTTGCCTGGACTTCTCGTCGGCAGCAACCGAGCAGGCCAGCGAAGCCAGCGCGACTGCCAATAGGGTTTGCTTGAATCGAGGCCGAGACGATACAGCGAGACGTCGCGGGTTCAGTGACATGTGGATTGCTCCCAGTGATCGAGGTGAGTCGAGTTGTCGGCTTGTTTCCAGCGACCGTCTTGCACAGGAACTCGAACCCTGCACTCCCCGGACATAGGCTTCGCCGGCTGACCAATTTCGCAACATCGGCGGCATGCTCCGCCGTGGTCAGCGGAAGCAGCCGGCATGCAATGGTCAAAACCAATCGAAAGGGCCGTGGCAAAGCCTCGGATGGACAACACGCCATCGAGAGCGAGCACCAGGAAAAAAGAAGCGCCACTATTTGCCGGCCCTGTTGGGTCAGACGCAAATAGTAAGAATTTACATTTGAGAGTAAATCTAATTTACGAACTATACACTTTGCAGGCGGAGCTTAAGCCGCAGCCCAGGCGCGGCATTCTCTGCCCACAGATAACCGCCCTGAGTAGCGATCATGCTGCGCGCAATGGCCAGCCCCAGGCCGAAGCCATCACCACCCGGACGGGCAGCGCTGAGCCGGGTGAAAGGACGGAAGATGGTCTCAAGCTCGCTCTCGGCGACACCCGGCCCCTGGTCCTCGATCCATAACAGCCATTGGTCCCCTTCGCGCTGTCCGGCCAGGCGTACCACTGCCCCTTCCGGCGAGTGGCGAATGGCATTGCGCAGGATGTTTTCCAGCGCCTGCGCCAGACCGTTGAGGTTGCCCAGCACCCGGCAGTCGGCCGGCAGCTCGCAGGGCATGCGCTCGATCGGCCAGCCCGTCTCGAAGCCGGCGTTCTCCCGCAGCACATCCCAGAGCCTGACGATATCCACTTCTTCCAGCGGCAAGCTGGGTCTTTCCGTATCCAGCCAGACCAGCTCCAGCGCATCGCCGACCAGCTTTTCCATTTCCTCGACTTCACGCGCCAGGCGCTGACGCAGGGCCTCGACGTCCTGCTCGCTCTCCCCCGCCACGCGCAAGCGGGCCAACGGCGTGCGCAGTTCATGGGACAGGTCGCGCAGCAGCTGGCGCTGGAACGTCACGGTGCCCTGCAGGCGTTCGGCCATATGATCGAAGGATCGCGCCAGCTCGCCCAACTCGTCTTTGCGCCGCGTCACCTGCGGCCCGAGCCGGGCAGACAGGTCGCCAGCGCTGAGCGCAGCGGCCTGACGCCTGAGGATCGCCAGCGGCGCGATCAGCAGGCGGTAGAGCAGAACGGCCACGACGACCGCCAGAATGGCCGGCAGCACGCGCTGCAGCAGCAACTCCCACAGCTCGTTGTACTTGCGCGGGTTCAAACGCTGCGGCAACTCCATGACCAACCGGGCATTGCCGTCGCTGAAAGGAATGTAAAAAGTCGGTGTGCCACCTGGTCGCCCAACCGGGAACTCCAACCTGCGCACGAAATCAAGGCGCTGCGCCTGCTCGGCCGTCAAGGCTTGCGAGGACAACGAATCCTTGTGCTCATCGACCACCACAGCCCAGATCTGCTCACGTTCCTGCAGCCGCTGCAGGAAGGCATCGACGCCTGGTGCGCCCTCCTCGCGCCATGTCGTTTCCGCCTCCCGGGCATAGCCTTTGAGCGTCTGCCTGGTGGATTCGGACAAATAGGAGGTCGCATCGATCAGCTCGCGGCCCACATCCACATGCAAGCTGACCAGCAGCAGGCAGAACAGCGCCAATGCGCCGGCCAGCCGCCACAGCAGTGAGTGCCGCCCCGGCAGGTTCATGCCCCGGCCTGCGTCAGGATATAGCCCTTGCCCCAAACGGTATCGACACGCGTCGCCTCATAGCCGACGCCCTGCAACTTGCGCCGAATGTGGCTGACGTGCATGTCCAGGCTGCGGTCGTGCTGGGCGTAGGCGCGGCGCAGCGCCTGCTGATAAAGGAAGGGCTTGCTCAACGCCTCGTCCCGGTGCCGCCAGAGCAGCTCCAGCACCCGGTATTCGCTGGGCGTCAGGCCGACCCAGGTGCCACGAAAAACCACATCGCAACGCCCCTCGTCGAACTGCAAGCCGTTGCCCTCTGCACCCGACTGCGGCTCGCGACGCTCATAGGCGACACGCCGCAGAATCGCATCCACTCGAACGCTCAGTTCGCCGAGACTGAAGGGCTTGGGCAGATAATCGTCGGCGCCCTGACTGAAACCGGCGATGCGATTCTGCTCATCGCCCAACGCGGACATCAGCAGAACCGGCACGCTGCAGCGCTGGCGCAATTGCTGCAGCGCCACCAGGCCGTTGGTGCCGGGCAGCAGGATATCCATCAGGATCAGATCGAAATCCTCGTTCTCAGCCAAGCGCAACCCATCGCTACCGTCATGACTGAGGGTCACGTCGAAGCCACGGGCCATCAGGTGAGACTGCAGGTGACTGGCAAGCAGAGGGTCGTCCTCGACGGCGAGGATCCGGGCTGGAGAAGCAGAGCTGGCATTCATGAAGAGAAACCGAACAGGCAGAATGAGAACAATTCTACCTATTAAACGACAATCGCTCATCTACAGATTCCGCCGCGCTGAATCGCTACACTGCCCAGATGTCATTAAGGAGGAACGTCGTGTTCAAGGATCTAGGCATCAAAGGCCGCGTGCTGCTGCTCACCCTGTTCCCCACCAGCCTGCTGGCTCTGGTACTGGGTGGCTATTTCACCTGGGTGCAGTTGTCCGGTTTGCAGACGCAGTTGCTGCAGCGCGGTGAGATGCTGGTCGAACACCTGGCGCCCCTGGCGGCCCCCGCGCTGGAACAGAAAGCCCTGAAAAAACTCGAGCGCATCGCTCAACAGGCACTGGAGCACCCGGATGTGCGTGCGGTGGGTTTTCTCACCCCTGAGCGCGCCTCACTGGCACACGCCGGGCCCAGCATGCTCAACCCGTCACCCGGCGGTCAGCCGGGCATCAGCTTGCTCAGCGGCCAGGACGCCACGCGCTTTCTGCTCCCGGTCTACGACCAGCACCTGGTGCTCAGCGACGACTTCACTGAGGATCGCCAACTGGAGCTGCTCGGTTGGGTCGAACTGGAGCTTTCGCATCAGGGCACCTTGCTCAGCGGCTACCGCAGCCTGTTCGCCAGCCTGCTGCTGATCGCCGGCGGCCTTGCCGTCACCGCCCTGCTTGCCCTGCGCATGGGCCGCAGCATCAACGAGCCATTGCGCGAGATCAAGGCCGGTGTCGCCCAACTCAAGGACGGCCACCTGGAAACCCGCCTGCCACCGCTGGGCAGCCATGAGATGGATGAGCTGGCCGCCGGTATCAACCGCATGGCCGAAGCCCTGCAGAACGCGCAGGAAGAACTGCAGCACAGCATCGAACAGGCCACCGAGGACGTACGGCAGAACCTGGAAACCATCGAGATCCAGAACATCGAGCTGGACTTCGCGCGTAAGGAGGCCCTGGAAGCCAGCCGCATCAAGTCCGAGTTCCTGGCCAACATGAGCCACGAGATCCGCACCCCGCTCAACGGCATCCTTGGCTTCACCAACCTGCTGCAAAAGAGCGAGCTCAGCCCGCGCCAGCAGGACTACCTGTCGACCATCGAGAAATCCGCCGACAGCCTGCTCGGCATCATCAATGAGGTGCTCGACTTCTCCAAGATCGAAGCGGGCAAGCTGATGCTCGAATCCATCCCCTTCAACCTGCGCGATCTGCTGCAGGACACCCTGACCATCCTCGCCCCCGCGGCCCACGAAAAGCAGCTGGAGCTGGTCAGCCTGATCTACCGCGACACACCGCTGGCTCTGCGCGGCGACCCACTGCGCCTGAAGCAGGTGCTGACCAACCTGGTCAGCAATGCGATCAAGTTCACCCGCGAAGGCACCATCGTCATGCGCGCCATGGTCGAGGATGAAAGTGCCGACAGCGCACAACTGCGCATCAGCGTGATGGACACCGGCATCGGCCTGTCGGATGAAGACCTGCGTGCGCTGTTCCAGGCCTTCAGCCAGGCCGACAACTCGCTCAGCCGCCAGGCCGGTGGCACCGGCCTCGGCCTGGTGATTTCCAAGCGCCTGATCGAACGGATGGGCGGCGAGATCGGCGTCGACAGCACCCCGGGCGAAGGCTCCGAGTTCTGGATCACCCTGACCCTGCCCAAGGCCCGCGACGACGCCGAAGACCTGCCGCGTGCCGCCCTCCAAGGCCGCCGCGTGGCCGTACTGGAAAGCCACGAGCTGGCGCGCCAGGCGCTGGCCCACCAGCTCGAAGACTGCGGTCTGGAGGTGGAAAGCTTCGCCGACCCCGGCCAACTCTTCGATGCCGTGAGCCAGCAGCAGAATCGCGAACACCCGCTGAGCCTGGCTGTTCTTGGCATCACCGCCAGCCAGCTACCGCCCGACACCCTCGGCCAACGTATCGAGGATCTCGACCGGCTCGGCTGCAAGGCCCTGGTGCTGTGCCCGACCACCGAACTGGGGCTGTTTCACGAATCGCTGCCCGATGCCTACGCCCAACTGCAGGCCAAACCAGCCTGCACACGCAAACTGTACAAGGCGCTGGTGGAGATGGTCAGCCCGCAACGCCCGGCCAGCGAGTCGGTCACCATCGGCAACACGCGCCGGCCGCAAATCCTCTGCACGGACGACAACCCGGCCAACCTGCTGCTGGTGCAAACCCTGCTCGATGACCTCGGCGCTCAGGTCACCGCCGTGGACAGCGGCTACGCGGCTATAGAAGCGGTACAGCACGGTAGCTTCGACCTGGTGTTCATGGACGTGCAGATGCCCGGCATGGATGGCCGCGAAGCCACCGAAGCGATTCGCCAGTGGGAAAGCGAACAGGGCCGCAGCGCCACGCCGATCATCGCCCTCACCGCCCACGCCCTGGCCAACGAGAAGCGCGCCCTGCTGCAGAGCGGCATGGACGACTACCTGACCAAGCCGATCAACGAGCGCCAACTGGCCCAGGTGGTGCTGAAGTGGACGGGGCTGAATCTGCGCAACCAGCCGAACAACAGGGTGGTCCCGGCTGCTGCGCCGCAGTCGCAGCCCAAGGTACTCGACGCCGAAGAAGGACTGCGCCTGGCCGCGGGCAAAGCCGATCTGGCGGCGGATATGCTGAGCATGCTGCTGGCCGGTCTGCCCGGTGACCGCCAGGCCATCCGCCAGGCTCGCGATGCTGGCGAACGCACAGCGCTGATCGAGCGGGTGCATCGCCTGCACGGTGCCACGCGCTACTGCGGAGTGCCGCAACTGCGTATGGCCTGCCAACGCAGCGAGACGCTGCTCAAACAGGACGACCCCGAGGCCCAGCGCGCCCTGGACGAACTGGACGCAGCGATCGAGCGCCTGACCGAAGCAGCGGCACAAAGTGCCTGAGGACCTGCCATGCGTATCTGCCTGTTCAGCAGCAAAACCTACGACCGCGACTCTTTCCTGGCGGCCAGCGGCTCGTCCGATTGGCACCTGCAGTTTCATGAAGCGCGCCTGACCCGCGACAGCGTGGCGCTGGCCAAAGGCAACGACGTGGTCTGCGCCTTCATCAACGACGACCTGTCGGCAGCGGTGCTCGAACAATTGGCGGCCGGCGGCACGCGTCTGATCGCCTTGCGCTCGGCCGGCTACAACCATGTCGACCTGGCAGCGGCGCAGCGCCTCGGCCTGCCAGTGGTGCGAGTACCGGCCTATTCACCGCATGCCGTGGCCGAACACGCCGTGGCCCTGGTGCTGGCCCTCAACAGGCGCATCCACCGCGCGTTCAACCGCACGCGCGAGGGTGATTTTTCCCTGCATGGCCTGACCGGCTTCGACTTGCATGGCAAGACCGTCGGCGTGGTCGGAGGCGGCAAGATCGGCCAGGTATTCGCCCGCATCATGCACGGCTTCGGCTGCCAGGTGCTGATCTACGATCCGTTCCCGCTGACCGGGCTCGGTGAGCTCGGCGCGCGCCAGGCACCACTCGAAGAGGTGATCGCCAGCAGCGACATCCTCAGCCTGCACTGCCCGCTGACCGACGACAGCTACCACCTGATAGATGCCGCACGTCTGGCTCAGATGAAACGTGGCGCGATGCTGATCAACACAGGCCGCGGCGCGCTGGTCGACGCGCCCGTCCTGATCAAGGCCCTGAAAAGCGGCCAGCTCGGCTATCTGGGCCTGGATGTCTACGAGGAAGAGTCGGAGCTGTTCTTCGAGGATCACTCCGACCTGCCGCTGCAGGACGACACCCTGGCCCGCCTGCTGAGTTTTCCCAACGTCATCGTTACCGCACACCAGGCCTTTCTCACCCATGAGGCGCTCGACGCCATCGCCCGCACCACCCTGGACAACATCGCCGCCTGGCTCGCCGGCCAGCCGAGCAATGAGGTCAAGGCCGGCGCGTGATAGCATGCCGGCTGATCTGGAGGACCCATGGCCGAACACGATTTCCGTTATTCCCTGCTCAACCCGCAACACACCCTTACCGAGTGCCGCGCACTGGCACCGGGCCGCTACCAGGTCACCGGCAACGGCGGCTCCATCCAGGCCAACGACGTGCTGCTGGTCACCCTCAAGGGCAGCCGCGACCTGCACATGCGCCTGGAGGTGGAGAAGGTTCGCCACCTGATCAACCCGCCCGGCCAATGGCTGGCCGTGTGCAAGGGCCCGCAGTTCAAGGAGCTGGCCATTCATAACTGGCAAGTGAACTGCGACAGCTGCGGCAAGCAGCTGGATTTCGAATTCGCCGTCGACGCCGCCCTGGGCAAAACCGCACAAGCCCCGGCCGCCGAGGCTCGTATCACCGAACTGGGCTGGCGCAACGACGCCGGCCGCCATTTGTGCCGCACCTGCCAGGAGGCCTGACACCATGCAACGCGCCCTGCCCCTCGCCCTGCTCGCCGCCACTTTGGCCGGCTGCGCCAGCGACGCACCGCAACTGGAAACCGAACGCAGCTACCAAGTGGAATGGATCGGCGAAAGCCCGCTGATCGACCGCAGCCACCTGACCGTCACGTTTGCCGCGGACGGTCGTGCTCACGGGCACGCCGGCTGCAACCACTGGTTCGCCGGCTACACGCTAAAGGGTGATGCCGTCCGTTTCGAAGCCCCGGGCAGCACCCGCAAGATGTGCGCGCCCTCACTGATGGAGCAGGAACAGCGCTTCCTCGCGGCATTGACTGAAGTGCAACGCTGGGACTTCAACGACATCGGCCAGTTGCAGCTGTGGCCGGCCAGCGGCAAGCCGATTCGCCTCTGGCCGCAGTGACGGCGTAGCCCGGATGCAATCCGGGGCGGTAGCCCGAAGGCCATGATCGAGCTGGCTGTTGCACAGGGTTGTAGGAGCGGATTTATCCGCGAAATTCGCGGCTGAATCAGCGTGCCGCCCGGTCACTCCTATAAAGGTCAGAGCGGAGCATCGAGAGATAGCGCGCAAGGAGCTCCCGGATTGCATCCGGGCTACGCAAACAGCTCCAGCTGCTCCTGCCGCCCGCGCAGATCATGCAGCCTGACGCCCACCCCGAGCAGGCGCACCGGCTTGTCGCCACGGGCGAAAGCGTTGCTCAGCAATAGCCGGTAGCTTTCCAGATCCCGACTGGCCCCCGCCTGCTCCAGAGTGGTCTGGGTGAAATCATGAAACTTCACTTTGACGAAAGGCTTGTCCGGTCGATAACTGGCGTCCAGACGCTGCAGGCGGCCGTTCATCTCCTCGAGCAGTGCCGGCAGTTTCTCCAGGCAGCTCTGCAGATCCGGCAGATCCTGATCGTAGGTGTGCTCCACGCTCAACGACTGGCGGCGGCTGTCCACCTGCACGGCACGTTCGTCGATGCCGTGGGCCAGGCGCCACAAGCGCTCACCGAAACTGCCGAACTCGCGCACCAGCGCCAGCTTGTTCCAGTCGCGCAGATCCAGACAGGTGCGAATCCCTAAGCGCGTCAGCTTGTCAGCCGTGACCTTGCCGACGCCATGCAGCTTGTTCACCGGCAACTGCGCCACGAAATCATCGACCTGATCCGGGGTAATGACGAACAACCCGTTGGGTTTGCGCCAGTCGCTGGCGATCTTGGCCAGGAACTTGTTCGGCGCGACGCCAGCCGACACGGTGATGTGCAGCTCCTGCGCCACACGACGGCGAATTTCCTGGGCGATGCGCGTGGCGCTACCAGCGAAATGCGGCGAGTCGCTGACATCCAGATAGGCCTCGTCCAACGACAGCGGCTCGATCAGGTCGGTGAACTGACGAAAGATGCCGTGAATGTCACGCGAGACCGAGCGGTACACCTCGAAGCGCGGTTTGACGATCAGAAGATCCGGGCACAACTTCAGCGCATGCCGCGACGACATCGCCGAACGCACACCATAGGCACGCGCCTCGTAGTTGCAGGTAGCGATTACCCCGCGTCGGTCCGCCGAACCACCGACAGCCAGCGGACGACTGGCCAGGCTCGGGTCGTCACGCATCTCGATGGCGGCGTAGAAGCAGTCGCAGTCGACGTGGATTATCTTGCGCACAACACCCTCGTAAGCCTCGTCCAGCCTGGCCTGGAGCTAGGAAGTCTAACAGTTGTTTAACGCTAAGCATCTGAGTTGAAAACACTTTTCTTGCAATTAGCGGTTGACAGCCAAGCTTCTGGCTGTAGAATGCCGACCCACAGACGCGGGATGGAGCAGTCTGGTAGCTCGTCGGGCTCATAACCCGAAGGTCGTAGGTTCAAATCCTGCTCCCGCAACCAGCTTCACGAAAAGGCCACTCAATGAGTGGCCTTTTTGCTTTGACGAAAAATTAACTTTTTCGATCAAACGAAACAAATCGATTGACAGGGCATTAAGTAAGCGTAGAATTGTCGACGCGGGATGGAGCAGTCTGGTAGCTCGTCGGGCTCATAACCCGAAGGTCGTAGGTTCAAATCCTGCTCCCGCAACCACCTTCAGATAAAGGCCACTCAATCGAGTGGCCTTTTTCGTTTCCGGGCATTGATCTACCTCAGCGGTCCATAAGCCAAGCAGGCTTATGCTGGAAACGCCTGCTGCAGATGCAGGACGTTGACCGAGGAACGCCTGAATGAACCGGAAGAACGCCTCACCACGCTATGGAAGCCTCTCCATTGGCCTGCACTGGCTGATGCTGATCCTGATCGCAGTCGTCTATGCCTGCATCGAGCTCAAAGGAAATTTCCCCAAGGGTAGCGAAACCCGCGAACTGCTCAAGCAGTGGCACTTCATGCTCGGCCTGAGCGTCTTCGCGCTGGTCTGGCTGCGTCTGCTGGCCCGCGCACTCAGCCCGACCCCAGCCATCGAGCCGCCGCTGCCGACCTGGCAAGCCCTGCCTGCCAAGCTGATGCACCTGGCGCTGTATGCACTGATGATTGGCGCGCCGCTGGCCGGCTGGCTGATCCTCAGCGCCGCTGACAAGCCCATCCCCTTCTTCGGCCTGGAGCTGCCCGCGCTGATCGGCCCAGACAAGGAACTGGCCGGACAGATCAAGGAACTACACGAGCTGGCCGGCACCGCCGGTTACTGGCTGATCGGCCTGCACGCCATTGCCGGCCTGTACCACCATTACGTGGCGCGCGATAACACCC
This sequence comes from Pseudomonas sp. GW6, assembly GCA_048065775.1. Taxonomy (GTDB): domain Bacteria; phylum Pseudomonadota; class Gammaproteobacteria; order Pseudomonadales; family Pseudomonadaceae; genus Aquipseudomonas. Next base: position 13,820 of record JBLUOL010000073.1, read on the forward strand.
TGACGCGCATGCTGCCGGGACGTAATTGAGGTGAAGGCGCCTCTGGTCAAGCGCACGAAGCGCCGCTAGAATTGCGCACTTTTTGATCAGAGGCGCCACCCAGGCGCCCTTAGAGGTTAGCCCGCATGTCCACCGCCACACCGAAAGTAGGGTTTGTCTCCCTTGGCTGTCCAAAAGCGACGGTTGACTCCGAGCGAATCCTGACCCAGCTGCGCATGGAAGGTTACGAGATCGTACCGACCTACCAGGATGCCGACGTGGTGGTGGTCAATACCTGTGGCTTCATCGATAGCGCCAAGGCCGAGTCGCTGGACGCCATCGGTGAGGCGCTGGCGGAAAACGGCAAGGTGATCGTCACCGGCTGCATGGGCGTGGCCGAAGACAGCATCCGCGACGTGCACCCGAGCGTGCTGGCCGTCACCGGCCCGCAGCAATACGAGCAGGTGGTCAACGCCGTACACCAAGTCATCCCGCCGAAGACCGAGCACAACCCGCTGATCGACCTGGTGCCGCCGCAGGGCATCAAGCTGACCCCGCGTCACTACGCTTATTTGAAGATTTCCGAAGGCTGCAACCATACCTGCAGCTTCTGCATCATCCCGTCCATGCGCGGCAAGCTGGTCAGCCGTCCGGTGGGCGATGTGCTCAGCGAAGCCGAGCGCCTGGTCAAGGCTGGCGTGAAAGAGCTGCTGGTGATCAGCCAGGACACCAGCGCCTACGGCGTCGACCTGAAGTACAAGCTGGACTTCTGGAACGGCCAGCCGGTGAAGACGCGCATGCTCGAGCTGTGCGAGGCGCTGTCGTCGATGGGCGTGTGGGTGCGTCTGCACTACGTCTACCCCTACCCCAACGTCGACGATGTGATCCCGCTGATGGCCGCCGGCAAGCTGTTGCCTTACCTGGACATCCCCTTCCAGCACGCCAGCCCGAAAGTCCTCAAGTCGATGAAGCGCCCAGCCTTCGAAGACAAGACCCTGGCGCGCATCAAGAAGTGGCGCGAGATCTGCCCGGAGCTGACCATCCGCTCCACCTTCATCGTCGGTTTCCCCGGCGAGACCGAGGAAGACTTCCAGTATCTGCTGGACTGGCTCACGGAAGCCCAGCTCGACCGCGTCGGCTGCTTCCAGTATTCGCCTGTAGAAGGCGCTCCCGCCAACGACCTGGGCCTGGAAGTGGTACCTGACGACGTCAAGCAGGACCGTTGGGAGCGTTTCATGGCGCACCAGCAGGCGATCAGCAGCGCACGTCTGCAGGCCAAGATCGGCCTGGAGATGGACGTGCTGATCGACGAAGTGGACGGCGAAGGCGCCGTGGCCCGCTCCTGGGCCGACGCCCCGGAGATCGACGGCAGCGTGTTCATCGACTCCCCCAACGTCAAGCCGGGCGACAAGGTGCGCGTACGTATCGTCGACGCCGACGAGTACGACATGTGGGGCGAGTTGGTCTGACCGACCTCTCTCCTGAAAAGCCCCGCATGCTCAGAGCGTGTGAAAACGCACTGACGCCAGAAAAATCCAACGCCCCGACTGGTTCGGGGCGTTGGTGTTTTTGATGCTTGGAAATGGAAAGCGGGATTTACCCCAACAGCTCGATCAACCGACGGGCACCCATCACATTGATGGCACGCTTCAGGTTGTAGGCGTTGACCGCCAGGGCCATTTCCGTCCGAGCGCCCTGCAGTTGTCGGAGCAGGAAGCGACCATTACCCAAAATCCATTGCTTCAGGTTGCCGAAGGGATGTTCGACGATGGAGCGGCGCCTGACCATCATCTCTGGATGCACCTGCATCCGCTGATGCATGCGCTCGAATGCGGCCTCATGGACATGCCGAGTCACGTGTCGACGTTTAGCCTTGGTGCAGCGTGATTTCAATGGACAAGCCGTACAGTCGCCGCGTACAGCATAAATGCGCTGTAGGCCGTTTACCTGCTTGAGCGGTAACCATTGGCCTGCAGGGCATTGGTACTGGTCGTTTTCTACGTCGTAGCTGAAGGCGCTGCGATCGAATAGCGGCGTGTCGTCGCCCTTGTTATTTATGCCCCGATTCTCCGGCACATAGGCCGCAATCCCAGCATCATCACACGCTTGAAACTGCTCACCATTGGAGTAGCCCGCATCGGCTGTAACCGTCAGCTCTTCCTGCGCCAGGATCGCCTGGGCAGCCTTGCATAGGTTCCAGTTGTTGGTTATCGCTGCCGTCCTGAGTGACAGCATGATGCACGATCAGCCCATGCTCGCCATCCACCGCGTTTTGCACGTTATAAGCCACGCGAGCCCCCTGGTGGGTACGCATCATGCGCGCCTCGCTCTCACCCACGACGAACTGCTCCAGCCCCTGTACCTCCATCAACGCCTGGGCTGTCAGGTTATCGGCATGTCGGCTCTCCAGCTGCTGCAGCGCAGCCTTGACCGCACTGCGATCAACCACTTCAGCCGCCTCACTGCGGTCAGCCTCGTCCAGTTCCGCCAGATAACGGGCGATCTGCGCCTCCAGCTTGGCTTGTTGGCGCTTGAGCTTCGTCAGGCTCAGATGCTTGCGTTGCGACGCTACCGCCTGAAACTTGCTGCCATCGATGGCCACGAGTTGCCCGCTGATCAGCCCCACCTGGCGACAGAACTGGACGAAGGTGCGGCAGGTCGCCTGAAAAGCAGCGCTGTTGTCCTTGCGAAAATCAGCAATGGTCTTGAAATCCGGTGCCAATCGGCCCAGCAGCCACATCACCTCGACATTGCGTTGGCACTCGGCTTCCAGGCGCCGGGAGGAGCGGATGCGCTGGAGGTAACCGTACAGATAAAGCTTGAGTAGATCCGCTGGATCATAGCCAGGACGTCCAGTCTTGAGTGGTTCGGCCTTGCTGAAACCCAGAGCCTGCAGATCCAGGCGGGCGACATAGGCCTCGATCACCCGTACCAGGTGATCCTCCGGCACCAGCTCCTCCAATGTGGGAGGAAACAGGCTGCTTTGCTGACGACCTTCGCCCTGGATGTAGCCCATAAACGACAATGCCCCCATCGACTGATGGAGGCATTGTCTTCAGCTTGCTCTCAGACTGCTAGGTTTTCACACAGTCTGATGCTGCGGGGCTTTTTCTTTCCCGGCACCACAGCTTCTTGCCGGTACAATGACCTTCTTTTTGTCGAGCCCAGTCATGAGCGAAGCCACCCGTCTGTCCAAACGCGTCATCGAACTGTTCGGTTGCTCGCGCCGTGAAGCCGATCTTTACATCGCAGGGGGCTGGGTGACGGTGGACGGCCAAGTGGTCGAAGCGCCGCAGTTCAAGGTCGAGGATCAGCGCGTCGAATTGCACCCCGATGCCCGCCTTGACCCCGTGGAGCCCGTCACCCTGCTGGTGCATGGCTCGACTGGCTGCAACGCCGCACAGTTGCAGCACTTGCTGGTGCGCGAACGACACTGGGAAGAGGACCCGCACGCCCAACGCGTCCTGCATGGCCACTTCCTGCGCCAGGAGCAGAGCCTGCCACTGCAGACCGGTGCCAGCGGCCTGATAGTGCTCAGCCAGGACTGGCGAACGCAACGCAAGCTGCGCGAGGATGCCGCCAAGCTGGAGCAGGAATACCTGGTCGAAGTAGCCGGCGAAGTGCCCGCCAGCGCATTGGAGCGCCTGAAGAAAGGCTGGCTGCACAAGGGCACGCAGTTCCCGCCGTGCAAGGCCAGCTGGCAGAGCGAACAGCGCCTGCGCTTCGCGCTGAAGAATCCGGCCCCTGACCTGCTGCGGCAGATATGTACGGCGCTGGGCCTGAAGGTGCTGGGCATGAAGCGCATCCGCATCGGCGGCGTACCCATGACCAAGTTGCCGGTCGGGCAATGGCGCTATCTGGGCGATAAGGAACGCTTCTGAGGTCGTGTTAGGCTGTGTCCGTCACGCCCTGGAGACCACCATCATGCGTACCCTACTGCTCACCGCACTGCTCGCCCTGAGCCTGCCCAGCTTCGCCGCGCCGGCACCATTCTTTCTCTGGCAGAGCAAGATCGATGGCCACCTGACCTGCGCTCAGGTCAGCCCTGGTGAAGGCTGGATTCGTTTCACCGGCCCATTCCGCGATGCTGGCTGCCGCGTGGCACACGACGCTCCCGTCAACAGACGCTAAGCAGGACGCCATGCAGCATCTGGTTTCTCCGGTCGGTATCGTTCGCTCCTGCTTCAAGGAAAAATTCGCCATTCCTCGCCAGCCGCACCTGGCGCCCGCCGCGCGCGGCGTGCTGGAACTGCTGCCCCCCTTCGATCAGGGCGAAGCCGTGCAGGGCCTGGAACAGGTCAGCCATGTCTGGTTGCTGTTTCTCTTTCACCAGGCGCTGGAAGACAAGCCGCGCCTGAAAGTGCGCCCGCCGCGCCTGGGCGGTAACCAGGCGGTAGGCGTGTTCAGCACCCGCGCCACCCATCGCCCCAACGGCATCGGCCAGTCCGTGGTACGCCTGGAACGAGTGGAACCAGGCCGCCTGCACCTGTCCGGCATCGACCTGCTCGACGGTACGCCGGTACTGGATATCAAGCCTTACGTGCCGTACGCCGATTCTGTGGCCGACGCGCGCAACGATATGGCAGATGCACCGCCCCCCCTGATTACAGTGGACTGGCAGGATGACGCGCTACGCCTGGCGCGCCAACACGCGCTGCGTCTGAGTGAGCCCTTGGTCGAGCTGATCGAGCAGTGCCTGGCGCAGGATCCGCGCCCGGCCTACCAGCAGCCGCAGCCGGAGCGCCGCTATGGTGCGCGCTTCTGGGATCTGGACGTGCACTGGCACTATCCCGAGCCAGGGCATATCCGGGTGCTGGATATGCAGATGGCACAGGGCACGGCCTGACCGAGCCAAGCCTTCGGAACGGCCAGTGGTGCAACGGGCAGCCTCACTTCAGCGCGATGGATTGAGAGCCAGCATATCGGCTTCGATAGCCTCCTGACGCTCGATCAGTGGTTCCACCAGCGGCCGGCTGGCGAGGAAATGCGCGGTTCGCGTATGCGCCTCGAAAGCCGCCTCGTCGACGTACACCTCGTACAGCCACACCAGGTCGGGATCACTGCGGTCACGCATCACGTCGAAGGTCAGGCAGCCCGGCTCATCGCGCACCGAAGCGGCGGCATTGACACGCATGGCATCCATGAACGCCCCGAAACTGCCGGGCTTGAGTTGGGTCTTGAGCAATAGCACGTACACGGCAACCTCCATTATGTTTTATATTTGAAAAATAATTGTATACATATTGGAGTGTAAAAAGATGCTCGAACGCCCATCGCGCCTCAATGGCCTACGCCATCTGGCCCTGCTGGTACCCAACCTGGAAGAGTGCGAGCGTTTCTACGTGGACGTGCTAGGCATGCAGTTGCTGCACCGCGCCAACGAGGACCTGGTCTACCTGACCTGCGGCAACGACAACCTGTCGCTCGGCCGCGCTTATGCCGAGAGCCACGGCGTGGCGCTGGTGGATCACTACGGTTTCATCGTCGACAGCGTCGAGGAGCTGGACGCCTGGTACCAGTACCTCAAGGCACAAGGGGTGACGCTACTGGATCGGCCCTTCGACCATGGCGACGGTGCGCGCAGCTTTCACCTGCTGGACCCAGCCGGCAACAAGGTCCAGCCGCTCTATCATCCTGCGATCTCGGGCCAGCGCTTCAGTCCAGCCCGAACCTGAACATGTGGGAGCGAGCGCTGTAGGGCGTACTCGCGAAGCAGTACGCCGTTAGGACTTTTGCCGCACCGAAGACGGCGGACTGTTCGCTGACGCTCCTGAGTCCGCCCTACGCCCGCCCGCGGCCGGCGTCCCGGCTCGCCCGAATCAGGTGCGGAACTGTCGCACCAACTCCTGCAGCTCGACGCCCAAACGCGCCAGCTCGGCGCTGGAGGCCGCAGTCTGTTCCGTGGCGGTAGCGCTCTGCTCACCGATATCGCGCACACGGGTGACGCTCTCGTTGATCGCCTCGGCCACAGCGCTCTGCTCCTCGGCAGCGGCGGCGATCTGCTGGTTCATCTGCTCGATGGTACTCACCGCCTGGGTGATGCGCCCCAACGCGTCACCAGCCTCGCCCGCCAGTTCGACGGTGCGGCGGGTCAGGTCGCGGCTGCTGTCCATCTGCTGCACGGCGCCCTTGGCCATGCGCTGCAGGCCGGCGATCAGGCTCTCGATCTCTTCGGTGCTGTCCTGGGCACGCTTGGCCAGCGCGCGTACTTCGTCGGCGACCACGGCGAAACCACGGCCCTGCTCACCTGCACGCGCCGCCTCGATGGCGGCGTTGAGCGCCAGCAGGTTGGTCTGCTCGGCGACGTTGCGAATCACTTCCAGCACACTGCCGATACGCGCGCTTTCCTGATTCAGGTCGGCGATGGCCTTGGCGGACTGCTCCACTTCGCTGGCCAGACTGTCGATCTGATCCACCGCCTGCTGCACCACGCGATTACCCTGCTGCGCTTCCAGATCCGCATCACGCGCCGCCAGCGAGGCCTGCTCGGCGTTCTGTGCCACTTCCTGCACGGTCGCAGCCATCTGGTGCATGGCGGTGGCGGTCTGCTCGGTTTCCAGCTTCTGTGTCTGCACCCCGGCGCTGGTCTGCGCGGTGATCGCCGACAATTGCTCGGCAGCCGCCGCGATCTGCCCGACACCCCCACCAATGCGTCCGACCAGGGTGCGCAGGCTAAGGGTCATGTCCTGCATGGCGGCCAGCAACTGGCCCACTTCGTCGCGGCGATCCTGCGGGATGTTCTGGCTGAGATCGCCTGCGGCGATGCGTTGGGCGAATGCCACGGTCTGGCGCAGCGGTGCGACGATCAAGCGGGTGATCAGCAACGCCGCGCACAGGCCCAGCACCACTGCGGCCGCACCCATGATGCCGAGCATCACCAGCGAGCGCTGGCTGTCGTCGAGCATGCTCTGCTCGGCCGCCGCCTGGGCCGCTTCGGCCAGGTCCACCACCGAGCGCGCACGTTCGATCATGGCGTTCTCAGTGGCCAGGTTCTGCTCGCGCAGTTGCTGGTAATAGAGGAAGGAACGCTGGTAGAAGGTCAGCGCCTGCAGCGCGGTGTCAATGGCGCCTTTCTGGTCGTCGTTGAGCCATACCATCAGGCTGCGAGCCACGGTTTGCAGGTCTTCGCTGACGTATTCCCATTCCTCCAGCGCCTCAGCCGAACCGTCGATGATGTACAGGCTTTCATGGCCACGCAGATCGAGCATGCGTTTGCTCAGACCGGATGCGGTTTCCGCCAGGGTCAGCGGATCGCTGCCGCGCAGGCGGTCGCCCTGCAGACGCAGTTCACGTACCGCGTCGTACATGTCTAGCTCGATCACCTCGAACTGGTCGCGCGCCTCGGCAGCGGCGCTGCGCATGTCCTGCCGCGCTTCGCGCGCCTTGTTCTGCTGCTCGACATAGTTATCGAACTGCTTGAGGTACTCGGCCACGGCCTGCTGCATGGTCTGATTGCGCGAGCTGGCGCCAGAACTGTCCTGGGCGAGCTTTTCCAGCAGTGTCTGCACCTTGAGCAAACTGGCCCGCACGAGCTCGGCACTCTGCGGGGTCTGCTCGATGGCGAAGCTGCGCTCCAGGCGACGCGCCTGAAGAATCTCCTGGTTGACCTGTGCCAACTGGCCGACCTGGGCATGTCCTTGCAGCACCGCCTGTACAGCGAGAAAGCCGCTGCCGGTCATGGCTGCAGTGAGCAGCAATACCAGACCGAAGCCGATGAATAACTTCTTGCCGACGGCAAGGTTGGCGAATAGGCGTGCGGCAGGTTCAAACATAGGGGACAACTCCAGGTTCTTCTTATAAAGCCACGTCTCATGAACGCGGCCTGGTCGGAAGGCAACGCAACTGCTGTGCCAAATCGAACCCCATATATCGGCAGCAAAGGCGCCCAGCTTGAGTACTGGCAATTCGCCAAGTGGTTTTGTTAAGCATAGCCCCTGAAAAGCAGACACCTGGCCATGCTCGGCAACTATCCGCTTATTGGCGCCGATTTACTGGCGATTTTTCGCCGATAAAAAAGGCGCAGCCCCTCACAGAGCTGCGCCTCGACCTGTGATCAACGACTCAGCGGCCAGTCAGTACCGGCATCACTCGTGGCCGCAGCACTTCGCCGGCCACCGCCAGCAGACCGATGGCGCCGGCAATCCAGTACCACTGCGCGATTGGGTCGAACATCAGCCAGCCCAGTGCATGCAGGAACACCACCATGATCAGCACCGGGCTGACGTAGCGCACCATGAACAACCAGAGCGCGTAGCCCGCAGGAGGCAGGCCCAGCTCGTCACGCATGATTTCGCCGCGCAGCGCATAACCTGCCAGCAGCACCATGAAAATACCGCCCAGCGGCATCATCCAGCGCGAAGTGAGGTAGTCCAGCCAGTCGAAGAAGTTCTTGCCCAGCGGCGTCCAGCCCGCCAGCAGGTTGAACGACAGCATCGCCAGCAGGCTGATCACCAGCAGTACCGCGCCGGCCCCGATGGCAGCGCGCAGGCGGCTGATACCGTGCTTTTCGTTCAGGTAGGCCACGCTGGCCTCGATCATCGAGATCGCCGAGGTCAGCGCGGCGATCGATACCATGGCAAAGAACAAGACGCCGAACGCGGTGCCGAATGGCATCTGCTGGAAGGCCAGCGGCAGACTCATGAAGATCAGCCCCGGCCCGGCGCTGGGGCTCATGCCGTTGGCGAAGATGATCGGGAAGATCGCCAGACCGGCCAGCAGCGCCACGCAGGTATCGCAGAGTGCGACGATGAAGGTGGTCCGCGCGATGGATTGACCGTCCGGGATGTAGGAGCCGTAGGTGAGAATGGCGCCCGAGGCCAGGCTGAGGGTGAAGAAGGCGTGACCCAGTGCCGCCAACAGTGCTTCGCCGGTGATCTTCGAGGCATCGAAGTGGAAGAGGAAGCCGAAGCCTGCGCTGAAACTGCCACTGGTGAACGCATAGCCGACCAGCGCGATGAGCATCAGGGCCAGGCCCGGCATCATCCAGCGCACCGCGTTTTCGATGCCTTTCTGCACGCCCTTGGCGACGATCCACAGGGTCAGCAGCGCCACCAGCACGCTCCAGCCGCCGAGTTGCCAGGGATTGGCGTTATGCGTCTCGAACACCCCACCCAGTGCTTCGACGCTGGTGGCGGCCAGGGAGCCGTCGAGCATCTTCCACGTATAGGCGAAGGCCCAGCCGGCGACGACCACGTAGAAGCACAGGATCATGAAACCGGCGAGCATGGCCATGCCGCCAACCGCCTTCCACAGCGGGTTGCCGCCGTTCTCGCGTACCACGCGGCCGATGGCGTCGATGGGGCTGCCGCGACCACGGCGGCCGATGGCGATCTCGGTCATCATCACCGGAATGCCGATGGCCAGGATGCACGCCAGGTACATCAGCACGAAGGCGCCGCCGCCGTATTCGCCGGTGATGTAGGGGAATTTCCAGATATTGCCCAGGCCGACGGCCGAGCCGGTTGCAGCGAGGATGAAACCCCAGCGCGAGAGCCAGAGGTTCTTCGGTTTTTCACGGGTCATGCGTCACCTGTTTGTTTTTATCTGTGACGGAATCGGACCCGCCGCGCTTGTGGCGCAGCGGAATGCAAGGCTTGGGTTGAAGCCGAAGTGTCACTGGGCGTCGGCTTGTGCCTCCGGCGCGGCCAGTTGGAAGGCCTCCAGGGGTTCACAGCGCGCCGCCATGGCGACAATGCGTGGGTACGCGGCAAGGTCACAGTTAAAACGCCGCGCATTATACAGCTGCGGAATCAGGCAGGCCTCCAGATATCCCGGCCGCTCGCCGAGCGACAGGCGCCCGTCGAACGGCGCCAGGCCGTCCTCCACTGCCGCCAGGCCCAACGCGACCCAGTGCCGGTACCAGGCGTTCTTGGCTTCGTCGGCAACGCCCAGTTCATTGCTCAGGTACTGCAGCACACGCAGGTTGTTCAGTGGGTGCACGTCGCAGGCGAGATGCAGCGCCAGCGCCCGCACCTGCGCGCGCTCGG
>JBLUOL010000074.1:0-23733 GCA_048065775.1 Pseudomonas sp. GW6
CAAGTGAGATTACGGAGCTGCTGCCGCATAGGTGGCGACTGGTTTAGTTGCGCAAGACGGGATGCCCAGACGCATACCCTTCCTCAATCAATTGCGGTGACCTACAGGACGTGAGAGCAGACAGTTTAGTGCTTGAGGGATGGGTCAGAATCACCAGCAAAGTGGCTCACAATCACTGGAATGGAGGGACAGAACCATCAGCGCGAGTGGGTCAGAACCCCCGGAATAACGTGTCAGAACCTCAAGCGCCCACACCGTAAATTGACATGTCGCCAGGCATTAAAAGCTGATGCGCTGCACCCCAAATCGCAACGGCGTGCCGCCAAAGTGCTGTTAGCGCAGATCAAGCCTGAAGGGTACGTGGGGAGCAGCCTACTCACTGCGTTCATCCGCGCCTGGCGCGGTCAGCAAGGCATTGCTGGTGATACTGGTCAACGGCACAGATGATCCTATCAATTCCGTAGAGGGCGGAGACGTTGGCTTCTGGGGGATGAGCGAGCGAGGCTAGGTGATTTCAGCGCAGGTGAGCGAGAGCTACTTTGCTCGACTTGCTGGATATACACAGCCTGCACTAGTCCAGCGTATTCCGGCTTCCAGGTGATGCGAGCGAGCCCTAGCCTGAGCTATTCCAGTGGCAGGAGGCTAGGACGGCAAGTGTGGAGCTGGTGCCCATCCACGGTGGTGGTCACAAGGTGCCACAGCCATACTTCCCCGGCCCCAGAGTGCTTGGCCGCAATAGCTCATTCAATAGCCCCGAGCATGTCTGGAGATTTTTCATGCGAGCTATAGATCCCTGCGACTAGGGGCCACTCACAGCAGTCACGTGGCTACGACTGCGGAGCAGGTAGGATCTTGCCTGCTTGCCGTTGCTTCATCTCCGTATACCAATGGCCCCGGGTTGCGGCGGGAAATTCGATTGCTCCCAGAATGCGCCCCTGACCATATCGAGGTGGCTTCTGCGGCTGGCGAATGCTCGCCAAGACGGCGCTCTCTGCGGGGCGTACATGTGATTTCATGCCTGCGCCCAGTCGGCCATCACCGTACACGCTGATCGACGAGATGGACTGGTGCCCCATGATGTAAGCCATGCTTTCTGGGCTTTCTCCGGATGCTTTCAGAATTGATCCCATCTGGTGCCGGAAGCTTTTCAGCGTTGGCTGCTTTTTCCTCTTGGGCCAGAGGCGTCGGCACTCCTTGCGCAGGCAGTCTCTGATGGCGGTATTAGTGCGTGGGCACCCGGCCATCCACTGCGCGGCCCATTCCACCAACTTCAGCGTTCTTGGTTTGTCGATTACCAAGGTGCGGTCAGCGCCACGGTGCAGTTCAGCCGATTTCTTGCCTCCAATGATGTGCACGTGGTTGCCGGAGATAGTGATCGTGCGCATCTCGCATGGGCGTACACCGAGGCAATAAGCGAGCACCAGTGATGCGGCTTCGTCGAGATTGCCGCCTGCGCGCAGGTGCTGGTGCAGCAATTTAAAGTCTTCGAAGGGGACTTTCCGAATCTGCCCCGGCTTGGGCTTTTTCACTATCTGACTGCCTGGTGCCGTGACCGGGTTGACCAGCGCTCTGATGGTGTTTGCTGCCTCGATGTTTCGCCGGGCAAGCTGGTCATTCATTAGGGTGTTCTTGAGGGTGCTGAACGCATTCGGTCGATAGTCCGGTGCACAGGCAAGCAAAGCTGCGCAGATCTGCGCCGAAGATGGATCGTCCTCACCGCAGTGAGACCGATAAAAGTTTTGTGCCCGGGTTTGGTACCGCTGCAAGGTCGTAGGTTGCATCGCTGTCATCTCTCTTCTTGTTGTTTTGATGACAAAGCTAAGCCGCTTCGCGAACGGCGTTGTGTCAGCTCGAACTCCACTGAAACACTCCGCAGCCGCTCCGTTTTTCTCGTTACGTCCGAACTGCCTCAACGCCCCCTTACTCGCGGCGCGAGTAAGGGTTGCGCGCTCTCACTCACGCGACCCGCTTCATCTAAATTCAGCGTGCGCCGTGAGCAAAAGCGCGCGCAAGCGTTTTGTCATCAAAATCGAAGAGCAGCCAGCGCCATGGCGCTGAAAGGACGAGCCGGGGTAGCGCGAAGCGGTGCGTGGCTGGCGTGTCGAAATGGGGCATTCAAAAATGCTAGCCACGCAGTGGCGATTTGGTTATGAAAAAAGTCGCCGAAGTCAGTGTTTTCAAGGGTTGTAGCGATAATATAACCAAAAAAAGGAGTGCCAGTTTTGGCACGCTGAGCGCCATAACTGGCCAGCTCGGTGTCGGTTTGGGCCACTTTCAGCGCCGTATTGGGCACTCAAACTGCCGCTAGCGGCACGACCCCGAGTGTCGCAAAGTCATGGTGCGACATACACGGTGTATCGTTGCGACATGGCCAGCGTGTCGCAGCGTATCTGTGCGACAGTCCACGTGTGTCGCATAGGGGTTCCGCGACACTCACTGAGTGTCGCAGTGCCTCCTGCGATACGCAGGTCATGTCGCATCGGCTATCCCATCGCACTGCTAGTGCAGCTGCCATGGCTCTGGATACTCCATAGTTAGCATTCGATGCAGATAGTCATCCAGCGATTGCGCACCTTTTAAAATGTTGAAGCTGAGGATTACGTAGAAGCTGCCACTTAGCGTGTGCAGCACCCAAAACGGCCCCTCTCGCTCAGCCTGAACGATGGCTGATGTATGAATGTAGGCACCGTCACTGAAACGATCAGCTCTCACATGCCGGTAAGTGATCCCGTAGCCGCTTGATCCGCGAATATAGGCATCAGTCAGGTATCCGGTGACGGGTCTGCTGAAAGAAAGGTCTTCGACCTGCTCCAGCAGCTTCTGCAAGATTGGGTGTGTATACATGGCTATGTCGACAGATCAGTAAATGTGTTGGCTCGATCAGAAAATGCTCGCAACGGCGTCTGCGCTGACCTGGATGCGCGTGCCTGGTCCTAGAAGCAAGTAGGCTGTATTGAGCGTTCTGAAATGGAACTCCTCGTGATGGTGCAGAAGCGACGTTCGGACGAAGTCTCCGACATCCCACCGTCTTTCACTGTCGAAGATAACCGTGTGTGCATAGACCAGAGCAGGTTGTCGTCGGGTCTTTGCCAGTTGTAGGCGCTGGCTTTCAGTGACATCCAGATCAAGCCACCGCCAGTTCCGCACCAAGCAATAGCCGCCATAAACAAAATGCTGCCGTGCATAGGCCATGGCCTCAGTGTCGTTCATGCCACTGCCGCTCATCGGCTCGCCTGCTGAATACAGCAAGTCCGCCATTTCCCTAAGTGTGGCCATGGTCTAAGGCTGTTCGTGCTGAGCGCTGCTATGGTGGTGCTCCTCAAGCTCAATGCTGCACAACAGGGCCGCAAAGTCCGAGTCGAGCAGATGAATGCGCTGAGGGCGGGCATCCACGATGGATTTGATGATCGCGTCGACCCGTTGTGAAACAGGCATCTGGCTTGGCGATTTCGAGCGGTCATGCTGATAAATGATCGTGCTGAGCGAAGCGACGGCTCCACGCAACTGGTGCTCCTGCGCTTCAGCAATTTCAAAACCGTTTTTCGCACTGAATTGGTCGGAGAGCTCTTTGAGCACGGCTTTGCGGTTTCCTGGCTCAGCCTGTTGCGCTCGCCAGTTCAGAATCCGCTTCAGCACCGCAGGTGCTGCCGTTGCAGTTGGCGGTGTCGGCCCTGCCAGCGGTGTGGGCTCACCAAAGAAATGTGCGCGCAACTGATCGAGTCGCATGCGGGCGCCGGGGGAAACCTTGCGCGAGCTAAGGCTTTTCAGCCAGAACTCGAATTCCGACTGCGGCAGGCACAGCATTCGTTTCAGCAGTGGTTCCCCAGGCAGGGCAACGTCATGCTCGGTCGGGCTGTAGCGAGGGGGCTGCAGTTTGGCGGCTTGAGCATGCCAGTTAAGACCCATAGCTTCGCAAATGGGGCGTATCGGCCAGTAACGCTCATTGTCGCTGCTGATCAGACTTGGAATCGACAGTCCCTGGATTTTGATTTTGGTGGCGCGCATCGGATTACTGTCCTCCCGGAGCTGCATGGTTGGGGGAAGTGGCCGGTGGGTGTTGATGCTGTCTGCTGAGGATCTTGTGCATTGTTTGCGTGGCTTCATCAGAGTCCATCCACTTCAGCCATGTCTCGTAGACGTGGGGTTTGGTCTGTTGCAGCCTGGAAATCTTGTTGGCGCTAGCTTCAATGGTTCGGCAAGCATCTCGGAATTGCACGGCATCTGTTCTGCTATCTGAATCCAACTGGTCAAGAATCAGATCGATGAAGTCAGCAGATAGCTGCATTGGTAAGTAGTACAGCGGTGATCCTGAGTCGGGATCCTCTTTAATTAAGAGCTCGTTTTCCCAGATCGAAGCTGCAGCTTTAGCCAGGGTGGTGGGTGCGCTGAACGCGCAGAGCAGTGAGCCAAGTTCGATCTTGGTTTGCTGTGTTTTCTTGTCGATCAAAAACAGGATTTCCGAATTGCTCGATGGTGTCTTGGTGAGGGTATCCATGAATGGCTCCGTGAACCTTTATCCAGATAATCTGTAAATCAGATATCTGTAGATTAGATATACCCTTGCCGGATTGTCAAGCGTGAGGTGTACCCGTTGGAAAAGTCGGTGTATCGGGATGAGAACCTGGTGCTGCTCAGACTGCTAAAGCAGTGTCGAGTGGAAGCTGGTTTGACCCAGGCGCAATTCGCCCAAGCGCTGGAGCGCCCACAGTCGTTTGCTAGCGATATCGAGCGCGGCTTGCGCCGGATTGATCTCGTCCAACTGCGGGATATCTGCCACGCGCTGAACATCGGCCTCGTCGAATTCGTGCAGCGCTTCGAGACCGAGTTAGCGCGTAAGGACGCTTAAGGCTGGAGCAGATTTTCTGCTTTGCTGCGTTCGCATGCTGCCGCGTACAGCGCAGCCGCATCGGAGCACAGCAGCCGTAGTGCCATGATGCAGTCCAGAAGCAAATGGTTTTCCAAGGTGTTCAAGTCACTTGCACTGGAGAGTGCGTGGAGCATGCCGACTGCGGCGTTTTGGCGAAGCTGGGCTTCATCATGCAGTTGGCCGGAGGTGACGTCAGTGCGAACAGTGAACAGGCCATTAAACGCGTCGAGGGCTTGGGGCACTGAGTCGGTGGTGCCCGAAGGGATGTTGGTCTGCGGCATAGGGTGACCTCTAGAGTTTTAGAGAGGCCACCACCTTTCGCTTCCACACGAAAGGTGGCGGCTGCATGCGGGTGTGGAAGACCGAGACTCTAGGAACTCGGCGCGCCGAAGCGCCCCGCATGCAGCCACCATGACACAAGAATCCTCTGGCGCTGTGTTCCTGAAGCCAGGTCTGTCGACCCGCCCAATCACCCTATGCTGCCCGCAGAGGCCCTGCAAGGTGGCACTTTACGGGATATCGGCGAAAAAGGCTCTGACCATGAGTAGCCTTCAAGATGCTGGTAATGCCTAGATTTTGATGGCGGGGGATGTGATGCGGAGGGCGTCATCGGTGATGGCGGATGAAATAGCCCGATGAGCGGTCGTAAGACTGGCGCAGATTTTTTCTAACCGAGTGGTGGTGTGGTGGCAAATCCCTACCCCAATCCTACCCCAAGCCGAATTTCAGGCACAAAAAAGGGCTACGCTTTCACGTAACCCTTTGATTTGTATGGTGCCGGCACCAGGAGTCGAACCCGGGACCTACTGATTACAAGTCAGTTGCTCTACCAGCTGAGCTATACCGGCTAGGTGGGGGCGCCATTATATCCATTCATCGGCCTGAGTAAAGCCACCTTCGAGCCAGGTTTTTCCGGGCTCGGCTATCAGCAGCTTTTGGCTTATGCACAAAGAGAAGGCGCGCGCGACGGTCGCGCACCGGCTCTGTGTGTTCGATCACTATTTTTCGCAAGTTATTGTTTTTGTTAGGGCTTCGAAGGCTGTTCGAAAAATGATCAGATTTCTACGAGGCAATTACCAAGTGGCTTTGCAGCATTTGCCCAGAAAGGATCAACAGAGTTATCCACAGCTTCTGTGTGCAACTCAGTCGCGCTCGGCCAGTAGCAGCAGGTTGCGCGGGCTCAGTTGGTAATCGCAGAAGGTGCCTAGCTTCACGTGGTAGCCCTGCTCCTGCAGATACAGGGCGCGGTCGAGCAGTAGCCAGAGTTCCAGTGGCCGGCGGAACAGATTGCGCAGCAACTCCAGATTGCGCACTTCGGCCAGGCGTTGCCAGCCGCGAGCTTCCAATGCCGGCCAGTCCTGCTCACCGGGCGCTGGCACTTCACGCAGTGCGGCGAGGTCATGACAGAAGTGGGCGAAAGGTTTGCTGAACCAATCGCTGGGCAGCGATGGTGTTGGCAGATATTCATCGATGCCACGTAGCTGGCGTTGCAGCAGGTCGAAAGCCAGGCGCCAGGCCATCGACTGATTGCGTTGTCTGCGCACGCGAGCACCGGCGGTGACGGTTTCGCTTAGTGGCAGGCCGAGATCGTCACGGGATAGTTGCAGGCCTGAGCCCTGCGCCGCTGCCGACAGCGGCTGGTAGTGCATGCCGGCGATGCGGTTGTAGCAGCAGGGCGCTACCGCCAGTTGCGGGCATCCGTTGCGGCTGGCCAGTTGCAGCAGGCGTACATGCAGGTCGCCGCAGGCGTGCAGGGCCACGGGAGTATGTTCTTTCGTCAGGCGCTCGTCGCAATCATCGGCAAGCACATCCTGCTGTAGGTGTGCGGCACCCAGTCCCAGGCGCTTGCTCAGTGCGCTACCGGACTCGATCAGTGCCGGGTCGTACTCCAGGCAGGTCAGGTGCTGGTCATCCTGAGTCAGCCAGCGACCGAGGTGGCCCTTGCCGGAACACCAGTCGAGCCAGTGCGCGGGGCGCTGGCGAAACTGCAGGTGGCTGGCAAAGGCCTGGATCTGCGCCAGCTTCCTGCCGGGTACATCGACGCTCAAGGCGTGCGCGCGCGGCGGACTGTCCAGGCTCGGAATTTCGCCCAACTGACTAAGAGCTTGCGCCTGGCGGGCCAGGTCGGGAAAGGGCGCAGGTGCAGAGAGTGCGAAGGGGCTGTTGTCGCTGGCCTCAGCCTGCTCCAGGGAGCGGCTGCGCAGCCAGGTAGCGAGTTCCGCCAGCTCCGTTTCCCAAGGCAGTTGCAGGTGATGAAACGGCCGAGGTCGCCAGAACGCCTGATGCTGCAGAAGAAAACTGTCCAGGGCCCGGAAGCGAGCGAGCAGATCGCCAGAGGTAAGGATGGGCTCGGACATGGCGCTCATGCGTCTGGTTGAACCGGGCTGCCAAGTGGGCCGCCCGATTGGCTTAGCGACCCTGGCAGGCGTCGACGCGCAGCCAGCGCTCCAGCAGGCGGAAGGCGCGCACCAGAACGAAGGCGATGACCAGGTAGAACAGGCCTGCGGCAAAGAAGATCTCCACCGGCAGATAGGTGCGCGCGATGATGGTGCGCGCCATGCCGGTCAGCTCCAGCAGCGTCACGGTGCTGGCCAGGGCGCTGGCCTTGAGCATCAGGATCACTTCGTTGCTGTAGGCCGGCAGGCCGATGCGCGCAGCGCGCGGCAGGACGATATAGAACATGGTCTTGGCCCGCGACATGCCCAGTGCGCGCGCCGCCTCAACTTCTCCGGGTGGTACGGCCTGGATGGCGCCACGCAGAATCTCGGCGATATAGGCGGCGGTATGCAAGGTCATGGTGATGATCGCGCACCAGTATGGGTCGCGCAGGTAGGGCCAGAGCGGGCCCTGGCGCACGGCATCGAACTGCGCCAGGCCGTAGTAGACCAAAAACAGCTGTACCAGCAGCGGTGTGCCGCGGAAGAAGAAGATGTAGCCATAGGGCAGGGCGCGCACGTACCAGTGCTTGGATGCGCGGGCGATGCCCATCGGCAGGGCGAGGATCAGGCCGGCGACGACCGCGATGGCCACCAGCTCCAGGGTCAGCAGTGCGCCTTGCGACAGACGCGGCAGCCATTTGATGATCACCGCCCAGTTCAGGTTGGAGAGGCTCGTCCAGAGCGCCAGTGTGATGAGCACGCCTGCTGCGAGCCAGGCGATGATGGCAGCGTTCTTTCTCATGAGGCGCTCCGCACGAAGCCACGGCTGGCGCGCTTCTCGAGGTAATGCAGGCCGATCATGGCGAGCACGGTCAGGCCCAGATAAATGAAGGCTGCGACCATATAAAAAGTGAAGGGCTCCTTGCTGGCGGTCACGGCGATCTGCGAGCGGCGCATGATCTCTTCCAGGCCGATCACCGACACCAGGGCGGTGTCCTTCATCAGAATCATGAACAGGTTGCCCAGGCCGGGCAGGGCGATGCGCCACATCTGCGGCAGAATCAGCTTCCAGAGGATACGTGTCTTGGACATGCCGAGTGCCTGGCCGGCTTCGCGGTGGCCCTTGGGGATCGCCAGGATGGCGCCGCGGAACACTTCGGTGGCGTAGGCACCGAAACACAGGCCGAGGGCAATGGTGCCCGCGGCGAAGGCCGAAAGCTCGAGGCTCTCGACGCCAAGCAGGTCGGCCAGGCTGCGCATCAGGCCAACCGTGCCGAAATAGATCAGCAGCACCCAGAGCAGTTCGGGTACGCCGCGCACGATGGTGGAATAGCTGCCGCCGAGCCACTGCAGCGGCTTGTACGGCGAAGTCTTGGCCAGCGCGCCGAGCAGGCCGAGCACCAGACCTACAGCCAGCGCGGACAGCGCCAGTTTGATGGTCATCAGGGTGCCGGTGGCCAGGGCGGGGCCGAATCCGTGGAGGTCAAAAATCATCGGAGGGCTCGGGCAACTGCGCCGCCCAATGGGCGGCGCGGTGCCTTCAGGTCATCAGTAGATGCTGAACGGGAAGTACTTGTCGTTGATCTGCTTGTAGGTGCCGTCTTCGACGATGGCTTGCAGAGCGGCGTTCAGCTTCTCGCGCAGCGGATCGCCCTTGCGTACGGCGATACCGATCTTGTCGTTGTCGAATACTGGGTCGCCCTTGAATTCGAAGTCCTTGCCGGCGTCGCTCTTGAGCCATTCCCAGTTGACGAAGGTGTCGGCCAGCACGCCGTCGAGGCGGCCGGAGGCCAGGTCGAGGTAGGCGTTTTCCTGGGTGTCGTACAGCTTGATGTCGACCACCTTGCCCAGGTTGTCTTCCAGCCAGGTACCGGCGATGGTCGCGCGCTGGGCGCCGATCACCTTGCCCTTGAGGCTGGCTTCGTCCGTCTTGAAATCGGCCGACTTGGGCGCGATGAACTGCAGTTTGTTGGTGTAGTAGGGCTCGGTGAAGTCCACCGCCGCCTTGCGCTCCTCGGTGATCGACATCGAAGCGATCAGGAAGTCGAATTTCTTGGCGTTCAGGGCCGGGATGATGCCATCCCAGTCAGAGGTGACCACTTCGCACTCGGCCTGCATCTTGGCGCACAGCGCCTGGCCGATTTCCACGTCGAAGCCGGTGACCTTGCCACTGGCGTCGATCAGGTTGAAGGGTGGGTAGGCGCCTTCGGTGCCGAGTTTCAGTTTGTCAGCTGCGACAGCGCTGGTGCCGAAAGCCAGGGTAGCGGCTGCGGCCAGCAGGATCTTCTTATAGTTCTGCATGCATGTTGCTCCGTGTTAGCGATTGCTGGACATGAATTGTTTACAGCGTGCCGAGTTGGGGTTGTCAAATACCTGGGCGGGTGGCCCCTGTTCCTCGACCAGGCCCTGGTGGAGAAACACCACCTCGCTGGAAACCTGGCGAGCGAAACCCATTTCATGGGTCACCAGCAGCATGGTGCGACCCTCGTCGGCAAGCGCGCGAATCACATTAAGCACTTCTTGTACCATCTCCGGGTCGAGCGCCGAAGTGGGCTCGTCGAACAGGATCACCTTCGGCTGCATGGCCAGGGTGCGGGCAATGGCCGCGCGCTGCTGCTGGCCGCCGGAAAGCTGGTTGGGGTAGACGTGACGTTTGTCGGCGATGCCGACCTTGGCCAGCAGCGCTTCGGCCACCTCGATGGCCTCGGCCTTGCTCTGGCCGAGTACGCGACGCGGCGCCTCGATGATGTTGTCGAGCACGCTCATGTGCGGCCACAGGTTGAAATTCTGGAAGACGAAACCGATCTCGCTGCGCAGGCGGTTGATCTGCCTGTTGTCGGCAGCAACCAGATCGCCGTTCTTCGCGGCCTTGAGCTTGAGCTCCTCGCCGGCGACGAAAATCTGACCCTGGTGCGGGTTTTCCAGCAGGTTGATGCAGCGCAGGAAAGTGGACTTGCCGGAACCGGAGGAGCCGAGAATCGAGATAACGTCGCCGTCTTTGGCAGTCAGGGAAATACCCTTGAGCACTTCGAGATCGCCGTAGCGTTTGTGCAGGTTGCGGATTTCCAGCGCGGGCGTCGCCTCGGCCATGGGGTGGGGTCCTCTTCTTCTTCGAATGCGCTCCGGCGTACGGCGGGCCGTCCTGGCTGGCGGCCAAGCTAGCATAGCGTTTCCGTGACCGCCAAGCCGTTTGCCGGGCGATGTAGGGTCGCTGGGTCGCAGGTGTCGCCTGGCTGCAGTTGCTTGTCGCGCAGGCGAAACAATGGCACGAGAAATAGCTGGAGGCAGAAAGCAAAAAGCCCCAGCGCATGGCTGAGGCTCTTTGTTTGCTATTCATGGTGCCCAGGGACGGAATCGAACCGCCGACACGGGGATTTTCAATCCCCTGCTCTACCAACTGAGCTACCTGGGCCAACGGGGCGCTATTAGACGGATTTGAAGGATCAGTGTCAAGCGCGGGTTTGAAAAATATTTAATTATTTCGGGCGCTTAGGATCGTGATCGAGAAATGCGGGGAGGGCGGGCCGGGGGCGCGTGCGCAACATGCAGCGGCTGTCGCGGCTAAAGCCCCTCCCACAGGTGTCGTCACTCGCTCGGCGGTACGTAGCCTTCGGCCTGGGCGTATTCCTCGCCGGAGAGGAACTTGTCCATCTCGGCTTGCAGGAACTTGCGATCCTCGGCGTTCATCATGTTCAGGCGACGCTCGTTGATCAGCATGGTCTGGTGTTTCTGCCACTCGTCCCAGGCCTGCTTGGACACGTTGGTGAAGATGTCTTCGCCTTTGGGGCCGGGGTAGGGCGCGCGATCCAGGCCGGGCAGTTCCTGTTTGTATTTGCGGCACTGTACGGTGCGGGTCATGTCGGTTCTCCAGCGGTAATGACTTGCGCCGCGCGCTTGAGCAACTTCTTCACCGGGGCGGCTAGGCCCAGGCGCGGCGGGGTGGCGAGGTTATACCAGAGCCAGTCGGCCTCGGCCACGCGACCTGGCTGTTCGGTTGCCTCGATCAGCCAGGGTTCGATGGCCAGCTGGAAGTGGCTGAAGGTGTGAGTCAGGCCTTCCAGCTCGCGGCGTGCGCCGAGTGCGAGCTGTTGCTGCTGGGCGAGGTTTGCGAGCTGATCGAGATCGTCCAGTTCCGGCAGGCTCCACAGTCCGCCCCACAGCCCGGTGGAGGGGCGGCGGTAGAGCAGGATGTCGCCGGCGTCATTGACCAGCAGCGGCATCAGCGTGCGTTTCTGCGGCAGTGCCTTGCGCGGCTTGGAGACCGGGTAGCGGATTTCCAGGCCGAGCAGGTGCGCCTGGCAGCCGCTGCGCACCGGGCACAGCAGGCAGGTGGGTTTGCTGCGGGTGCAGAGGGTGGCACCGAGGTCCATCATCGCCTGGGTGTAATGGTTGACGCGTTCGTGCGGGGTGAAGCGCTCGGCCACGTCCCACAGCTGTTTGGCCACTTTCGGCTCGCCGGGATAGCCCTCCTGCGCGACGTAGCGCGCCAGCACGCGCTTGACGTTGCCGTCGAGGATCGGTGCGCGTACGCCCATGCTCAGGCTGGCGATGGCGCCGGCGGTGGAGCGGCCGATGCCGGGCAGTTCGCTAAGCGCGTCGACGCTGCGGGGGAACTCGCCGCCATGCTCGCGCATGACGATCTGCGCGGTCTTCTGCAGGTTGCGCGCGCGGGTGTAGTAACCCAGGCCGGTCCACAGGTGCAGCACTTCATCCTCGGGAGCTTCGGCCAGGTCCTTCACGGTCGGCAGGGCGGCCATGAAGCGGTCGAAGTAGCCGAGCACGGTGCTGACCTGGGTCTGCTGCAGCATGATTTCCGAAACCCAGACACGATACGGCGTGATGTTCTGCTGCCAGGGCAGATCCTTGCGCCCGTGCTGGTCGTACCAGGCCAGCACGGCGCCGTTGAACTGCTCGGGGCTCATCGGTTGAACAGGCCCTTGAGTGCGTCTTTCAGATCCGGGCTGACCTTGTCGCCGAGCTTCTCTTCCAGTTTCTCGGTCAGCTTGTTGCCGGCCAGGCGCGCGGCGATCTTGCCGAGGCCGTCCTGATCCAGGCGGCAAGCCTTGGCACCGAGTTCCAGCGGGCCGCGGCAGCGCAGCGGCCATTCGATGCCGACGTAGCGCTCGTTGACCTGGCAGGCCGGGTCCGGCATTTCGCGCTGGTCGCCTTCCAGGGTGATGCCGACCTTGTAGTCGAGGCCGAGCACTCGTAGGTCGAGATCGCCATTGCCGCTGACCGCCAGGCCCGGCACCTGGGCCTTGAGATCCGGGTTGTGGGCGACGCCGTCGCGCACGCTGAGGCTGCCCTTGAGTTCGCGGAAGGGGGTGTCCTTGCCGGTTGGTGGGTTGCTCAGCGCCTTGCGGTTGAGGGTGGCGATGCCGCGGCACAGTTGTTGTTCGAGGTTGGCGTCGACCAGCACGCCGTCGTTGAGGACGAAACTGGCGTTGCCATTGAGCGCTTCGATCCAGGCCTTCTGGCTGTTGCCTCGGGTGTTGAACTTGGCGTCGAGGTCGAGCTGGCCCTTGATCGGCGAAGGTTGATCGTCCTTCTTCAGCAGCGGTTCCAGCGGCATGCGGCTGAGGCGCTGTTCCAGGCTGAGCATCGGCTCGGCCTGACGCACATCGATGCGACCGCTGCTGACGAAACTGCCGCCCTGCAGTTTGCCGCGCGCCTCTTCCACCGTGATCAGGCCGCCACGGCCATTGGCCTTGAGATTGACGTCGCTGAACTGATGCTTGTCGTAGGTGAGCTGGGCGAGGCTGAGCGCCAGTTGCAGGTCGAGTTTGCGCAACTGATCCACCGGCAGCACTTTGTCGTCGCTCCAGGCCTGCTGGGTGGGTTTGTTGGGCAGTGGGGTGGAGCCGTCCTTGCCGGCGCCGGCGATGCTGTCCTTGACCTCGGCCTTGCGCGCTGCAGCGGCGCTGTCCTGGGTTTTGGGCGGCAGGTAGCGGTTCAGGTCGAGCTTGTCACCCTTGAGATCGGCGCGCAGGGCCTGCTTGGCGAAGTCGCTCACGCCGAGCTTGCCGGTGAAGGTGCTGCCGTCGAGCTTGAGGTTGAGCTCTTCGAACATCATGCCCTTGCTCGAGCCATTCAGGCGGCTGACCAGTTCGAACTGGTTGAGGCTATCGCTGGCCTGCATGGCCGGCAGCTCGACGCCCACGCCTTCGAGGAACTCGCGCAGGTTGAGCGAGGCGATGGACAGGCCACCGGAAATCTTGGCGTCCTTGTCCAGCTCACGTGCCTTGATCTCGCCGAGGGCGCGCAGCTGGTTGGCGGAGAGCTTCAGGCCGTTCCATTCGGCGACGTTGGCGGCCAGGTCGACCAGCAGTTGGCCCTGGGCGGAGAAGTTGAGGGTCTTGCCCTTGAGCGGCTCGCCCGAGGCTTCGCCGGCCAGTTTGAGGTCTTCGAACTGGTAGCGCTTGAGCGCGCGGTCGAAGCGCAGCTGGCCTTCAACCTCGCTGCGTGCGCGCAGCACCGGCTGATTGGTGCCGAAGAAGGCACTGAGTTTGACCGGGATGCTGGCGCCTTCGCGGATGGCGCCGGTTTTCAGCTCGATGTTCTCGACGGTGAATTGCTGGCCCTTCTGCGCGTCGCTGTAGTCGATGCGCGAGTTGCTCAGGGTCAGGCTGTCGATATCCAGCTTGACCGGCTGACCGGCTGGTTTGTCACTCGGCTGGCTCGGCGGTGTTTCTTCGCTCGGCGCCGGCTCGCTGGGTGTTTGCTGCGGCGTGCTGGCCTGGGTGGGGCGGCCGACGCCTTCCCAGTTACCACGGCCTTTGTCGTCGCGCTGCAGGTTGAGATTGAGACCGTCGACGCGGATGTCGCTCATCTGCACTTCCTTGCGCAGCAACGGCATCACGCGGACGGAAAGGCCGATCATGCGCAGGTCGGCGAACGGCTTGTCCGGCGTGTCGGCGCTGGCCAGGGTGGCGTCGGTCAACTCCAGGCCCAGCCAGGGGAACAGGCTCCAGCCGATGTCGCCCCTGAGCTGCAGCTCGAGGTTGGCCTTGTCGCGGGCGATCTGGCGGATCTCGTCCTTGTAGTCGTTGGGGTCGAACAGATGAGTCAGGGCGAACAGCAGCGCCACTACGATCAGCAGCAAGCCGAGAAAGAAAAGGCCCAGGATCTTGCCTAACGCTTTCATGAACGGGTCCTTGGTTTCGAGAGCTGGAATGGCGGTGTGCAGAAGACTGCCGATTATAGCGTCATGCCGCCATGTCCAGGCGCCTGCTTGAGGCGGTGAACAGGGATCGGCTCGAGCTTGGATCGGAATAGGTTCGAGCGGTTCCCCGCAGCTGCGCCGTGCAGCGGATTGGCGGCCGGATCGACGCCGTCTATCACGCAATAGATGAGGTCTTTTATGTTTTTGCGTAAAAAGCAAAAAATCTGCATAAATTGATAAAAATTGACTTCTTGCGCGGCGATTTGTCGCGCCCTGGTGCTACTCTCCGCAAGCTTTTACCTCGGCGAGTCTATGCGATTGCCCTTGCTTGCTCGTAACCATAAAAAGAGACCTATCTATGACTGACGCCTTTGTATTGGACGGCGATGCGGCGAAGCCTGCATTCCTGTCCAAGGAGCGCATCATCGCGCGCCCCGGTTTCAACCGTTGGTTGGTTCCGCCAGCCGCTCTCGCCATTCACTTGTGTATCGGCATGGCCTACGGCTTCTCGGTGTTCTGGTTGCCGCTGTCGAAGGCGGTCGGTATCACCGCTGCCACGGCCTGTGCCCCGGAAATGGGCTTCTTCGAGCAGATTTTCGCCAGCAACTGCGACTGGCAGATCTCCATGCTCGGCTGGATCTACACCCTGTTCTTCGTTTTCCTCGGCTGCTCGGCTGCCATCTGGGGTGGCTGGCTGGAACATGCTGGCCCACGCAAGGCGGGCGTGGTCTCCGCGCTGTGCTGGTGCGGCGGTCTGCTGATTTCCGCGCTGGGTATCTATACCCACCAGATCTGGCTGCTATGGCTGGGCTCGGGGGTAATCGGCGGTATCGGCCTCGGCCTGGGCTACATCTCGCCGGTTTCGACCCTGATCAAGTGGTTCCCGGACAAGCGCGGCATGGCCACCGGCATGGCGATCATGGGCTTCGGCGGTGGTGCGATGGTCGGTGCGCCGCTGGCGGCGATTCTGATGAATCACTTCGCGTCGGCTGAAGGCGTTGGCGTCTGGCAGAGCTTCGTGGTCATGGCGGTGATCTACTTCATCTTCATGATGGGCGGTGCGCTGTCTTACCGCGTACCGCCGACCGGCTGGAAACCGGCGGGCTGGACTGCGCCGGCTACCAAGGCCAACAACGCGATGATCACCAAGGGCCACGTACACGTGAATACCGCGTGGAAGACCCCGCAGTTCTGGCTGGTCTGGGCCGTGCTGTGCCTGAACGTGTCGGCCGGTATCGGCATCATCGGCATGGCTTCGCCGCTGCTGCAGGAAGTCTTCGCCGGCAAGCTGATCGGTGTCGACCTGGCCTTCAACGAGCTCAGCTCCGCGCAGCTGGTCGAGATCGCCGCCATCGCTGCGGGCTTCACCGGTCTGCTCAGTCTGTTCAACATCGGCGGCCGCTTCTTCTGGGCCTCCTGCTCGGATTTCATCGGGCGCAAGGGCACTTACTTCGTGTTCTTCGGTCTGGGCTTCGCGCTTTACGCTTCGGTGCCGATGCTCGGTCAATTGGGTAGCCTGGCGCTGTTCGTGCTGGCGTTCTGCATCATCCTGTCGATGTACGGCGGCGGCTTCGCTACCGTGCCGGCCTACCTGGCCGATTTGTTCGGTACGCAGATGGTCGGCGCGATCCACGGTCGCCTGCTGACTGCCTGGGCGGTGGCTGGTGTGCTCGGCCCAGTGCTGGTCAACTACCTGCGCGAGTACCAACTGAGCATCGGTGTGGAGAAGGCTGCGGCCTACGACATCACCCTGTACATCCTTGCCGGTCTGCTGGTGCTGGGCTTCATCTGCAACGCCCTGGTGCGTCCGGTGGCGCCTAAGTATTTCATGACCGAGGCCGAGCTGGCCGCCGAGCGCGCCCATGGTGAGAAGTCGGCGCCGGCAGCGAGCGAGCTGGAGTGGTCGGCTGATCCGTCGAGCAAGCCGGTGGCAGTCGCCGCCTGGCTGGTGGTGGGTATTCCGCTGGCCTGGGGTGTGTGGATCACCCTGCAGAAGACCGTCGTGCTGTTCCAGTAACGCCGTGCTTGTGGAAAAGCCCGCTCAGGCCTCGCGCCTGCGCGGGCTTTTTCGTTTCTGCCCGTCCGACCATCGCCGGTAGCCGTTGCCGCCCCGGCACGCCTATAATACTGGCCTTTTTCCGTTAGTAATTCGTGGAGCTGGTGATGGCCGAACGTACGGCATTCGTCGAGCGCAACACCCTGGAGACCCAGGTCAAGGTCTCGATCAACCTGGATGGTACCGGTAAGGCGCGCTTCGATATCGGTGTGCCCTTTCTCGAGCACATGCTCGACCAGATCGCCCGTCATGGTCTGATCGACCTCGATATCGAGTGCAAGGGCGATCTGCATATCGACGACCACCACACCGTCGAGGACGTCGGCATTACCCTCGGCCAGGCCTTCACCAAGGCCATTGGCGACAAGAAGGGCATGACTCGTTACGGCCATTCCTATGTGCCGCTGGACGAAGCGCTGTCGCGCGTGGTGATCGACTTCTCCGGTCGCCCGGGCCTGCAGATGCACGTGCCGTTCACCCGCGCCGTGGTCGGCAACTTCGATGTCGATCTGTTCCAGGAGTTCTTCCAGGGCTTCGTCAACCACGCGCTGGTCAGCCTGCACATCGACAACCTGCGTGGGCACAACACCCACCACCAGATCGAGACCGTGTTCAAGGCCTTCGGCCGCGCGCTGCGCATGGCCGTGGAACTGGACCCGCGCATGGCCGGGCAGATGCCGTCGACCAAGGGCTGCCTGTAAATGCAGACGGTAGCCGTAATCGACTATGGCATGGGCAACCTGCACTCGGTGGCCAAGGCGCTGGAGCACGTTGGCGCCGGCCGCGTGCTGGTGACCTCGGACGCCAAGGTGATTCGCGAGGCCGACCGCGTGGTGTTCCCCGGTGTCGGTGCGATCCGCGACTGCATGGCCGAGATCAGGCGTCTGGGTTTCGACGAGCTGGTGCGCGAGGTCAGCGCCGACCGTCCCTTCCTCGGTATCTGCGTCGGTATGCAGGCGCTGCTCGAGCGCAGCGAGGAGAACGACGGCGTCGATTGCATTGGCCTGTTCCCCGGCCAGGTACGCTTCTTCGGCAAGGACCTGACCGAGGATGGCGAGCGTCTGAAGGTGCCGCACATGGGCTGGAATGAAGTGGCGCAGGCGGTCAAACACCCGCTGTGGCACGACATCCCGGACAATGCGCGCTTCTACTTCGTGCACAGCTACTACATCGAGGCCGGCAAGCCGCAACAGGTGGTCGGTCGCGGCCACTACGGCAAGGACTTCGCCGCCGCACTGGCCGAGGGCTCGCGCTTCGCCGTGCAGTTCCACCCGGAGAAGAGCCATACCCATGGCCTGCAGCTGCTGCAGAACTTCGCCGCCTGGGATGGGCGCTGGTAATGGCCCGCAGCAAGGTCCCCAGTCTCGCGCTCGAGCCTGCCCAGGAGCAGGCCGCGCTGCTGATGCTGCAACGCTTTCTCGATGAGCGTTTCGAGCTGCAGCTGGGCACCTTCGAAGTGCAGGAAGTCCTCGACCAGATCACCCGCGAGCTGGCGCCGCACTATTACAACAAGGCGATTCTCGATGTGCAGGCGCACCTGAAAGACAGGTTCGAAAGCATCGAGAGCGACCTCTGGGCGCTCGAGAAGAGCTGAGCGCCTTACCGAATTCAAACTTGAGCAGGTTCAACCGATGCTGATTATCCCCGCTATCGATCTGAAGGACGGCGCCTGCGTGCGTCTGCGTCAGGGCCGTATGGAAGACTCCACGGTGTTTTCCGATGACCCGGTGAGCATGGCTGCCAAATGGGTCGAGGGTGGCTGCCGTCGTCTGCATCTGGTCGACCTGAACGGCGCATTCGAAGGGCAGCCGGTCAACGGCGAAGTGGTCACCGCCATCGCCAAGCGCTACCCGACCCTGCCGATCCAGATCGGCGGCGGCATCCGTACCCTGGAAACCATCGAGCACTACGTGCGCGCGGGTGTCAGCTACGTGATCATCGGCACCAAGGCGGTGAAGGAGCCGGAGTTCGTCACCGAGGCGTGCAAGGCCTTCCCCGGCAAGGTCATCGTCGGCCTGGACGCCAAGGACGGTTTCGTCGCCACCGACGGCTGGGCGGAAGTGTCCAGCGTGCAGGCTACCGATCTGGCCAAGCGCTTCGAGGCCGATGGCGTGTCTGCCATCGTTTATACCGACATCGCCAAAGACGGCATGATGCAGGGCTGCAACGTCGAAGCCACCGCCGCGTTGGCCGCTGCCAGCCGCATTCCGGTGATCGCCTCCGGCGGCATCCACAACCTGGGTGATATCGAGAAGCTGCTGTTGGCGCGCTCGCCCGGCATCATCGGCGCCATCACCGGCCGCGCGATCTACGAAGGCACCCTGGATGTGGCCGAGGCGCAGGCCTTCTGCGACAGCTTCAAGGGTTGAACCGTAGGGCGGGTGAAACCCGCCGCAATTGACGCAATCTTTATCGGTGGGTTGCACCCACCCTACGGGAGTTCCGTATGGCACTGGCTAAACGCATTATCCCCTGCCTCGACGTGGACAACGGCCGCGTGGTCAAGGGCGTCAAGTTCGAGAACATCCGCGATGCCGGTGATCCGGTGGAGATCGCTCGCCGCTACGATGAGCAGGGCGCCGACGAGATCACCTTCCTCGACATCACCGCCAGCGTCGACGGCCGCGACACCACCCTGCACACCGTCGAGCGCATGGCCAGCCAGGTGTTCATCCCGCTCACCGTCGGTGGCGGCGTACGTACCGTGCAGGACATTCGCAACCTGCTCAATGCCGGCGCCGACAAGGTGTCGATCAACACCGCTGCGGTGTTCAATCCCGAGTTCGTCGGCGAGGCTGCCGCGCGTTTCGGCTCGCAGTGCATCGTCGTCGCCATCGACGCCAAGCGTGTGTCTGCGCCGGGTGAGCCGGGCCGCTGGGAGATCTTCACCCATGGCGGGCGCAAGCCGACCGGCCTCGATGCCGTTGCATGGGCGCGCAAGATGGAAGAGCTGGGCGCCGGTGAGATCCTGCTGACCAGCATGGATCAGGACGGTGTGAAGAGCGGTTACGACCTCGGTGTGACCCGCGCCATCAGCGAGGCCGTGCGCGTGCCGGTGATCGCCTCTGGTGGCGTCGGCAACCTGCAGCACCTGGCCGACGGCATCCTCGAAGGCAAGGCCGATGC
The DNA here is from genome assembly GCA_048065775.1 of Pseudomonas sp. GW6. GTDB lineage: Bacteria > Pseudomonadota > Gammaproteobacteria > Pseudomonadales > Pseudomonadaceae > Aquipseudomonas. Next base: position 19,590 of record JBLUOL010000074.1, read on the forward strand.
CGTGCTGGCCGCGAGCATCTTCCACTTCGGCGAGTACACCGTGCCGGAAGCCAAGGCCTATTTGGCCAGTCGCGGTATCGTGGTGCGCTAAGGCTCCGGCCTGTTCGGGCCACGCTCGTGGCCCGTTGATCGCTCGACAGAGCCGGTAACGAAAGCTGCGGGCGAGTCGACGGCAAAGTGCCAGCGATGCGGCTAAAATCTCCCGCCATTCCTGAATCCTATGCCTCTGCTTCTGGCGGATGGCATTCCCTTGCCGAACTTTCCGACACGGAGTCCCCATGTTCCTTCTTCGATTCGTGACCATACTGGCCCTGGCGTGTGGCCTCAGCCTCGCGCGCGCTGAACCGCTGGTGCTGCTCACGGAGAATCTGCCCCCCTTCAACATGTCGGTCGCCGGCACCAACTATGCCCGTGACGATGGCGTGACGGGCATCAGCTCGGACATCCTGCGCGCGGTGTGCGAGCGTGCTCAGGTCCAGTGCCAGCAGATCTTGCGCTTCCCCTGGCAGCGTGTTTACCAGCAGACGCTGGACGATGCGGGCTACGGGCTGTTTTCCACCGCGCGTACCGCAGAGCGTGAAGGGCTGTTCAAGTGGGTGGGGCCGATCGCCAGCAACGAATGGGTGCTATTCAGCAAGGGTGACAGTTCGATCCAGTTGAACAGTCTCGACGATGCACGGCGTTACCGTATCGGTGGCTATAAAGGTGACGCCAAGACCCAGTTCCTGCTCGATCGTGGTCTGGAGGTACAGACGGCATTGCGTGACAGCGAGAACGTCAAGAAGCTGGAAAGGGGCCAGATCGATTTATGGGTTACCTCCCATCAGGCGGGGCGTTTCGTCGCGCGCCAGGAGGGCCTGGAGAATCTCAAGGTGGTGCAGAATCTGCACACTGCCGATCTCTACCTGGCGCTCAACCTGCAGACTCCTGACGAGCTGGTGCAGAAGTTGCAAAGTGCACTGGACTCGCTGCGGGCCGAGGGTGCGTTGAGGAGTATCGAGGCGCGCTACTGAGGCACACTGCCAGTAATCGCTGGGCCGGGGAGGGCGTGGCGGTTATCCTGAGGTGGTCTGCCTTTTCATAGAAAGAGAAATGTCATGTTCAAACGTCTGCTAATCGCGTTCGCTGGCACCCTTATGGTGCTCGCTGGCGCGGTGCGCGCCGAAGTGGACCCGAACTACAGCGTGGTCCTGCTGACCGAGAATTTCCCGCCTTACAACATGGCGATCAACGGCAAGAACTTCGCTCAGGAAGACAATATCGATGGCATCGCCGTGGATGTGGTCAGAGAGATGTTCAAGCGTGCCGGGGTCAAGTACAGCCTGACCCTGCGTTTCCCCTGGGATCGCATCTACAAGCTGGCGCTGGAAAAACCGAACTACGGCGTGTTCGTCACCGCGCGCCTGCCGGAGCGTGAGCAACTGTTCAAGTGGGTTGGTCCGATCGGTCCTGATGACTGGGTAATGCTGGCCAAGGGTGACAGTTCGATCAATCTGGCCAGCCTGGATGAGGCCAAGCAGTATCGCATTGGTGCCTACAAGGGCGACGCCATCTCCGAATATCTGGTCGACAAGGGTGTGGGGCACAGCACCTCGTTGCGTGACCAGGAAAATGCCCGCAAGCTGATGGCCGGGCAGATCGATCTATGGGCCACCGGTGACCCTGCCGGGCGCTACCTGGCCAAGCAGGAGGGTATCTCCGGTCTGCGCACCGTGTTGCGCTTCGACAGTGCCGAGCTTTACCTGGCGCTGAACAAGGAAATGCCTGACGAGATCGTCGCCAAGCTGGAGGCCGCGCTGGATCAGATGCGCGCCGAAGGCTTTGTCGACGAGACGCTGAACAACTACCTGTAAGCACCGAACACGCGACCGGCCACGAGCCGGTCGCTTGCCATGGATGGCAAAGCCACTGAGTGCCAATGACCGGGCTCAGGCCCATGCAAGGATGTCGCTAGCCATAACCAAAATCATGCGAGCGGTACGTCTTATGCTGAATACTCTGAAGAAAAGCCTGTTTGTCACCTTGTTCATGCTCTGCGGTTCCGCGTACGCGGAGTTGCCCCAGGATTACAAGGTGGTGCTGCTGACCGAGAATTTCCCGCCCTTCAACATGGCGGTGGACGACAAGAACTTCGCCCGTGACGACGGTATCGATGGCATCAGTGCCGACATCGTGCGCGAGATGTTCAAGCGTGCCGGCATCGACTACACCCTGACCCTGCGTTTTCCATGGGATCGCCTCTATCGCCTGACGCTGGAAAAACCCAACTACGGGCTGTTCTCCACCACCTATACCGAGGAGCGCAAGCCGCTGTTCAAATGGGTCGGCCCGATCGCCAAGACCGGCTGGGTGTTGCTCGCCGCGCCGGGTAACGACATCAAGGTGTCGACTCTGCAGGACGCTGCCAAATATCGCATCGGTGCCTACAAGAACGATGCGGTCAGCCAGAATCTGGAGAGCCAGGGCCTGGAGCCGATCAACGCCCTGCGTGATCAGGAGAACGTGAAGAAGCTGGTGCGCGGGCAAATCGACCTGTGGGCCACCACCGACCCGGTGGGGCGTTATCTGGCCAAGCAGGAAGACGTCACCGGCCTCAATACCGTGCTGCGTTTCAGGGATGCCGAGCTGTACCTGGCGCTGAACAAGGATACCCCGGACGAGGTGGTGCAGCGTCTGCAGAAGGCGCTGGATGAGCTGCGCAGCGAAGGCTTCATCGACGACATTACCGAGAACTATCTGTAAAACCGTAGGGTGTCGCGGTGCCGCCTAGGCCGTGCGCACCAGCTGTGACGCTGGTGCCAGCCTAGGTGCGCACGGCGCACCCTACGGGCTTCGCCAAAGAAAAAGCCCGGACAGTTGTCCGGGCTTTTTCGTATGGCCTGCTGGCTCAGTTGCCGCGTGTAACGCTCAGGCCCTTGAGCAGGTTGAGGGCCTGGCTCAGCTGGTAGTCGTCGTCCTGCGGGCGCTCGGCGCGTGCTGCCTGGGCAGCCTTGCTCGGGCGATCAGCGCCGCCGTTGCCATTGCCCAGGTGGCCCTGCAGGTCGGCTTCCTTGATGCCTTCACTGTCCTGCTCGCGGGTGAGCTTGGCGCGCGCCACTTCGATGTCCGGGACGATGCCCTGAGCCTGGATCGAGCGGCCGTTGGGCGTGAAATACAGGGCGGTGGTCAGCTTCAGCGCGCGGTCGTTGTTCAGCGGCAGCACGGTCTGTACCGAGCCCTTGCCGAAGCTGTCGGTGCCCATCAGTACCGCGCGTTTGTGATCCTGCAGCGCACCGGCGACGATCTCCGAAGCAGAGGCGCTGCCGCCATTGATCAGCACCACCAGCGGTACGCCTTCGCTGGCGTCGGCCGGGTCGGCGTTGAAACGCAGTTCGGAATTGGCCAGGCGGCCTTCGGTGTAGACGATCAGGCCGCTCTTGAGGAAGTGGTCGGTGACTTCCACGGCTGCCTGCAGCACGCCGCCCGGGTTGTTGCGCAGGTCCATGACCAGGCCGCGCAGTTTCTTGTTGCCGTTGTCCTGGCGCAGTTTGGTCAGCGCCTTGCCGACCTCTTCGCCGGTATTGACCTGGAATTGCGAGATACGCAGATAGCCGTAGCCGTCTTCGAGCATCTGGCTCTTGACGCTGCGCACCTTGATCACCGCGCGGGTCAGGGTCAGGTCGAACGGGCGACCGCCATCACGCACCAGCGTCAGCTCGATCGTGCTACCGGCCTTGCCGCGCATCTTGTCCACGGCTTCCATCATCGACAGACCCTTGGTCGGCTGGCCGTCGATCTTGACGATCAGGTCGCCGGGCTGGATGCCGGCCTTCGATGCCGGCGTATCGTCGATGGGCGAGACCACCTTGACGAAGCCATCCTCCATGCCGACCTCGATGCCCAGGCCGCCGAACTCGCCGCTGGTGCTTTCCTGCAGTTCGGCGAAGGCTTCCGGCTCGAGGTAGGCCGAGTGCGGGTCGAGGTTGCTGAGCATGCCCTTGATGGCATTCTCCAGCAGGGTCTTGTCGCTCACCGGCTCGACGTAGGCTGCCTTGATGCGGTCCATCACCTCGGCGAAGGTGCGCAGATCATCCAGCGGCAACGGAGCCTTGCCGCTTGCCGCCGCTGCCGGCGCGGGGGCAGGCTCGGCGGCGTGCAGGGCTGG
>JBLUOL010000075.1:0-23582 GCA_048065775.1 Pseudomonas sp. GW6
CCAGTCCTGCGCCATGACGCGGGCCTGCTCCACGGTCAGTTCCCCGAACAGGCCCAGCGAAGGCTTGCGGGGCTGCCCGGAGTTCGTGCGGTACTGGAGCATGAACACCCGGCGGCCCTTCGGGGTAATCTTGCAGAGGAAACCCGGCACCACGGTATCCCGTAGTTCGATGTCCTTGGCCTGGGGTTGCGCCGACTCTACGGCGGTCTTGGTGAGCTTGATCTTCGCCATGATGACTCCTTGGAACGACCCGAATTCCAAGAGCCAGATAGGAGCGGCGCGAGGGAAAACCGGGTCAAGTTTCAGAAAGCACCGGCATATGATGGACGCGCGTAAGCTATTGATAAACCTGCTGTATCGAGCTACGGCGCAGTCCAGCGAAGTACCGGGCTGGAGTCATCGTCAAACAAAAAAGGCCCGGCCACTGTACTCGGCGGCCAGTTGTTCATGGCTGACCCATTGTTCGCCGCCATCGGTCTCGCAGGGCAGTATCTGCGCCTGCTGCTTCGGCCCCCACTGGCGCAGGACCGCACAGCGACCGTCCTTGAGCAGCAGCAGGACTGGCAGGTTGAGGGCGGAAATGCTGGCAAGCTCGCGCTGTAGCAGGCGCCCCTGCAGCCCGGCCCGTGCCGCAGCACGCGGCAGCAGGTCGGGGCTCATGCGTTGCTCCGGCATGGGCAGGCCGGCACTGAGGGTGCCACGGCTGGCCGAGCAGCCATGTAGCCGGCAGAGGATCAACAAACCATCCAGCAGCGGATCGTCGTGACTGAGCCGCGGATCACTGGACGGGCCTGGCCGTTCCATGGTGGTCAATTTCTACTACTCCTCACGCCGGTACTACTTCATATCCGGCAAGCGTGCCTCGCTCTTCACTTCAGTGAGGGCTACAGCTTCTGCCGGGACTACGACCTGTTGCTGGCGCAACAGATCACCCATTGCCGCAACGACGCGGTACATCGAGAACTCTTCGCCGTAGCGCACCTCGGTGTAACGACGGTTGGCGGTGAACAGCTCGTTTTCGCTGTCGAGCAGGTCGAGCAAGGTGCGTTGGCCCAGGCTGAACTGCTGCTGGTAGGCCTCGCGAACCCGTGAGGTGTAGTCCGCGTAATCACGCGCCTTGGGGGTTTGCAGGCGCGCGTTCTCCATGGCGTTCCAGGCCAGCGAGAGGTTCTCGTTGAGCACGCGCAGCGCGTTGTTGCGGATGTCCATCGACTCGTTGATCTGGTGCGCAGCCGACTGCAGCCGGGCCTTGTCGCGCATGCCATTGAACAGGTTGTAGTTCATCACCACGGCAGCTCGCCAGGTGTTGTAGTGACCCTCATCGCCCTGCACGTTGTCATCGGCCGAGGTCGCCAGCTCCAGATCGAAGCGTGGGTAGAACGGCGACTTGGCTACCTCGTACTGCTTCTCGGCGGCGTTGACGTCAGCCTGCGCTGATTTCAGGAAGGGGTTGTTGTCCATCACGGTCTGCCGCGCAGCGAGCAGATCGGCAGGCATGCCGCCTCTGATCGATGCCGGGCTTTCCAACTGATCCGGCAGACGGCCCACGGCACTGAAGAAGTTGGCTTCGGCATCGGCCAGGTTGACTTCTTCGGTGTAGAGGTTGTTCTGCGCGAGTGCCAAGCGAGCTTCGGACTGGTCCAGGTCGGCAGTGCTGCCAACGCCCTGGCGGCTGCGCAAGCCGATCTGATCGTTGATGCGCTGGTGCGCCTGCAGGTTATTGCGCGCCAGGGTGACCATCTCGCGGCGCATCAGCACATCGAGGTACACCTCGACGGTGCGCAGGGCCAGGCTTTCGGACGTACCGAGCAGGCGGTAGGCACGGGAGTTGACCACCGCCTGAGTGCGCGCCACCTCGTTGGGCGTGTTGAACCCGTCGAACAGCATCTGCCGCAGCCGCAGTTCGGCATCGCGGTAGTTCAGGGTCTCCTTGTTGTGATCGCCAAGCGCCCGTGTACTGGGGCTGTCAGTACGTTCCCGGCCATAACCGACCAGCAGATCGACGGTGGGCAGGTAGCCGCCCTTGGCGAATTTCACGTCTTCATCCGATGAGAGTCGGCTATTGGCGGCAGCGTGGATTTCCGGGTGATTGTCCAAGGTGCTCTGAATCGCTTCCGAAAGATTCATGGCTTGCGCCTGACTGCAAACAGTCGCCAAAAGCATGGCGCTCCATAGCGGGGTTAGGGTGCGCATTGGCGTTTCTCCTGACTGATGTTCTTATCCTGTCGCCATAAAACTGGCGTTTTTGCCTGTAAAACCGTTTCAGGCTTGTAACATCAGAGCTAAGAACAACTTTTGGAGAACCTAAGATGTTTTTTTCACAACCTATATTCAGAAAAAATCTTATGAACTCTGCGAAAAGCAGCACATTGTTTGAACCTGTGAGCTGCGCAAGTCCTCATTTTCCGTGGGTTGCGCAGCTGAAATGGGTTGTCAGGCATCACAGGGCGGGGATTCATCTGATGGAGTAGTTCGACGCAGGTTGTAGTGACATTTTTTTGTCATTAGCGTTTTTTGGATTTTGCGCCGTTCCATTTCAATCAGCTGTCTTGGGTTTCTCCTCGGCTTCGAAAAGGTGTTCTGACCCTTTCGGTAGGTACGTGTCGGCGGTGGTCGGCAGCCGTAGTGAGGATGGAATCATGGCTACTCTTATTGGTGTCGTCAGTCAGGTTGTCGGCGAAGTGTTCGCGGTAGCGAGCGATGGATCGCGCCGGCCGATCAGCGAAGGGGACCGGGTCTACGCGGGCGAGCAACTGGTAACCGGCGCTTCGGGCGCGGTGGCCATTGCAATGACCAACGGCCAGCAACTGACGCTTGGGCGCGACAGCAGCATGACGCTTGACGCGCAGATGCTTGCCTACCGCGGCGAATCGCAGCCCCCGGTCGCTGAAACACCTCCCGCCACCCCCAGCGATGCCGACCTCACCGATGTCGAGCGCTTGCAGGCCGCGATCGAAGCCGGTGTCGACCCGACTCTGGAGGGCGAAGCTACTGCCGCTGGGCCGGGTGCTGGCGCTGGCGGAGCGGGTGGCGTAGGGGGCGGGCATTCCTTCGTGCTGCTCGATGAGGTCGGTGGTGCGCTGGATCCGGTGATCGGTTTTCCCACTGAAGGCCTACCCGGTGGACCGGAGTTTCCGGAGGGTGAACCCATCGCTGCCGACGATGCCGTGCCTGCGGTAGATGGCATTCCCACGGGTGGCACAGCCTCCAATGCGGTGGACGAGGATGGCCTGCCTGACGGCATCGTGGGCGGAGTGAACGATCTGGATGGCGAGGCGACGCTGGTCACCGGGGTTCTGGGCTACAGCTTCGGGCCGGACGGGCCGGGCACCTTCACCTGGTCGACTGCCGGTCTGGCGGATCTGGGTATCTCTTCGGGTGGTGTACCGCTGACCTATCAGGTCAGCGCCGACGGTCTTCTCCTGACCGCCTTTGCCGGAGAGTCTGTGGTATTCGAGGTGCTGGTCACCGACCTGTTGACCGGTGCTTATCAGTTCGAGCTCTTCGCTCCGCTGGATCATGCCGCGCCGCCCTTGGGTGAAAGCGACGAGAACGACATCCTCTATCTGTTCAACTACACCATCACCGACGGTAACGGCACCCCGGCAAGTGGCAGTTTGAGCATTCTGATCGACGACGACAGTCCTGAATTGGTCGAGGGTGAGCGTCCGGTCGTCGGAGGCCTGGTGCACGAGGATGCCCTGACGGATATCGGTAACGCCGAGCCCGGCAACCTGCCTGCGCAAACCCATCAGCTGATTGGCGATCCGGGGGCACTGGATGCGCTGGTCAACTTCGGGGCTGATGGGCGCGGTGGCTTCCAGCTGAGTACTGACCCTGAGGCATTGAGCGATCTGCAGGCATTGGCCCTGACTTCGGGTAAGGAGCCGTTGGTCTATTCCGTCGAGGTCTCGGACGATGGCAGCACGAGCACCCTGATAGCGACAGCGGGTGGCGTGCCGGTATTCACGTTGGTGGTGACCAGCGATGGTGGGTATGTCTTCACCCTGTCGGGGCCGATCGATCATCCACGCAAGGATGGAGATGACAGCGAGCTGTTGGGCGACAAGGATCTCGCGCTGGACTTCTCCAAGCTGCTGATCGCCACCGACTACGATGGTGACGCGGTGCCAGGCGGCTTCAACCCTGGCAGCTTCGTGATCGATGTGGAAGATGATGTGCCCGTGTTGGTGGAAGACGGGGTCAAACACTGCCTGACCATCACGTATCAGGGCGGTGATGCCTCGTACCTCAACAGCTACGGCTATTACATCAAAGGCCCCGATGGTGAGCCGATTAGCGGTCAGATCATCTGGGGCGACACCAGCGGCCTGGCTGAGGGAGACTCGATCACCCTTCATGGCCTCGACCCGAGCCAGGTTGGTTTCTTCATCATTCCCAATGGGGGGTTGAACGGTGCTGCCAGTAACACCGAGGTAACCTTCCAGATTGTGGATGGACAGTGGAAGGCCTTCATCGGCGATACACCCATCGATGGGGCCGGTGGCGCTCACGTTCTGTTCAGCGACCCAACGCTGAATCCCGGTGGCAAGTCCCATGTTGACGACAATACCGCGCCGGGCAACCAGAACTGGGAGGATGTCAACGACGGCAACAGTGACAACGACTACAACGACGTCAACATCCAGGTGGCATGGACCACCAAGGCGCCCGTTGGCGGCACCGTGCACGAAGACCAACTGGAGACGCCTTATCCCGGTAATCCTGAAGCTGGTCAGCGCCTGGTGATCAGCACGGAGGGTGGCGCTGGTAGTTTGATGGCGCTGGTGTCCTTCGGGGCTGACGGCCCGGGTGTATTCGGTCTGGTAAGCAGCGATACGGTGGCAGAGGTACTGGGTGCCCAGGGCCTGACTTCTGGAGGTCAGCCGCTGCTCTACAGCATCACCACGACCACGGATCTTGACGGCAACCTGCTGAGCACCACGCTAACTGCGACAGCTGCCGCTGAGGTTGGCGGCTATTCTGTATTCACCCTGGTAATCAACGCCGATGGCAGCTTCAGCTTCGAGTTGCAGGGACCGATCGACCATCCTCGCGACGATGGCGACGATAACGAGCTGTGGTCGAGCGAAGGCGGTATCGGCCTCGACTTCACTCAGCTGTTCACCGCTACTGATGGCGACGGCGACCCACTACAACTGCCCGAAGGCGCGAAAGGCCTGTTCGTCATCAATATTCAGGATGACGTGCCGTTGCCGGCCCAGCCCAATCCGCAGCAGCCGGTGGTTGGCGGGTTGGTACATGAAGATGCCCTGGGTACCGGCAATGCCGAGCCCGGCAGTGAGCCTGAACAGACCCTCACGGTTGAGGGGGGTATCGGCACTTTGGATGTACTGGTCAACTTCGGCGCCGATGGTCGTGGTGGTTTCCACCTGAGCCAGGAGCCCAGTGCGCTGTCAGGACTGCAGGCACTTGGCTTGAGCTCCGGCGGTGTTGCGCTGTTCTACGTCGTCTCTACGGATGGCACTACGCTCACCGCGACGGCTGGTAACGGTGGCAGCGAGGTCTTTAGCCTCGTGGTGAATAGCGATGGTAGCTACCTGTTCACGCTCAAGGGCGCGTTGGACCATGAGGAGGAGGATGGTGTCGACTCCGAAACCCTTGGCGACAACAGCCTGGCGCTGGATTTCTCTGGCCTACTGATCGCCACCGATCGTGATGGTGATCCGATCGCCGATGGTTTTGCCAGCGGTAGCTTTGTCATCGACGTCGAGGATGATGTGCCGACCTTGAAACCTGTCGATCCGCAGCAGCCTGCGCTCGGCGGTACGGTGCACGAAGATCTTTTGACCAGCCCGAACTCCGGCAACCCGGATGGCGGTACTCAAACGCTGGTAGTCAGCACCGAGGGTGGTGCCGGTACATTGGCTTCGCTGGTCTCTTTTGGCGCGGATGGTCCCGGTGCTTTCGGGTTGGTCAACAGCGGTGACGCCACTGCGTTGCTTGACGCTCAGGGGCTGACCTCGGGCGGAGAAAGTCTGCTCTATGACGTGGTTGAGACCCGCGTCGACGGCAAGCTTGTCAGTACCACCTTGACAGCGGTTTCCGCCGACAGCCTGGGCAACTACTCGGTGTTTACATTGACGGTAAATGCCGATGGTAGTTTCCACTTCGAACTGCAGGGCCCGATAGACCATCCCGAGCAGAGCGACAACGACAGTGAGCTGTGGTCTTCCGATGGCGTATTCGGTATCGACTTCACTCAGCTGTTTACCGCCACCGATGGTGACGGTGACCCGCTGCAACTGCCGGAGGGCACCAGCGGCCTGTTCGTCATCAATATTGAAGACGATGTGCCTGAGCTGGTCGTCAGCGAGCCGGACTACTGCCTGACGCTGACCTATAAAGGCGGCGATGCGGCGATGTTCAATAGCTACGGCTATTACATCAAGAACGCAGATGGTACGCCGGCCAGCGGCGAGATCATCTGGAGCAATACACGTTTCCTTGGGGTTGGTACTACCACCACCTTGGAAGGGCTCAATCCCGATAGCGTCGGCTTTTTCATCATTCCCAATGGCGCCTTCAATGGTGTCAGTAACGGTACCGAGGTCACGTTCCAACTGGTCGATGGACAGTGGCAGGCCTTTGTCGGCGGTAGCGCACTCAATGGTGCCGGCGGCGCGCAGGTTGTCTTCGACAACCCGGCGCTCAACCCCAATGGCAAATCCCATGTCGAGGACAACGCCGCGCCCGGCAACCAGAACTGGGAGGATATCAACAGCGCCAGCGCCAGCGATAACGACTACAACGATGTCAATATCCAGGCCACCTGGACGGTCAAGACGCCTGCACCGGTAGGCGGTACGGTACATGAGGACAAGCTGACCGATCCCCATCAGGGCAACCCGGATGGTCCTGGCCAGACGTTGGTGATCAGCACTGCGACGGGCGCGGCCAGTTTGCTCTCGCTGGTTGCCTTCGGTGCCGATGGGCCCGGCGATTTCAGCCTGGTGGAGGAGGGTAGCGCCGCCGAGTTGCTGAACGCCCAGGGGCTGACGTCCGGCGGTGAGCCGCTCGACTACAAGGTCACCCAGGAGCTCGATGACGATGGCAATCTGGTCAGCACCACGCTTATTGCGACGGGCACGGCTGCAGGCGGTTATCCGGTATTCACCCTGGTGGTGGAGGCTAACGGTGACTTCACCTTTAGTCTGCAGGGGCCAATCGACCATCCGCTGAAAAATGGTGACGATAACGAGCTCTGGTCGTCGGACGGTGCCTTTGGCATCGACTTCACCCAGTTGCTGGCGATCACCGATGGCGATGGCGACCCGCTGCAGATGCCGCAGGGGGCTGGCGGCCTGTTCGTGATCAATATCGAGGACGATGTGCCGACCCTGAGTCTAGGGGTCAATAAGCAAGCGTTGGTTCAGCTGGAAGTGGCGCTGGACGAAACCCGTGGCAATCATGATCGTTACGCCACCAACGATAACCAGAGCCAGGGCTACGTGAACGACGACAATGGCGCGTTGGCCAAGGTCACCACTGAGCTTGCTGGCGGCTTGACCTCGCTGTTCACCATCGGTGGGGCAGCCGGGGCTGATGGCGAGGCTTCGCTCAGCGGTACGCTGAGCTTCTCCGGGGTGCCGCCCCAGGGGCTGACCACCACCTTGTCGGCCACCAATGGCGGTGCCATCCGTCTGTTCGTCGACCCGGCCAACAGCCAGGTGGTCAGAGGTGTCGATGCCACTGGCGATACGGTCTTCACCATCGCCATCGTCACTGTCGATGGGCAACCGCAACTGCAGACCACGCTGTTCGAAGCGATCCGTCATCCGGACAACGATCAGCGCTTTGACGAGGCGGTCGATCTGTTGATCAAACACCAGGGCTCGTTGCAGCTGCAGTATCAGGTTACCCGTGTCGACGGTGATGGTGACGCGGTGACCCGTACCGCGAAGGTCGAGCTTGCTGGCGGCAATTCGTCCTACTTCTCCTTCCAGGACGACGGCCCGAAAATCATCAAGTTCGAGCTGGGTCACAGCGTCAAGCTATACGTCGACGAATCCGTTGGCAAAGGTGGTTCCAGCCAGAACGAACCCGGCCAGGCGGCGCCGAATGACGAGCAGGGCCACGGCAATGTGCTGGGTTACGCCCGGATCAATGGCGAGAAGCTGTTCAAGCTGATCGCCGATGGTGGTTCGGATGGCCTGGACAGTGGCCGTACCCGCTTCTCCCTGACCCTTGCCAGCAATGGCGTGGACTCCGGGCTGAATGCCACGGCCGGTGGCGACATCCTGCTGTACAAGGAGGCCGATGGCAGCATCCTGGGTAAAGCCAACGGCGTTACGGTGTTCAAGATCAGCGTCAATGCCGCTGACGGTAGCGTGACCCTGGTGCAGTACAAGGCCATCGTCCACGACGATACCAGCAGCCATGACGAGCTGGCGCTGCTCAAGGATGGCGTGCTGAAACTGAACGTGACGGTCTACGACAAGGACGGCGACCCGCAGAGCGCCAGCCTGGATCTGGGCAAGGTGGTCGGCTTCGAGGACGACGGCCCGAAAATCACCAAGTTCGAGCTGCAGCACGGCACCAAGCTGTACGTCGACGAATCGGTGGGCAGCACAGGTTCCAGCCAGAACGAGAATGGCTATGTCGCGCCGAACGATGAGCAAGGCCATGGTGATGTGCTCGGCTATGCCAGCATCGACGGCAAGGATCTGTTCAAGCTCACGGTGGATGCCGGTTCGGATGGCCAAGACACGTCGCGTACCCGTTTCGAGTTGAATCTGAGCCAGGACGGCGTCGACTCTGGGCTGGATGCTACAGCCGGCGGTGATATTCGCCTGTACAAGGATGCCGACGGCAACGTGCTGGGTGTGGCCAACGGCGTCACGGTATTCAAGGTCAGCGTCAATGCCGGCAGTGGCAATGTGACCCTCGTGCAATACGAGGCCATCGCCCATGGCAATACCAGCAATCATGACGAGCTGGCGTTGATTCGCGCCGGTGTGCTGAAGCTCGGCGTGACCGTCTATGACAAGGATGGCGACTCTCACAGTGCCAGTCTGGATCTGGGCAAGGTAGTCGGCTTCGAGGACGATGGTCCCTCCGCAGGCATCACCAATGCCGCCTACGCGCTGGACGATGAAGGCCTGCCCAATGGCATCAATGGTGGTGAGGGCGACGTGACAGGGGCGAACACCACGGTCTCCGGCACGCTGGTATTCGACGCCGGCTCCGATGGTCTGCGTGGCATCTCCCTGTCCGGGCCGAGCGTATTGGGCACCGAGAACGTCACCTCGACCTGGAACGCCGACAGCAAAACGCTGACCATCAGCAGTGCCGCGCGCGGCACGCTGGTGACCGTGGTGTTGACCGATCCGGCGCTCGGCAAGTACGAGCTGGAGTTGCATCAACCCCTGATGCATCCGGCTGGCCAGGACGAAAACGACATCAAACTGCAGATCGGCTACACCGTGACCGACGGTGATGGTGATACCGCCGTGGGCAAGCTGGTGGTCACCGTCGACGATGACACCCCGACCATCCAGGCCATGCAGCCGGGCTTCGAGTCGCAGGCCACCTTCCTCGGCAGCGATGCCGGCTATCACAACAGCTACGGTTATTACTCGCGAGATGCCGAGGGCAATCCATCGGTGGGCAAGGTGATCTGGGCTGATGTGAAGGCGCAGGCGACAGGAGTCACCTTCGATCTGGATGGGCTCGACCCGAGTGAGGTTGGTTTCTTCATCATCCCCAATGGCGCCGCCAATGTTGGTTTGAGCAATGGCGCCGAGCTGACCTTCCAGCAGGACGCTGATGGTAACTGGCAGGCCTTGCTGGGTGGGGTGCCACTGACCGGTGCTGGCGGTGCCAACGTGCTGTTCGACCGTGCCGAGTTCAACCCGGGCGGCTCGCACCTGCAGGATAACGCCGAACCGGGCAACCAGAACTGGGAGGACCTCACTGACGCTCCCGACTACGACTACAACGACGTCAACACCAACGTTACCTGGGGCATGCCGCTGCAGGTGGACGAGACTTATCTGGGTACGCCGGATGCGACGGTCAGCCGTAACTTCAGCTCGGCCTTCAACGCCGAGTATGGTGCCGACGGCCCTGGTTCTCTGGTCTACGAACTGGTGATCAAATCGCCAAACTCCGGGCTGGTCGATACCGAGAGCGATGAAGCGGTCAAGCTGGTGTTCAACGGTGCGGTGCTCGAAGGTCGTACCGAAACCAGTAACGAGCTGGTCTTTATCCTGAGCGTCAACGCCGCAGGGCTGGTGAGCCTGACGCAACTGCGCGCTGTGGTTCATCCCACTGCCCAGCCGGATGAGTTGCACTTGCTGGGCAGTGACAAAGTCGGACTGCAGGCCACCATCACCGACGCCGACGGCGATCAGGCTTCGGCCAGCATCGACCTGGGCCAGGTACTGGGCTTCCGTGATGACGCACCGATGGCGGTCAACGATGAGATTGTCGGTGAAGTCTCACGCACGGCAGTTGATCAGGTCGTCGGCAACATCAACGACCTCACCGGCAATGACAGCTTTGGCAACGATGGCAAGGCAAGCGTCTCGCCGGTGCAGATCATCGGCCAGGGCAGCCAGGGCGGTACGCTGGTCATCGATACCAGCGGCAATCTGGTCTACAGCGCTGGCAGTGGGGCCAGCGCCGGTACGGAGGTGTTCACCTATCAGATCACCGACGGCGATGGTGACGTTTCCACGGCCACTGTGACCCTCACGCTCGGTGGCAACGACCCGGTCGGTGGCCAGGCTTCCGGCAGCGTCGATGAGGATGGCTTGACCCATGGGCTGGCCGGAGGCCCCAACGACCTGGCTGGCGAAGCCACCACGGCCAGTGGGCCACTGGGTTATCAGGTGGACAGCTTTGGTGGTTTCGCCTGGGATGCCAGTGGTCTTGGCAGCCTGTCTTCAGGCGGTTCGGCGCTCAACTATCAGCTCAGTGCAGATGGCAAGACGCTGAGTGCGTTCGATGCCGGTGGCAATCCGGTCTTCACCCTTAGCCTGACCAGCTCGGAGACCGGGCAATACAGCTTCAAGCTGTTCAAGCCGCTCGATCATCCGGCGCCGGACGTTGATGGTACGGCAGACGAGAACGACCTGAACCTGGCCTTCTCCTACAAGGTCTGGGACTCCGCTGCTCCTTCGGCTCCGGCCACGGGTAGCCTAACGATCACGGTGGATGACGACTCGCCGGCCACGCCCGACGACATCGCCAAGTCTGCCAGCGAGCCGCAAGGCATCCAGACCAACCTGATGGTAGTGCTGGATCTGTCCGGCAGCATGGACGAAGCGCCGTCGGGTGTCAGCGGGTTCAGCAGCAAGCTGGCGCTGGCCAAGGATGCCGTGCAGCGTCTGATCGACAGCTACGACAACCTCGGTGACGTGATGGTGCGTATCGTGACCTTCGCCAACAGCGCGAGCGCTGTGGGCAATGTCTGGATGAGCGCCGTCGATGCCAAGGCCTGGCTCACCGACCTGGCCAACAACGCCGGCAACGGTTCGACCAACTATGACGATGCGCTGATCAAGGCGATGAATGCCTACGACTCGTCCGGCAAGCTCACCGGCGCAGGGGTACAGAACGTTTCCTACTTCCTCTCCGACGGCCAGCCGACGCTGTCCAACGCCAACCCAGGTAGTAACAACAGTGGCAGCCAGTACAACCCGGAACTGGGCGATGGCATCGGTGCCAGCGAGGAGGCGGACTGGATCGCCTTCCTCACGGCCAAGGACATCAAATCCTATGCGCTGGGTATGGGGCTGGGCAGCGACCTCGACAAGACCCTGCTCAACCCCATCGCTTATGACGGCCAGATGGGCGTCAACACCGATGGCATCCTGGTCTCCAACCTCAACCAGCTCAACGACACCCTGCAGGGTACGGTGACGGGTACGGTGATCTCCGGCAACCTGATCAGCGAAGGCAGCAATGGTTTCGGTGCCGATGGCCCGGGTCTGCAGCCTATCGCCGCGATCACCCACAACGGTGTCACGTATACCAGCGAGTCGGCTGCCTACGATCCCGCGAGTCATACGCTGACCTTCACCACCGCGGGTGGCGGCTCGTTCAGCGTCAATCTGGTCACCGGTGCTTACACCTACAACTTCAACGACGATGTCGCCGAGGATGTGACGGATACCATCCGCTACACCCTGATTGATCGCGATGGCGATGCGGTGTCTGCCGACCTGAAGTTGACCATCACCGACAGCAGCGAGGTCTATGCCTACGACAACTACAACCAGGCCATCGTCGGGCAGAAATGGGTCACGCCCGACCCGGTAACCAAGGTGCTGGCGGACTTTTCCAGCACCAGCAATCAGGCCTCGTCCGGGCCCAACTACAACCCCTGGATATTCGATACCACCGACAACGGCAACGTGAGTGGCAATGAAACCACGGTGATCACGCAGGCCGATGTCATGGCTGTGGCGGGCAGCAAGTGGGGCGTCACCGCTGTCAATTCGTCCAATGGCGTCAGCGTGCAGGGCAGTGCCTTGCAGCTCGTTGACAGTGATCGTAGCGCCGGTGTCAGCACCAAGGCTGCAACACCGACCTTCGAGGTGGCCGAGGGCAACACGGCCAAGGTCTCCTTCGACCTGGGCAGCATCCGCAACTTCAGCAGCAGCGGCTCGGGAGACCAGTTCACCTGGACCTTGTACAAGCAGAACGGCAGCGCCTGGACGCTGGTGCAGAGCGGCACCCATGCATCCAGTAACTCGACTACCGTCACCAGCAACAGCGTGGGCGACGGTACTTATCGCCTCTTCTTCGAGGTCAATGATCGTACCAACAACAGCAACAGCTTCCGTGTGCGGGTGGACAACATCACCCTGATCACCGTGGCCGCCGCGATGCTGGTCGACACGGCCACGGCAGTGGCGGGCAATGTGCTGACCGATGCCAACAACTATCTCTACAGCGACCATCCATGGGGTGCGGTGGACAGTAAGGGCAGTGAAGGGGCGACGCTTAGCGTGCTGGACAACGGCGGCTTCGTGACCGTGGGTACCTCTAAGACCATCGATGGGCAGTGGGGCAGCCTGGTGCTGCACAGCGACGGGGCCTACACCTACACGCCGGACCCCGACTACGCCAACCTGGGCAAGGAAGATGTCTTCACCTACCAGTTGACCCAGCCAGATGGCGACGTCAGCACGGCGCGCCTGGTGGTTGGTATCGGCTCCAGCGTGGCGGTGCAGCCCAACGTGGTAATGGGGCATGAGGCGCTCAACGACACCTTGCTGGGTAGCGAAGGCAGTGATGTGCTGCTTGGGTTGGGCGGCAACGATACGCTCCATGGGCTGGGTGGCAATGATCGTCTGGAAGGCGGTGATGGCAATGACACCCTGATCGGTGGCAAGGGCAACGACATCCTCATTGGTGGTGCCGGCAACGACATCTTCGTGTGGAACGCCGATGATCGTGGTGGCAACTATCACGACATCGTCAAGGACTTCGGCAATGGCGAGGACAAGCTGGATCTGTCGCAACTGTTGCAGGACGTCACTGACTCAGGGAGCGCCGATGTGTTGACCCAGTACCTCAGCTTCGATTTCGTCAGCGAGCCAGGCAGTACGGTGATCAACATCGCCAGTGCAGGCAGTGGCGCACCGGTGGATCAGACCATCACCCTGGAAAACACCATTCTGTCCGGTGGTAATGCTGCGGAGGTCATCCAGGGCATGTTGGACAACAACCAACTGGTTGCCTGAGGTGTGAGAGAAAGCCGTCAGCGTTATGCTGGCGGCTACTCAGATACAAGGAAATGCTTATCAGAGTTTCCTTAGTTCGAGCACTCAACTAGAGTAAGCCCGCTACCCGCTCCGGGTAGCGGGCTTTTTTATGGCGTTTGCTGGAGGCAGCGATGGTTTACGTACAGCGTGACGCTGCGGGGCGTTTGTTGCGGGTCGAACATGAACCCTTCGAGGGCATGACGGAAAACCTGGCGGTCGAAAGCGAGGAGTTGCTGACCTGGCTGACAGCCAAGGAGGAGGTCAAGGCGCGTCTGGACAGCCTGAAGCAATCCGATCTGGAACTGGTTCGCGTACTGGAGGACGTGGTCAGCGTACTGGTAGAGCGTGGCGTCATTCGTTACACCGACCTGCCCGAAGCTGCCCGCCAGAAGCTCGATCAGCGTGCCATCGCCCGTGCCGAGATCGAAGGCCTTAGCGGTCTGATCGGTGATGACGATCACCATCTGGTGTAGCCGGCGCGCGTAGGCTATGCGCCGCGCGGCGAAGCGGCCGGTGCGCCAACCGTAATTTTCAGAAACTACCCCCGGTAGGGGCTCCTGCAGCTATTGCTTGCCCCACGGCGCCGGTGCGCCGATCAGACGGCCCATGGCGCCGTGGATGCCCAGTTCGGTCAGCACTGCGAGTTCCTCTTCGGTTTCCACCATCTCGGCGATCAACGGCAGGTCGATGCTGTTGGTGGCGCGGAAGATCGCTTCGATGAACATCCGCTTGTCGCCCTCCTGGTCGATGGCGCGGATGTAGGTACCGTCGATCTTCAGGTACGCCAGGCCCAGGTGGGTGAGGTTACCAATCAGGCTGAAGCGCCCACCGAAATGCTGCAGGCCCAGGTTGAAACCTGCCTCACGAATCGCCAGGCTCAGCGCTTCCAGCTCGGCGGGTGGCGGTAGGTGGCGTTCATCGATTTCCAGCGTCATCAGGTGCGCTACGTCTTTGTGCCTGTTCAGCGCATCCAGCAGGCGCGCTTTGTCCTGTTGATTACGCAGGGTCGCGGCAGACAGGCTCAATGCCAGGGGGCGAGGATGTTGCGTCAGGTGCTCCAGGCTGTGTTCGAGCATCGCCAGATCGAAGCGCGCGGCCCAGCCCAGGCGCTCGATCCAGGGCAGGAAGCGCCCGGCCGTGATGGCTTCGCCGGCTGGATCAAGCAGGCGTGCCAGGACCTTGTGCTGCATGAGCCTGCCCGCCGCGCATTCGGCGACAGGCTGGAAATACAACTGCAGTTTGCCCTGGGTCAGCGCATCGTCGATCCAGCTGCGCCAGTCATGCAAGCCCTGAGTGGTCCGAGCGGTGAAGTCGTCGAGGCGTTCCCAGCACTTGTCGGTGTTGCTCTGTGCCTGAGCTAACGCCTGGTCCGCGCGACTCAGCACCACCTCGCTCTGTTCGCCGGGACGAAAGGCGGCAATCCCGATGTGGGCGACGGGATCGCAGTCGCTGGCACCGGTCTGCTTCAGGCTGTTCAGCGCTTCGCTTAGCTCGCTGGCCAGGCGGTCTGCGTCTTCGCTATTGAGGCCGGGCGCCAGCAGTGTGAACTCGCCACCGCGGTTGCGCGATGCCAGCCATTGGCTGCGCCCTGGTAGCGCCAGCAGTTGTCTGAGTTGATCGCCCAGCGCGGCGATCAGCGCGTCGGTGCGCTGGCCACCGAGACGCTGGTTGAGGCCGCCCAGGTCGTTGAGGCGCAGCAGCAACAGATAGCCATCTGGATGCTGCTCGTTGATCACCAACTGGTTGCTCAGGCGTATGTCGAACTGACGGCGGTTGGCCAGGCCGGTGAGGCTGTCCTGATAGGCTTCTTCGCGCAATTTCTCGCTGCGCGTGGCCTCTTCGGCGAACAGCGTCTTGAGCTTGTCGACCATCTGGTTCATCGCCAGCACCACACGTTTGAGTTCCGGTGTGCGTGGCACGCGGGGCAGGGTGAGAAATTCGCGGCGGCTGATGGCTTGCGCCTGCTGCACCATGTTGTCCAGCGGCCGCAGCTGGGTACGCAGCAGCCAGCCACCGAGCACGGCACTGACCAGGCCGCACAGCAGCAGCCAGAACAGGCTGCCGAGGGCGCTGTCCCACAGTTTGGCCAGGGCGAACTGTGGATGGCTGAGCACCTCGACCCTTGCGGCCTGCTCCCAGCCGCGCATGATCAGCGCATCGCCACCCTGGGGCTGCAGATCGACCAGGTCGACGAACCAGCCGGGCACGTTCTCGGGCCTGATCTCGGTGGCGCGTTCGACGATCACGCTGTCGTCGGCGATGCGCACCACGCGGATGCTGGCGAAGTAGCCACTGTCGAAGATCGAACTGACCATCAGCTCGATCATCGCCGGGTCGTCCACATGCGGCGTCATCGACAGCCCCAGCGCCGTGGCGGCGTCCTGGGCGTGCGAGCGCAGCTGGCTGATCAACTGTTCACGCGAGCTCTCCACCCCGGCGATGAAACTGCCGGTGAAGGCCACCACCAGAAACAGGCAGATGGCGAGAAACAGTTGCTTTAGTAACGACATGGCTTTTTCCTCCTAGCCTTCGCCAATGGCGAAGCCCTCCGCGCGCATTTTTTTCAGGATGTCCTGCCAGCGAGAGAGCTTCTTGGTGTCGCTCTTGCGTGTGTTGGAGCCTGCGAGGTAGAGGCCTTCGGCATTGAAGGCGTACACCGGCAGCAGGTCCTTGCGTTGCGAGGCAGGGCGGATGTCGTTGATCAGGTTGTCCAGCACCAGTGGCTCGGCGCTAGGGCTGGCGTAATAGGTCAGCACCATGTGCGCCTGGTTGTAGTTCAGCGCCTTGACGTAGGTGATGCGCAGCTTTTCGCTGGGGATGCCGAGGCGGCGCAGGGTGAAGTACTTGGCGATGGAGTAGTCCTCGCAATCGCCGGCGCCCTTGATCAGCATTTCTACTGGGGTGGCCCAGTAGTCGTTCTCGCGCCAGAGCTGAATGTCGTCGACGAAGCGGATGGTGCGGTTGAAGAAGCGATTGACCTCATTGAGCTTGTCCGCCTCGTTCAGGCTGGTGCTGCTCTTGATCAACTCTTCCCAGTCGAGAATGCGTTTGCGTGCAGGGCCGAGGTTGCCGTAGCGGTTTTCCGCATTCTTCACGATCACGGCGAAGTCCCAATCGGCTACTGCCAGCGCGGCCAGCAGCCCGCCGCCAATCCACAGGATCAGCAGCCGCCACCGCCATCCCTGAACGCGCAGCCGTCGCATGGGGTCGTGGTCTCCAGGCTCGATTGGCAGAGTCTAGGTGAGGTGTCGGCTTTTTGCCGGCCGCTTCGTCACTGTAAGAAAGCAGCGTCAAAAGCTTGTCGAGAAAGTGACTGGCTCCCGTAGCCCGGATGCAATCCGGGGGACTCCCGCTGAGCTGTCGGATAGCATCCGGGCTGCGCAGAGCGCTCAGGGATTGGGCAGGGTCTTCTGCTTGAGGATATACAGGCTGACCAGCGCCGCACTGCTGAGCATGAACACGCGCGCCCAGGGCATGGGCACCAGATAGCAGGAGAAGCTGATGCTGGCCCACATCAGCACCAGGGCGTAGACCTTGCCCTTGAGTGGGATGCCCTGGCCTTCGAGGTAGTCGCGAATCCACGGCCCCAGGCGCGGGTGGGTGACCAGCCAGAGGTAGAAACGCCGTGAGCTGCGCACGAAGCAGGCCGCCGCCAGGAGCAGGAATGGCGTGGTCGGCAGTACGGGCAGGAAGATGCCGATGACCCCGAGTGCCACGCTCAACCAGCCGATGGTCAGCAGCAGGTAACGGACACTGCGATGGCGGCTTGGCTGGATGTCACGCGGCATGGGCGGGTCTTGGCGGCAGCCGGGGCGTGCCCCGGCTCATGGGGTCAGTGGCGAGGCTTGAGCAGTGCGGGTTTTTCTTCCGGAGCCTGGCACAGCAGGAAGAGGGCGGTCAGCAGCTCGGGAATCTGGTCGATCATGCTGTCCACCAGGTCGCGGTCGCGGGCGATCTCGGCAAATTCGGCCTGTTCGTCGAACAGACCCGAGCCGACCATGATCGGCAGCAGCAACTCGCTGACTTCGTCTTCGGCATCTTCGAACCACACCGCTTCACGCAGGAACACGCCTTCCATGAAGCCGATGCACCAGCCGCGCAGGTCGGAGTCATCCGGTTCGTCACCGAGATCCAGATCGCACGGCAACTCGGGCTCTTCCTCGCCGGCCAGCTGACGCGCGATATGCGCCTTGAGATGGATCAGCGTGCTTTCGATCTCTTCGCGTTCGGCGTCGCTGCGGTAGTGCGGTGGCTCGGCGAACAGCGCATCGATCCACTCACGCTCCGGTACCTGATCCGGGCAGATCGCCAGGGCGGTCAGGTAGCCATGCGCGGCCACGTAGTCCAACGCCTCTTCGTGCAACTCATCGGCATCGAGAAAGGCTTGCAGGCGGGACAGTTGCTCAGCGAAGGACATCGTGGGGTTACCTTGAGGCTTAGGGGATAAACGAGGATGGATTCTAGTTCACCGCTGCCTCTGCGACCAGCACGGGCGCTCTACTAACGGCGATTCAACGGCTTCGGACGGGTAGGCGCCCTGTTGCCTGCGATCCTGCGGCATAATGCGCGGCTAGATTTGGAGGCCTTCATGCTCGACCACGCCATGCGCATTCTCAAAGACGTTTTCGGCTACGACGCCTTTCGCGGCAACCAGGCCGCGATCATCGAGCGCGTGGCCGGCGGCGGCGATGCCCTGGTGTTGATGCCTACCGGCGGCGGCAAGTCACTGTGCTTCCAGGTGCCGGCACTGATGCGCGAGGGCCTGGCGGTGGTGGTTTCACCGCTGATCGCCTTGATGGACGATCAGGTGGCTACCCTGGACGAGTTGGGTGTGGCAGCTGTGGCGCTGAATTCCACTTTGAGCCCTGACGAGCAGCGCGAGATCGCCGACCGTATACGTCGCGGGCAGATCAAGATGCTCTACCTGGCGCCCGAGCGCCTGGTGCAGCCGCGCATGCTGAGCTTCCTGCAGGGCCTGGATATCGCCCTGTTTGCCATCGACGAAGCGCATTGCGTTTCGCAGTGGGGGCACGACTTCCGGCCTGAGTACCTGCAGCTCGGTCAGCTTGCTGAGCTGTTTCCCAATGTACCGCGTATCGCCCTGACCGCCACCGCGGACAAACGTACCCGCGAGGAAATCGTCCAGCGTCTGCACCTGGACAACGCCGAGCGCTTTCTGTCGAGCTTCGACCGGCCGAACATCTTCTACCGCATCCAGCCCAAGGATCAGCCGCGCAAGCAGCTGCTGGGTTTTCTCGCCGCGCGCAAGGGTGATGCCGGTATCGTCTACTGCCTGTCGCGCAAGAAGGTCGAGGAGGTCGCCGACTTTCTCAGCAGCCAGGGCTTTCCGGCGCTGCCTTATCACGCCGGCCTGCCCAACGAGTTGCGCGCCTATCACCAGAAGCGCTTTCTCAATGAGGAAGGCCTGATCATGGTGGCGACCATCGCCTTCGGCATGGGCATCGACAAGCCCAACGTGCGCTTCGTCTGCCACATGGATCTGCCCAAGTCGCTGGAGGCCTACTACCAGGAGACCGGTCGCGCCGGCCGTGACGGCTTGCCGGCCGATGCCTGGATGGCTTACGGCCTGCAGGATGTGATCTTCCTCAAGCAGATGCTCAACAATTCCGAAGGTGACGAGCGCCACAAGCGCATCGAGCAGCACAAGCTCGACGCCATGCTCGCCCTGTGCGAGGAGACACGCTGCCGCCGCCAGGCGTTGCTGGGCTATTTCGACGAGGAACTGGCTCAGCCCTGCGGGCATTGCGATAACTGCATCGACGGCGTCGAGACCTGGGATGCCACCGAGCCGGCGCGCCAGGCGCTGTCGGCGGTCTATCGCAGCGGCCAGCGCTATGGTGTCGGCCATCTGGTTGACATTCTGCTCGGCCGAGACAACGAGAAGATTCGCGCCGCCGGCCATCAGCACCTGGCGGTGTTCGGCGTCGGCAAGGGCTTTTCCGAGGTCGAGTGGCGAACCCTGTTCCGTCAGTTGGTCGCCCGCGGCCTGGCCGATGTCGATCTGGACGGTTTCGGCGGTTTGCGCCTGACTGAGTCCTGCCGGCCGCTGCTGCGTGGTGAGGTCAGCCTGCAACTGCGTCGTGAGCCCAAG
This sequence comes from Pseudomonas sp. GW6, assembly GCA_048065775.1. Classification (GTDB taxonomy): domain Bacteria; phylum Pseudomonadota; class Gammaproteobacteria; order Pseudomonadales; family Pseudomonadaceae; genus Aquipseudomonas. The sequence continues at coordinate 19,852 of JBLUOL010000075.1, forward strand.
CCGGCGCAGGCGGCCAAGGCCTCCAGTAGCGCCGCCAGCCAACTGGTGCGCGGCCATGAGCGGGATATGTGGGAGGCGCTACGCAGTCTGCGTCGTAAGTTGGCCGAAGAGCACAGCGTACCGCCGTACGTGATCTTCCCTGATGCCACGTTGCTGGAAATGTTGCGCAGCCAGCCCAGCTCGCTGAGTGAAATGGCCGAGGTCAGCGGCGTCGGTGCGCGCAAGCTGGAACGCTACGGCCAGGCCTTCCTGGAAGTACTCAATGGCAGCGGCGCGGATGACACGCCACCGCCGGTGGCCGATCTGCGTCATGAGCTGGTCAGCCTGGCTCGCGCCGGTATGACCCCGACGCAAATCGCCGGCCAGTTGGGTTGCACCGAGAAGAACGTCTACAGCCTGCTAGCCGAGGCAATCGCCCAGCAGCAACTGACCCTGGAGCAGGCGCTGGATCTTCCTGAGGAACTGTTGGGCGAGATTCAGGAGACCTTCCTCGATGGCGAGGGCGAATTACCGGCGGTCAGCGAGATTGCCTCGCTGTTCGCCGGGCGGGTCGACGAAGCGGTGCTCTACTGCGTGCGTGCGGCGCTGCAGGCCGAGTTCGAGATCTAAGTGTCCTCGGTGAAACTTGGCAGCCTGATTCTGGCGGCATTTCGATCGCAGGGCTAAGGTGTGGGCAGGCCGCCAGATAACGAGGTGAGGGTGCCTGACTATCACGCCTGGTACGACGAGGTTCGTCCGAGCCCTTATGCCGAGCAGTTGAGCCTGGGGTTTCGGCGGTTGCGTTTTTCCCGCGCTCTCGAGCGTGAATATCGTGCGCACATGCTTGAGGACGGCTTCGAACTCAAACGTATCGCGCTGTGCGTCGCCACGGTCATCTGGCTGGCCCTGACGGTGTTGGACATGTTGGTGGTGCCTGCATCGCACCTGGGCTGGGTGATCGCAGTGCGCCTGGTGGCGCTGGTCATCCTGCTGGTTTGCGCGACCCTTATCCTGCGGCGTCGCCACAGCCATCTTCTGCTACCGCTGAGCATGACCTGCATCCTAGTGCTCGGCGTGGGCGCAGCGATGATTGTCGGTATTGCCCATCGCGCCGACCCCGGCTACCCCTACGAAGGACTGTTGCTGGTGAGCATGGCGGCGTACTTCCTGGTCGGCCTGCGCTTGAGCGAGGCTCTTGCCTGTTCCCTGGTGATTTTGCTCGCCTATGTGCTGGCGGAATTGGCCGCAGGGCTGCCTGCTCCGAGGTTGATCAACAACCTGTTGTTCCTGGTCTTCGGCAATCTTATCGGCGCTGTCGGTTGCTACCTCCTGGAATACAAATCACGCGAGCATTTTCTGATCAGCCATCTGATGCAGCTGCTTGCCTACCACGACAGCCTGACCGGGCTGCATAACCGTCGTAGCTTCAATCGGCAGTTCGAGCGCCTGTGGCGCCAGGCACAGCGTGACGGTATATCGATTGCGTTGCTGCTCTGCGATATCGACCATTTCAAGGCGTACAACGACTGCTACGGTCACCAGGCTGGCGACGCGGCTTTGCAGCGTGTCGGCTCACTGATCGAGCAGGCCGCGCGGCGACCACTGGATATGGGCGTACGGCTTGGCGGGGAGGAGTTCGCGCTGCTGTTGTTCGACATCAGTGCCGATGAAGCCAGGCAACGCGCCGAGGCCCTGCGCCATTCGCTGGAGGAGGCGGGCATCGCCCATCGTGGTTCCGACAGCGCCGATGTACTGACCATGTCCATCGGCGTTGCCTGCCTGAGCCCCGATAGCCAGCCTGAATTGAGTCAGCTCTACGAGCAGGCCGACCGAGCGCTATACGAGGCCAAGGCTTTCGGACGTAACAGGGTGGCGGCCTGAGTTGCAGTCGGGGCGCAACGAGCCGGTCGCATTCTGCAACGCTCATGGCGCAATCCGCGCTTGCCCTGCGCATCGGGTTATGGCTAGCTGGCTAATAATTAGTTTTTGACCTTTGTATGAGTCCGCTTGCCCATGTCTTACCCCGATCAACATCGCTTTGCCATGCAGGTTGCCCAGCTATCCCGTGCCTGGCGTTCCGAACTCGATAGACGCCTGGTAGGGCTGGGCCTGTCCCAGGCTCGCTGGCTGGTGCTACTGCACCTGGCGCGCTTCAGCGAAATGCCGACCCAGCGTGAATTGGCGCAAAGCGTCGGCGTAGAGGGGCCGACGCTGGCGCGTCTACTCGACAGTCTCGAAAGTCAGGGGCTGGTTACTCGCGTGGCAGTACCCGAAGACCGCCGTGCCAAGAAGATCGCGCTGCAGCCGGATGCGCAGCCTCTGATCGAGAAGATCGAAGCGATTTCCACCCAGCTGCGCCATGAAGTCTTCGCCGGTATCGACGAGGAGGATCTGCGTCGCTGTCAGCAGGTGCACGCTCGAGTGCTCGGCAACCTGATGAAGTGAACCGCCTGCACTGTCAAAAATCCGATCATTTTTTTGATCGTATTTTTTATTTGCCTAATTTTTGACTGATTCAACTTGATGGCACCGTGCTTTCATCGGCAAACTGGCCGCCAAGCCGCTACTTTGTGAATTAGTAGCCATAATGCAATTCGAGACGGCCTCGACAAGGACCTTGTCGCCCGTTCTCGAACTATCAAGGGCGCCAGCCTCCCGGCCAAGGGATGCTCAGACAGGAAGTCGAGGAGGTGGCGTTCGAGCCGAATAACCCTGGAGGTCGCATGGCTCGGGTGCGTCAATTAATGTTGGGTCTGGCGTCGGGGTCCGCCCTCTATTCGGGAATGGCTCCGGCGCTTGGTTTGGGTGAAATCACGCTGCATTCTGCGCTGAATCAGCCTTTCGAGGCCGAGATCGAGCTGCTGGAAGTGGGTGATCTGGGCGCGCAGGATCTGCGTGTCGGTCTGGCACCAGCCGAGGTGTTCAGTCGTTCGGGGGTGGAGCGCTTCTACTTTCTCAATGATCTGCGTTTCACGCCGCTTCTGCAGGGATCACGTAGTGTGATCCGCGTGGTGTCGAACCGTCCGGTGCGTGAGCCATACCTGAACTTCATCGTCGAAGTGGCGCGTCCCAATGGCCAGTTACTACGTGAATATACGGTTCTGCTCGATCCACCTGGTTCTTCGGCTTATTCCGCTGTAACCGCACCAAGCGCTGCTGCCGTATCGCAACCCTCTAACCGCACCGCAGCACCGGCCTCGTCGGTCAGAGCGGTCACGCCGCCGCGTGCATCTGCTGGGCACCGTCATCAGGTCAGCCGTGGCGACAGTCTCTGGTCCATCGCCGCGCGTTTGCGTGAGCAGGGCAGTACGCTGTCTCAGCAGGCGCTGATGGAGGGCATTCTTGCCCTCAACCCGAATGCCTTCGCTGGCGGCGATCCAAGTCGTCTACAGGCTGGCGCCGAGCTGCTGTTGCCGGATGCCGCCCGTGCGGAGGCTGCCCCGCCGAGCGCTGCTCCGGTCGCTGCCGAGGCCTCACCCGTGCTCGCTGAAAACACTGCCGAAGGGCCCGTTAGCGCGCCTCTGGCTGCCCTGGAGCCAGCACCGCAGCAAAGCGAAAGCCTGGAGCTGCTGGCCGAGAGGCAGCGCCAGGTCGATCTGGAGCTGGCCAACCAGGCGGCGGAAAATCTGCAACTGCAACAAGGCTTGGCGCAACTGCAATTGCAACTGCAGCAGTTGCAGGAGCAATTGGCGCAGAAGGATGCTCAGTTGGCTGAGCTGGCTGCGCGCACGCCCGCCGAGCCGGCCGCCCAG
>JBLUOL010000076.1:0-23457 GCA_048065775.1 Pseudomonas sp. GW6
TGGTTGTTCGTCGAGCAATACCTTGATCAGCGCCTGTACGGCTTCCAGGCGCAGGGACGCCAGCTCGCACAAGGCATGCGGGTCGGTACGGTCGAGGCGATGGCGGTGATGAAGCGAGGTAGGCCGATCAGTCATGGCGCACCTCCACAGAGGAGAACGGTAATGGCCCAGGGCGGCGCCCTTGGGTAAAAGGGGGAAAGTGGCGCATTTTCCTTATGCTCCTTGGTTTGATTAAGGAGCCGCCATCCAGCCGTTGCTACACGGTAATGGAGGCGGACCGTACGGGGGTAGCAAACCGGCAACCAAGGGAACCGGCCAGGCCGAAGCCTGCCCCGCACGGCCCGCCATAAATGCACGAGAAAACAGCAGGCACAAAAAAGCGCCTGCTCTCGGCTATGGCGCTACCGCGCCCTGGTTGATTTCGAGTTGCTACACCCGGTCGCGGGATTGACCGCGACAGGGCAGACTCTAGCCCGGTTGACTAGCGCCAGCAACCCTAGCCTGCCTTTTTCCTGCCCCCAGCTCGCTTGCCGCTCGGGTCGGTGCTCTTTAGACTGGCGCCCTCCTCCGATTCATTAGCAGCGCCTCAATGCCCACTGCATTTCCCCAAGATTCCGTCGGCCTGGTCAGTCCCCAGGTATTTCGCTTCAGCGAACCCCTGGCGCTGGCCTGCGGGCGCAGCCTGGCCGAGTACGAACTGGTCGTCGAAACCTATGGCGAACTGAACGCCGCGCGCAGCAATGCGGTGCTGATCTGCCACGCCCTGTCCGGCCACCATCACGCCGCCGGCTACCACAGCCCGGATGATCGCAAGCCCGGCTGGTGGGACAGCTGCATCGGCCCCGGCAAGCCCATCGACACCAACAAGTTCTTCGTCGTCAGCCCCAACAACCTGGGCGGCTGCAACGGCTCCACCGGCCCGAGCAGCGCCAACCCGGCCACCGGCAAGCCCTACGGCGCCGACTTCCCGGTAATGACGGTGGAAGACTGGGTGCACAGCCAGGCACGCCTGGCCGATGTGCTCGGCATTGCCCAGTGGGCGGCGGTAATCGGCGGCAGCCTCGGCGGCATGCAGGCCATGCAGTGGACCATCAGCTACCCCGAGCGCGTACGCCATTGCCTGGCGATTGCCTCGGCGCCCAAGCTGTCGGCGCAGAACATCGCCTTCAACGAGGTGGCGCGCCAGGCGATTCTCACCGACCCGGAGTTTCACGGCGGGCATTTCCAGGAACAGGGCGTGATCCCCAAGCGCGGGCTGATGCTGGCGCGCATGGTCGGCCATATCACCTACCTGTCCGACGACGCCATGGGCGAGAAATTCGGCCGCGGTCTGAAGAGCGAGAAACTCAACTACGACTTCCACAGCGTCGAGTTCCAGGTGGAAAGCTACCTGCGCTATCAGGGCGAGGAATTCTCCGGCCGTTTCGACGCCAACACCTATCTGCTGATGACCAAGGCACTGGACTACTTCGACCCTGCCGCTGCGCACGACGGCGATCTGGCCAAGACCCTGGCCGTGGCCAAGGCGGACTTCTGCGTGATGTCCTTCACCACCGACTGGCGCTTCTCCCCCGCCCGCTCGCGGGAGATCGTCGACGCCCTGACGGCGGCGAAGAAGAACGTCTGCTACCTGGAAATCGACGCACCGCAGGGCCATGACGCCTTCCTCATGCCGATCCCGCGTTATTTGCAGGCGTTCGACAGCTACATGAAGCGAATCGAGGTATGAGCATGCGAGCGGATCTGGACATCATCCAGGAATGGATCGCCCCGGGCAGCCGTGTGCTCGACCTGGGCTGCGGCGACGGCGAGCTGCTCGCCTGGCTGCGCGACAACAAGCAGGTGGCCGGCTACGGCCTGGAGATCGACCCGGACAAGATCGCCCTGTGCATCGAGCGCGGCGTCAACGTCATCGAGCAGAACCTCGATCTCGGTCTAGGCAACTTCGCCAGCAACAGCTTCGACGTGGTGGTCATGACCCAGTCGCTGCAAGCGCTACACTACCCGGACAAGGTGCTGGCCGAAATGCTGCGGGTCGGCAAGACCTGCATCATCACCTTCCCCAACTTCGGCCACTGGCGCTGCCGCTGGTACCTGACGACTAAAGGTCGCATGCCGGTGTCGGACTTCCTGCCCTATACCTGGTACAACACCCCGAATATCCACTTCTGCACCTTCGAGGACTTCGAGCGTCTCTGTCACGCCCAGGGTGCCCGTGTGGAAGAACGCCTGGCAGTGGACCGTGACCACCGCCATGGCCTGGCAAGCCGCATCTGGCCCAACCTGCTGGGCGAGATCGGCATCTACCGCATCAGCGGCGCGGACCTCTCCGCCCACCGCGTTGCGGTCTGAACGAGGAGAACATCATGCGCCGCATCATCCCCTTCCTGATCGCCCTGTGCCTGGCCCTGCCGGCCGCCGCCGAGCGCAAGCAGAGCTTCGGCGACCTCGACGTGCACTACAGCGTGTTCAACTCCAGCTTCCTGCAGCCGGACATCGCCAGCGCCGCCGGCCTGGTGCGCAGCAAGACTCAGGGCGTGGTCAACATCGCCGTGCTCAAGGCCAGCAAGGCCAGCACCGCGCAGGTCAGCGGCCAGGTGAAGAACCTGCTGGGGCAGAGCACCGCGTTGACCTTCAGGCAGGTCACCGAGAGCGGCGCCATCTATTACCTGGCACAGTTCCCCTTCTCCAGCCGCGAGATTCTCAGCTTCAGCCTCGATGTGCGCCAGGGCGATAACACGCACCGCATCACCTTCAACCAGGAAATGTTCCCGGATGACTGATGCTGAAGGCGCTGCCAGCATCTTTGCGTAGGAGCCCCGCCCCAGGGCGAAGCTTTCAGGGCGCTGCCGTCCTGGTTCGCGGCGGGGCGCCGCTCCTACAGGTTCTGTAATTCAACGTTCAACTGACAGGCAATATCCGCATGATCGACCTCAAGGAACTGGTACTGGCCAGCCATAACGCCGGCAAGCTCAAAGAGTTGCAGGCCATGCTTGGCGATGCAGTACGCGTGCGCTCGATCGGCGAGTTCTCCAGCGTCGAGCCGGAAGAGACCGGCCTGTCGTTCGTCGAGAATGCCATCCTCAAAGCACGCAACGCCGCGCGCATCTCCGGCCTGCCGGCGCTGGCAGACGACTCCGGTCTGGCGGTAGATTTCCTCGGCGGCGCGCCCGGCATCTACTCGGCGCGCTATGCCGATGGCCAGGGCGACGCAGCGAACAACGCCAAGCTGCTCGCTGCCCTGAAAGACGTGCCGGACGCCGAGCGCGGCGCCCAGTTCGTCTGCGCCCTGGCCCTGGTGAGGCACGCCGACGATCCGCTACCGATCCTCTGTGAAGGCCTGTGGCACGGCAGCATCCTGCACGAAGCCCGTGGCGAGCAAGGCTTCGGCTACGACCCGCTGTTCTGGGTGCCGGAAACCAGCTGCTCCAGTGCCGAGCTGCCCGCCGAGCAGAAGAATCGCCTTAGCCACCGCGCCCGCGCCATGGCCCTGCTCAAGCAGCGCCTGGGGCTGGCATGAGCGACACCTCTGGCGGGAGTTTCCTGCTCCCGCCCCTCGCGCTCTATATCCACATCCCGTGGTGCGTGCGCAAATGCCCTTACTGCGACTTCAACTCCCATGCTGCCGGGCCGACGCTGCCTGAAGAGGAATACGTCGACGCGCTGCTCGCCGACCTCGATATCGACGTTCAGCACGCCCATGACCGGCCACTGAGCTCGATTTTCTTCGGCGGCGGCACGCCCAGTCTGTTCTCCGACCGCGCCCTGGGCCGTCTGCTGGAAGGCGTCGAGCGGCGCATCGCCTTCGCGCCAGACATCGAGATCACCCTAGAAGCCAACCCCGGCACCTTCGAGCAGGCCAAGTTCAAGGGCTACCGAAGCCTCGGCATCAACCGTCTGTCCATCGGCGTGCAGAGTTTCCAGGAAGCCAAGCTCAAGGCGCTGGGGCGCATCCACAATGGCGACGAAGCCATCCGCGCTGCCGATATGGCGCGTGCTGCCGGCTTCGACAACTTCAACCTCGATCTGATGCACGGCCTGCCGCAGCAGAGCATCGAAGACGCCCTGTTCGACCTGCGCACCGCCATCGCCCAGGCCCCCACGCACCTGTCCTGGTACCAGCTGACCATGGAGCCGAACACGGTGTTCTGGAGCCAGCCGCCCGAGCTGCCCGAGGACGATCTGCTGTGGGACATTCAGGAAGCCGGCCAGGCGCTGCTCGCCGCCGAGGGCTACGCGCAGTACGAGGTGTCCGCCTACGCCCAGCCCGGCAAACAGGCGCGGCACAACCTCAACTACTGGACCTTCGGCGACTTTCTCGGCATCGGTGCTGGCGCCCACGCCAAGCTGAGCACCCCCGCAGGGCGCATCCAGCGCGCCTGGAAAACCCGCCTGCCGAAGGACTACCTCGACCCGGCCAAGGCATTCCAGGCCGGCGAACGCCTGCTGGCAGCCGACGAGTTGCCCTTCGAATTTCTGATGAACGTGCTGCGCCTGACCGAAGGCTCGCCAGCCGAGCTGTTCAGCCAGCGCACCGGCCTGCCGTTGCAGCAACTCGAACAGGCGCGCCGCGAAGCCGAACGCCAGGGCCTGCTGCAAGCCGATGAAACTCGACTGGTCGCCACGGCCAAGGGCCAGCTGTTTCTCAATGATCTGCTGCAGCAGTTCCTGGCCTAGTTCACCCACAGCGCCACGACAATCCGTTAGGCTTAGGCGCTTCGCTCGCGCAGCCCTGATGCCGCTGCGCTGACCGTTACGCCTGCCAAGGAGCCTGAATGGATCTGCTACTGGACCTGATCGTCACCCTCTCGCGCTGGAGCCGCAGCCACCTCGGCGATATCTCCCTGGCCATCATGGCCACCCTGCTGGTGCTGTTCGGCCCAGCCATCAACGCCTGGGTTCAACGCACCATCGGCAACCTCAATTTCGTCCTGCGTACTCTGCTGTTCGTGGTGTTCTGCGCGGTCGGCTACGGCCTGGCGATCGTCTTCCTCACACCCTGGCTGGCCAAGGGCCTGGCGCACTTCAACAACTACACACTGGCGCCGGTGCTGATCCTGATCTTCGTGGTGATCGGCATATTGGCCGACAGGAACTAGGGTGACCGCGGAGCGCCATTGCAGTTGCGGCAAGAAGAACTGATTTCCCTTGTAGGAGCGGTGTCAGCCATGGACATTGGCTTTCGCGGCTGAAGCCGCTCCTACGGCGAGGGGCGAACCGCTGTTTCTACAGCACGAACTTGGACACTTCGCTACCGATCTGCCGGCCTAGCGCCTGCAGGTTGGAGGCAGCTGCCGAGGCGGCATGGCTGCTCTGCGACATCTGATCGCCCATGGCGCGGATGTTCTCGGTGTTGCGGTTGACCTCCACGGTGACACAGGCCTGCTCTTCCGCCGCCGAGGCGATCTGCGCAGCCATGTCGTTGATCTGCCCGACCGCATCGGTGATCTGCTGCAACAGGTCACTGGCCGCCTGGGCATCAGTCACACTCTGCGAAGCCTTGGCAGCCGCGTTGTCCATCACCCCGACGGCCTGGCGAGTGGCGTCCTGCAGCACCTGGATCATCGCCTCGATCTCGCGGGTGGACTCATGGGTGCGCTTGGACAGCACGCGCACCTCATCGGCCACCACCGAAAAACCACGACCGTGCTCGCCGGCACGCGCCGCCTCGATGGCCGCGTTTAGGGCCAGCAGGTTGGTCTGGTCAGCGATACTGGCGATGGTGGAGAGAATCGAGCTGATCTCGTTGGAGTGGCGGTGCAATTCATCGATGATGCGCCCGGCCCCTTCGACTTCTTCAGCCAGCAGGGCGATGGACTGCTGGCTGCGCTCCACCTGGCGGCGCCCTTCCACACTCAGGCTGACCGAATCCACGGCCTGGCCGGAGGCGGTCTCGGCATTGTGCGAGATTTCCTGTGTGGCGGAAGCCATCTGCGTCACCGCAGTGGCCACCAGGTGCAGCTCGGACTGGTGCTGCTGCACGTGCTGGTTCTGCGCTTCAGCATCCTGCGCGACCTGTCCGGACTCGTTGCTCAGCGCCACGGCAACCTCGCGCAGACGGGAGATGATGCCGTGCAGTTGCTCGATGAAGCGGTTGAAGCTGCTCGATAGCTGGCCAATCTCGTCATTGGAGTTGACCGGCAGGCGCTGGGTCAGGTCACCATTGCCTTCGGCGATGGCGTTGAGGTTGTGACGGATCTGCTCGAGATCACGGAACAGCACACGGCCCAGCAGAGCCAGCACCAGAATGGCGACGGCCAGCATGCCGATACCGATGATCAACTGCACAGCGAGCTGCTTACGCACCGGCGCGAGTACTTTTGCCTCATCCATGACCATCACGAAAGTCCACCGGGTATTGGGGATCTCGACGGCGTACAGCAGGCTATCGGTGCCCGCCACCTCAGCCTGAGTGAGACGACGCTGCTGCACCAGGGCCTTGAGCTGCTCGTCAGCCAGCGCTGGCGAAAAGTCGGCGGCCGACTTGGTGCGCCACTCCTTGTCGGGGTGCGCGATCATCTGCCCGCTCTGGTCGATCAACAGCGCGTAGCCTTCGCCAGGGATGCTCAACTTGCCGATGGTCTCGGTCAACGTATCGAGCGTCAGGTTGGCGCCGACCACGCCAATCAGCGTGCCGTTACGGCGTGCCGGGTAGGCGATGGTCACCACGTAGGCGCCATCGGTGAGCGATACGTAAGGGTCGCTGATGAACACATCGTTGTTCTTCTCGGCGCCCTGATACCAGCCGCGCTGGCGCGGATCGTAGTTCTGCAGGATCACCGTCGGGTCATTCTGCAGCATCTGTCCGTCGACGGTGCCGATGTAGGTGATATTGAAGGCGAAGGTCGCCCAGGTCTGCTGCAGCAGAATGTGTGGGGCGATCTGCGGCTGCTGCACCAGGCTGCCCGCAGTAGTCTTCACGGCGTTGATGCGGTCGTGCATCCAGTTGCCCAGGTTGACCGATATCGACTGGGCGAAGCCATCGATATCCCGCCGCAGGGTGTCATTGACGGTCCGGTCCAGGGAAGAAACGCTCTGCCAGATCAGCACAATGCTGACCAGTGATAACAGCGCCGCCGCCGTCAGGGTGATTTTCAGGCGCAGCGGCCAATCCTTGATATTCATGCACAGGACTCCATCGATGTCAGGCTCGAGCAGACACCTGTCGTTGAAAGCCAGATCCATGAGCAAGCGACGCAGCGCGGAAGAACGAGCCCCTCGCAGAGCGTTATCACCGGGATCTGGAAGCGGTTATGGGTTGCCCGGGAACCTGGCTGGTCCTGACGGGCACACGCAGGTAATAAGCGACCGCACGACGGGAAACGTGAAGCCGAAAACGTGCAAAATCGCTTAAAAGCACTGAGCTAGAGGGGTGACTTACCTACGGCGTTGGATCTACTGAGCACCTCGCTCAGGACTGCAGCCAGCTCAGCACGCGCTCAGCCAATTGTTCGGGCGTGTGCCGGGTGGAGTCCAGCCGCAGCAGCGGGCAGCCCAGATGGCGGGCCATCCAGGTTTCGTGCATAAGCAGGCTGCGTGTGTGCAGGTCCCCCTGCTCGTAGCCGGCGGCCCATTGCAGGAAAGCCAGGCTCTGCCCGTGCATGTCACCTCCTGGCAGAATGCGTTCAGCGTAGCGCTGCGCTTCACGCTGCCGCAGTCGGCGCATGCGCTCCCGGTCGTCCAGGCGCAAGAACAGGGCATGGCTGAACGACGGGATCAACGCCTCGCCCCAGCTGCACAGCGAACCACTGAGCACCCAGCTGGGCGCCTGAGCGCTACGCTCGCGGATCAGCCTGACACGCTCCTCGGGCGGCCGCTTGTGCAGATAGGGCGGCTCGCTCGGCAGCCAGTAGAAGTCGTCGGTATCCAGATGCAGCCAGCCGTTGCGCTCGGCCAGCGTGCGGGCCAGCGTGCCGGTGCCCGAACCGGATGCCCCGAAGATATGTAACCGAACCTCCATGGATGTCCCTCTCCTCGAACAGGATTTCATCATGATTCGCCCCTACCATCCCACAGACAGCGACGCGCTACTCGACCTCTGGCTGAGAGCTTCCATTCTGGCCCACGACTTCGTGCCGGAGACGTTCTGGTACGAGCAGTTACCCGCCATGCGCGAGCTTTATCTGCCGCAGGCCGAAACCCTGGTGCTGGAGGAACAGGGTCGAGTGCTCGGCTTCGCATCGCTGCATGGACAGCGCCTGGCTGCGCTGTTCGTCAGCCCGGACGCACAAGGCCGCGGTCTGGGTAGTCAGCTACTGGACGAAGCCAAACGCAGGCGCAACCGCCTGGAACTCGGCGTCTACCGCGCCAACACCCGGGCAGTGGCCTTCTACCGGGCAGGCGGGTTCGTGACGCTGGACGAGACGCGCGACCCGCACACCGGCCAGCCGGAGCTGACGATGCGCTGGTCGCGCCAGTGAGGACGGTTCAGTTACCTTCGCGGCGCAGCGCCTGCGGGGTGAAGTCGCGCGGGCTCAGTCGGGCGTTGAAGTCGTACATCTTCTCGTTGTTATCCAGGCCGTCAGCGAAGTAGCGGCCACCCTTGAGGTCGTAAATGGTCTCCAGGGTCGAGCCGAACATCGGCACGTCGTAGTAGCTGATCGGGTGGGCTTCCTGCAGACCGATCAGGTTGCCATTGCGGTCATACAGGTCGACGGCGAGGATCTGCCAGCTGTCCTCATCCAGATAGAAGCGGCGTTTGCCGTAGGGATGGCTGAAGCCGGTACGCAGATCCGCCTCGACCACCCAGACGCGGTGCAGCTCGTAACGCAACAGCTCGGGGTTGACGTGCTTGGCCTGCAGGATATCGGCATAGGGAATGCCGCGCTGGTGCACGGCATAGCTGTTGTAGGGCACCAGCATCTCGCGCTTGCCCAACAACTGCCACTCGTAGCGATCCGGCGCGCCATTGTAGGAGTCCACCTGGTCGGCGGTGGCCATGCCGTTGGTGTCCGGCTGCAGGGTGTCGTAGGCCAGCATCGGCAGACGGCGGACGCGGCGCTCGCCACGGTTGAAGCGCCAGGCCTTGCGGATCGCCAGCACCTGGTCGAGGGTTTCCTGCACCACCAGCGCCGATCCGGCCAGCTTGGCCGGGGCCACGACCTTGTACTTGTAGTGGAACAGGGTGTTGTCCAGATCCTGCGGGGCGACGCCGTCACGACCGTAGACGAAGTAGATGTCGCGCTCGAGCTTGAGCAGGTTGTAACTACCGTTGCTGAGCACCGCCGCCTGATTGGTGACCATGCTGATCTGGTCGCCACGGTAACGCATGACGTGGTTCCAGATCGCCTCCTGGCCGTTCGCCGGCAGCGGGAAGGGTACGCCGGAAGCTGCTCCCTGAACGCCATTACCACCGGAAATCAGCTCGGCATTCAGTGCGTTGAAACGCGTCGCGTCGTAGATGCGTTGCGGCGCGGCTGCACTGCGACGGGTCGGGAACACGCGCAAATAGAAGCTGGGGTTTTGCTGCAGCAGGGTCTTGAGGCCGACCGGCAGCTGTTGTTCGTACTGCGCCAGGTTCTGGCTGTCGACCCGGTACAGCAGTTTGTCGTCAGCGAAGGGATCAGGGTGATGCATGCCCGGCTGGTAGTTGGCCGGCGGCGTAGCCTGGCCGCCCGTCCAGGCAGGGATAGTGCCGCTGGCATTACCGGCACGCTCGCCGCCAAGCGGCGTCAGGTCCTGACCCAGGCGCGCGGCCTGGCTGGCATCGACCTTGGCCTGGGCCTGAAACGCCAGGGCAGTCAGCAGAAAAAGGGAAACCGATCTCAACACAATGCTCTCCTCGCGGCGCCCTGCAAGCGGTGCCGCTATTGTCCGCGCCCCTTGTAGGTGCGCTTGTCTTTGTTGTGTTTGCGGTGAGGCGCCGTCCTGGCTGTCGGGTTATCCCGATCTAATCGTGCATCCTGCCGGTTCTGATGGAACGTTTGCGATCCCTGACGACAGGGATCGCTGGGTGAATCATTCCTGACGCTGGAACTTCAGATCCCACACGCCATGGCCGAGACGCTCGCCACGACGCTCAAACTTGGTCACCGGGCGCTCCTCGGGGCGCGGCACGTAGGTGCCATCGGCCGCCAGGTTGCGATAGCCCGGCGCTGCATTCATCACCTCGAGCATGTGCTCGGCGTAATTTTCCCAGTCGGTGGCCATGTGCAGAACGCCGCCGACCTTCAGCTTGCTGCGCACCAGCTCGGCGAAAGCCGGCTGGACGATACGGCGCTTGTGGTGACGCGACTTGTGCCAGGGATCGGGGAAGAACAGCAGCACGCGATCGAGGCTGGCATCGGCCACGCAGTCGCGCAGCACTTCCAGCGCATCGCAGCTGTACACGCGAATATTGCTCAGGTTCTGCACCATCGCGCCGCTCAACAACGCACCGACGCCAGGCTTGTGCACCTCGACACCGATGAAATCCTGCCCGGGTGCTGCAGCAGCCATCTCCAGAGTGGAATGGCCCATGCCGAAGCCGATCTCGAAGGTACGCGGCGCGCTGCGACCGAACACCTGGTCGAAGTCGCGCAGGCCATCTTCCAGCTCCAGGCCGAACAGCGGCCAGCCCTTGTCGATGCCACGCTGCTGGCCTTCGGTCATGCGTCCGGCGCGCATCACGAAGCTCTTGATGGTACGGCGCTGGCGACCGTCTTCGGTCAGTTCGGGCTGTTGGGTATCGGTCATGCTGGGCTCTTGTAGATTGCGTTACGACTTGGCTCGCCGTCGGACCGGCACGCAGCAAATCGTCATCCTTAATTGATCAGGCCAGTCAGCGGCGACGAGGCGCTGGCATAGAGTTTCTTCGGCATGCGACCGGCCAGGTAGGCCAGGCGCCCGGCCTCGACAGCATGCTGCATGGCACGGGCCATGAGCACCGGATTCTGCGCTTCGGCAATGGCGCTGTTCATCAGCACGGCCTCGCAGCCCAGTTCCATGGCGATGGTGGCGTCGGAGGCAGTGCCCATGCCGGCATCAACCAACACCGGCACCTTCGACTCTTCGAGGATGATGCGCAGGTTGTAGGGGTTACAGATGCCCAGGCCGGAGCCGATCAGGCCGGCCAGCGGCATCACCGCGATGCAGCCGATCTCGGCCAGCTGACGGGCGATGATCGGGTCGTCGCTGGTGTAAACCATCACGTCGAAACCGTCCTTGACCAGCACTTCGGCGGCCTTGATGGTCTCGATGACGTTGGGGAACAGGGTTTTCTGGTCAGCCAGCACTTCCAGCTTGACCAGGTTGTGCCCATCGAGCAGTTCGCGGGCCAGGCGGCAGGTGCGCACGGCCTCGACCGCATCGTAGCAACCGGCAGTGTTGGGCAGAATGGTGTATTTGTCCGGGCTGATCACGTCGAGCAGGTTCGGCTCACCGGGGTTCTGGCCGATGTTGGTACGGCGCACCGCCACGGTGACGATCTCGGCGCCGGAGGCGGCGATGGCGTCACGGGTTTCGTCCATATCCTTGTACTTGCCGGTACCGACCAGCAGGCGCGACTGGAACGTACGACCGGCCAGGGTGAAGGGCTTGTCGCTGCGAACTTGGCTCATGGAAAACTCCTCGTGAGGTCAACCGCCGCCGATGGCGTGCACCACTTCCACCTGATCGCCTTCGGCGAGCTGGGTGCTGTCGTGCTGGCTGCGTGGAACGATGTCCTGATTGAGTTCGACCGCCACACGGCGCCCGGTCAGATCGAGGCGAACCAACAGGTCGGCGACGCTCTGATTATCCGGCAGTTCGAAGGGTTCACCATTCAACTGGATACGCATGACGACTCGGTCACAACTGGGAAGAGGGCCGGCATTCTAGCCCGTTAACTGGCCACGACCAAGGCTAAAAGGCGCCATTCGTCCTCATTTCTGACGCCAGGGTCAGGCCAGTCTCCAGGCCGCCAAACCCAGGCACAGCCAGCCAATCAGGAAGGCGACACCGCCGAACGGAGTAATGATGCCCAGCTTGCCGATACCGCTGAGGGTCAGCAGGTAGAGGCTGCCGGAAAACAGCAGGATCCCCAGGGCGAAAGCGCCACCTGCCAGGTTCACCAGCCGTCCCGGCATCTGCAGCGCCAGCAGACCGACGCCGAACAATGCCAGCGCATGAATCAACTGGTAATGCGTACCGGTCTGGAAAACCGCCAGATATTCGGGAGTCAGCCTTTGCTTCAGGCCGTGGGCGGCGAAAGCCCCCAGGGCAACACCGGTGAAGCCGGCGAACGCGGACAACAGTAGCCAGAGACGGGCCATGGAAACTCCTGATGAGATGGACCTGAACGCAGTTTAACCATTGAGGCCGAAGGCGAATGGGGCGTTATTGTCACACCCAGGTATCAGGCGGGAATTTCCTCAGCGCTTTTTTGTTGCTTGCCATCCATGGCGGCAACCCTTCGGGCCGTCGCAAAGCGACGTCAAAAATTGCTCCCGGCAATTTTTTGTTGCCTGCCATCCTTGGCGGCAACCCTAGCGAGCCGACTACAGCGCTGACGTCAAAAATCGCTCTCGGTGATTTTTTGTTTTAATAGCGCCACATCCGATCGATGCGAGACCCCATGCTCCGAGCCCTTACCCGCCGCCTGCTGAAACTGCTGCTCTGGCTGATCCTGGCCAGCGCGCTGCTGGTGCTTGCCCTGCGCTGGGTGCCGCCACCCGGCACGGCGCTGATGATCGAGCGCAAGATCGAATCCTGGGGCAGCGAACAGCCCATTGAACTGAAGCGTCAGTGGCGTCCATGGAACGAGCTGCCGGATCACCTGAAGATGGCGGTGATCGCCGCTGAAGACCAGAAATTCGCCGAGCACTGGGGGTTCGATGTCGGCGCGATTCAGGCGGCGCTGGCGCACAACCAGAGCGGCGGTTCGCTGAGGGGCGCCAGCACCCTTAGTCAGCAGGTGGCCAAGAACCTGTTTCTCTGGTCCGGGCGCAGCTGGCTGCGCAAGGGGCTGGAAGCCTGGTTCACCGCGCTGATCGAGCTGCTCTGGTCGAAGGAGCGCATCCTCGAGGTCTATCTCAACAGCGTTGAATGGGGCGATGGCATCTTTGGCGCCGAAGCCGCCGCACAACACCATTTTGGCGTCGGCGCGCCCTATCTGAATCGTCAGCAGGCCAGCCAGCTGGCTGCGGTGCTACCCAACCCGCTGCGCTGGAGCGCCGGCCGGCCGGACGCCTACGTCAATCGCCGCGCCGCCTGGATTCGTCAGCAGATGACGCAGCTGGGTGGCAGTCACTACCTCAATCAACTCAAGCCGCAGCGCCCCGATTGGTGGCCGCGCTGGCTGTAGGATCCGCCGGGTGAAGCCACTTTAGTCGGTGCGCGCGGCGCACCCTACGGGCAGAATCACCTCGCGCAGGCGACCGACCGATGTAGGGTGCGCCGTGCGCACAGAAAGTGACGCCGCCTGAGCGAACATGGACCACGCAGCGCCCTACGGACGTGGAGCGAATACCCGTTTAGGCACGGCATGCAGTAGCGCGATTTCGTCGCCCTGCAGGTGTACCGTCAGCCCCCATTGCGGATAGACCCAAGCCTGGCCCTCGGCCAGTTCCAAGGTCAGGCGCGGCGGCCCCAGACTCGCTGCCAGGCGCTCGGCAGCCAGGCTGTCCAGCGGTTTCAGGCTCAGCGCGCGTATGGCGAAGTCCGCCAGCTGCACCGCCAATAATTCCCCCACCACCCGCTGCGTATCCCCCGGACGCAGCCCCTGCGCTGCCATCAGGCTATCGCGCTGGTCCTGATCCAGCGCCACCTCCGCCTCGAGCAACCACTCGCCCTCCTCCCCGTCGAGTGGCGCACGATAGACAAGCCGTGCGCCGTCGAGGCGCGGCTCCAGCCATAGCTCGCCCGGCGCTGACGCCTGCACATCACGCAGCGTCAATTCGTCTTCGGCCAGCGGCTGCAACAGTGCATCGCGCCACTGCTGCAGATTGGCCACCGGCTCAACTTCAGTACTGCGCATCAGCCAGGCGCCCCAGGCGAAGAAAAGCACGGCGACGAGCGCAAATATCAGCCAGTGCTGCACTTTCAGTGGGGCTTTGTTCAAGGCAATTGCTCCAGACAGAAAAAAGCCGCACCTGGGTGCGGCTTTTCGGGGTAACGGCAGACTCAGGCGGCGATACAGCCTTTGAGCTTGTTCATCGCGTTCTTCTCGAGCTGCCGAATACGCTCGGCCGAGACGTTGTACTTGGCAGCCAGGTCGTGCAGCGTCGCCTTTTCCTCGGCCAGCCAGCGCTGGTAAAGGATGTCGCGGCTGCGCTCATCGAGGCTTTCCAGCGCTTCGTGCAGGTTGCTGCTGGAACTGTCGCTCCAGTCGGCATCCTCGAGCTGACGAGCCGGGTCGTAACGATGGTCTTCCAGATAATGCGCGGGCGACTGGAAGGCACTGTCGTCGTCGGCATCGGCTGCCGGATCGAAGGCCATGTCCTGGCCGGTCAGGCGACTTTCCATCTCGCGCACTTCATGCGGTTCGACGCCCAGGCTGGCGGCCACGGCGGTCACTTCATCGTTGTTCAGCCAGGCCAGGCGCTTCTTCTGGCTGCGCAGGTTGAAGAACAGTTTGCGCTGCGCCTTGGTGGTGGCCACTTTGACGATGCGCCAGTTCTTCAGAATGAACTCGTGGATTTCCGCGCGAATCCAGTGCACGGCGAAAGACACCAGGCGCACGCCCATTTCCGGGTTGAAGCGCTTGACCGCCTTCATCAGGCCAACGTTGCCTTCCTGGATCAGGTCGGCCTGGGCCAGACCATAACCGGAGTAGCTACGCGCGATATGCACCACGAAACGCAGGTGGGCCAACACCATCTGGCGGGCGGCCTCGAGATCCTGCTGGTAAAAGAGATTTTCGGCCAGTTCACGCTCCTGCTCGGGTGTCAGCAGCGGGATGCTGTTGACGGCATGCACGTATGCTTCCAGGTTGGCGCCTGGAACCAGAGCATGAACAGGTTGCAAGGAAGTGGACATTCGAATCCTCCGATTCACGAAACTCGTGCAGTGTAGCACTGCGCTATCTGATGCAGAGCCTGTGGATAAGTTCCTGCTCAGATAGTCAATATCAACCAAAACAATAAGTTGTCAGCTTGCGTTCAGCCTTGCCGAACAGCGCCCTAACGGGGTGCAAGTTCGTTCAGATGACGCGCCACAGCCAACCAGGCGCCAATATAGCCCAACAGCACGGCGCCGAGCAGCAGCGAAAAACCGTCGGACGAAGGTACGCCACCTAACGCGAAATCGCTACCGTACAAGCCGGCTAAACGTACTACAGCATCGTTCAGCCAATCCAGCCCGAAGGCCAGCAGCAGCCAGGCGAAGATACCAGCGCCGAAACCATACAACGCGCCCATATAAAGGAAGGGACGTCGCACGTAGCCATCGGTTCCACCTACCAGCTTGATCACTTCGATTTCGGCACGACGGTTCTCGATGTGCAGGCGGATGGTATTGCCGATCACCAGCAGTAGCGCCAGGATCAACAACAGGCTGAGGCCAAAGACGAAGCGATCACCCAGCTTGAGGATAGCGGTCAGACGCTCGACCCAGACCAGATCGAGCTGTGCCTGCTCCACCTTCGGCAGCTCCGCCAGTCGCTGGCGCAGGGCTTCGAGCTTGGCCTTGTCGACTTCCTTGGGTGTGACCAGGACCACGCCAGGCAGCGGATTTTCCGGCAATTCCTTCAGCGCCTGGCCAAGGCCCGACAGTTGCTGGAACTCTTCGAGTGCCTGCTCACGGCTGATCCATTCGGCGTCGGAAACGTCATCCATCGCCGCGATCTGCTCGCGCAGTGCCTGGCCGTCGCGCTCGCCAGCGGACATGTCGAGGAACAGGGAAATCTGCGCCGCACGCTGCCAGGAACCGCCGAGCTTCTCGACGTTGTCCAGCAGCAGCGACAGGCCCATGGGCAGGCTCAACGCCACGGCCATCACCAGGCAGGTGAAGAAACTGCCGATGGGCTGACGCGCCAGGCGGCGCAGGCTATCGACCAGGCTGGCGCGGTGGCTTTCCAGCCAGGCATTGAGCAGGGTGCGAAAATCCGGCTCATCCGCCGGGCCATCGACCACCTTGTTGCGCGGCGCCGCGCCGACGCGTTCGGCCGGCTGCGGCGTGGGCATCTTCGATGCGCTCATCAGGCAGCCTCCCCGTCACCGATCAGGCGACCGCGTTGCAGGGTGAGCATGCGCTGGCGCATACGCGCGATCAGTGCAAGGTCGTGACTGGCGATCAGTACCGTGGTGCCCAACTGATTGATGTCTTCGAACACGCCCATGATCTCGGCAGCCAGGCGCGGGTCGAGGTTACCGGTGGGCTCGTCCGCCAGTAGCAGAGCTGGCCGGTGGACGATGGCGCGAGCGATGCCGACACGCTGTTGCTGACCGGTGGACAGATCCCCCGGCGCCTGCGCGGCCTTGTCGCTGAGGCTGACACGCTCCAGCGCCGCGCCGACGCGCTTGGCGATCTCTGGCTTGGACAGACCGAGAATCTGCAGCGGCAGCGCGACGTTGTCGTAGACAGTGCGATCGAACAGCAGTTGGTGATTCTGAAACACCACGCCGATCTGCCGGCGCAGGAACGGAATCTGCGCATTGGTGATGGTCGACAGATCCTGCCCGGCCAGCAGCAGCTTGCCGCTGGTGGGCCGCTCCATCGCCAGCAGCAGGCGCAGCAGCGTGCTCTTGCCGGCACCGGAGTGACCGGTGACGAAGAGGAATTCGCCGGGGCGAACGCGGAAACTCAGCTCGTGCAGCCCGACATGGCCATTGGGATAACGCTTGGCGACCTGCTCGAATCGGATCATGCCCGCTCGCGCTCCTCGAAGAGTGCCTGAACGAAAGCCTGCGCCTCGAACGGCCGCAGGTCATCGATGCCTTCGCCCACGCCGATGTAGCGAATCGGCAGGCCGAACTGCTTGGCCAGGGCGAAGATGACACCGCCCTTGGCGGTGCCGTCGAGTTTGGTCAGCGCCAGGCCGGTGAGGTTCACGGTCTGGTTGAATTGCTTGGCCTGATTGATGGCGTTCTGGCCGGTGCCGGCGTCGAGCACCAGCAGCACTTCGTGCGGTGCGGTGTCATCCAGCTTGCCGATCACCCGACGCACCTTCTTCAGCTCTTCCATCAGGTTGTCTTTGGTGTGCAGGCGCCCGGCGGTGTCAGCGATCAGCACGTCGATGCCGCGCGACTTGGCCGCCTGCACCGCGTCGAAGATCACCGATGCCGAGTCGGCGCCAGTGTGCTGGGCGATGACCGCGATATTGTTGCGCTCACCCCAGACCTGCAACTGCTCCACCGCAGCAGCGCGGAAGGTATCGCCCGCAGCGAGCATGACCTTCTTGCCTTCGAGCTGCAGCTTCTTGGCCAGCTTGCCGATGGTAGTGGTCTTGCCCACGCCGTTCACGCCCACGACGAGAATCACGTAAGGCTGTTTGGCAGTGTCGATGACCAGCGACTGCTCGACCGGCTTGAGCAGGGTCACCAGCTCTTCCTGCAGCGCCTTGTACAGCGCGCCGCTGTCGGCCAGTTCCTTGCGCGCCACGCGTTTGGTCAGGTTGCCGATGATCGCGGTGGTCGCCTCGACGCCGACGTCGGCAGTCAGCAGGCGGGTTTCCAGATCATCGAGCAGGTCATCGTCGATGGCCTTCTTGCCGAGGAACAGGCTGGCCATGCCCTCGCCGAGGCTGGCGCTGGTCTTGGACAGGCCTTGCTTGAGGCGGGCGAAGAAACTCGGCTTTTCCTGCGTGGCCGGCGCGGCTACGGGAGCTGGCGCAACAACCTCGGGCAAGGCTTCGGCAACAGGCTGAGGCACGGGCGGCAGCTCAACGACAACAGGCGGGGCGACCGAGGGTTCGGCAACCAGCGGCTCAGCCAGTGGCACTGGAGCAGGCGCGGCCTCAGCCACTTCGGGCTCGAGTGCCGGCACGGCTTCGGGCGCGCGCTCAGGTGTCGACGGCTCGGCAGGTGGTTGAGCAGACTCAGTCTGCTCGACAGGCGCGGGCTGAGTCGGCTCGGCTGCGTTCTCTGCTGGCTTCTTGCGCCACCAACTGAACAGGGATTTCTTTTCTTCGGTCACAGGCGGGGTCTGCGCGCCAGCCTCGGCCGGCGACTTCTTGTCGTCATTGGAACCAAACATGGGTCGCTTGCATCTCAGGGGAGCGGACGCTAACAGGCTGCAAAGCCTTGCCGCGCCGCCCCGGAAAAGGATGGGGTATCCTAGCACCTCTTCGCCCGTCGGCGGTACGACCGCCCAGGCTATCCGACAGGTCTGACTTTCGATGAATGCCATTGCCCGCCGCTCCCTCGGCCTGCTGTTCGGCGCACTCTGCGCGCCACTCGCGGCCTTCGCTTCTCCCGCTCAACCCACCCACGAATTCAAACTGGACAATGGCCTCAAGGTCATCGTCCGCGAGGATCACCGCGCCCCCGTGGTGGTTTCGCAGATCTGGTACAAAGTCGGCTCCAGCTACGAAACGCCCGGCTCCACCGGCCTGTCCCACGCCCTGGAACACATGATGTTCAAGGGCAGCGGCAAGTTCGGCCCCGGCGAAGCCTCGCGCATCCTGCGTGAACTGGGCGCCGAGGAGAACGCCTTCACCAGCGACGACTACACCGCTTATTACCAGGTGCTGGCCAGTGACCGCCTGGGCGTGGCCCTGGAGCTGGAAGCCGATCGCCTGGCCAGCCTGACGCTGCCGGCCGACGAGTTCAGCAAGGAAATCGAGGTAATCAAGGAGGAGCGTCGCCTGCGCACTGACGACCGTCCGTCCTCGCTGGCCTACGAACGCTTCAAGGCCATGGCTTATCCGGCCAGTGGCTACAGTATCCCGACCATCGGCTGGATGGCCGACCTCGATCGCATGCACATCGACGAACTGCGCGCCTGGCACCAGAAGTGGTACGCGCCGAACAACGCCACCCTGGTGGTGGTAGGTGACGTCAGCGTGGATGAGGTGAAAACCCAGGTTCAGCGCTACTTCGGCGGCATTGCGCGCGGTGAAGTGCCGACCGCCAAGCTGCCGCTGGAGCTGGCCGCGCCGGGCGAACGCCGTACCACGCTGTATCTCAAGACCCAACTGCCGAACCTAATCATGGGCTTCAACGTGCCAGGTCTGGCCACCGCCGAAACGCCACGCCAGGTCTACGCCTTGCGCCTGGCCGCTGCCTTGCTCGACGGCGGCTACAGCGCGCGTCTGTCGACTCGCCTGGAGCGTGGCGAGGAGCTCGTTTCCGGCGCCAGCGCCTGGTACAACGCCTTCACCCGCGGCGACAGCCTGTTCATCCTCTCGGCAACGCCCAACGTGCAGAAGGGCAAGACCCTGGAGCAGGCCGAAGCCGGCCTGTGGCGCGAACTGGAAGAGCTTAAGAAAGCCCCGCCGTCCGCTGCCGAACTGGCCCGCGTACGCGCTCAGGTCATCGCTGGCCTGGTCTATGAGCGCGACTCGATCACCAGCCAGGCCACCAGCATCGGCCAACTGGAAACCGTCGGCCTGTCCTGGCAACTGATCGACCAGGAACTGAACGAACTGCAGGCCGTCACCCCAGCCGATATCCAGCAGGCTGCCCGCACCTTCTTCGTCCGCGACCGCCTGAGCGTCGCCCACGTTCTGCCTGAAGCATCCCGTCATGAGGAGTCCCGCCATGAAGACTGAGCACCGCCGCCTGGGCCTGCTCGGCCTGGTACTGTCCAGCGCACTGCTACTGGGCGCCTGCGCCAGCCTGTCCGATAGCACGGCGACCGGCGATGCTGCCAAGCTGCAGTCGCTGGCTGCGCTCGACGGCAAGGCGCCATTGCGCCGCACCCTGGATATCCAGACCTGGCAGACCGCGCAAGGCGCCAAGGTGCTGTTCGTCGAAGCCCATGAGCTGCCCATGTTCGACCTGCGCCTGACCTTCGCCGCCGGCAGCAGCCAGGACGGCGGCGTGCCAGGCCTTGCCACCTTGACCAACGCCTTGCTCAACGAGGGCGTGCCAGGCAAGGACGTTGGCGCCATCGCCGCCGGTTTCGAAGGCCTCGGCGCCGAATTCGGCAACGGCGCCTATCGCGACATGGCGGTGGCCAGCCTGCGCAGCCTGAGCGCCCAAGAGCAGCGCGAGCCGGCTCTGGCGCTGTTCGCCGAGGTGCTGGGCAAGCCCACCTTCCCGGCCGACTCGCTAGCGCGAATCAAGAACCAACTGCTCGCCGGTTTCGAGTTCCAGAAGCAGAACCCAGGCAAGCTGGCCAGCCTCGAGCTGTTCGAGCGCCTTTACGGCCAGCACCCGTACGCTCACCCGAGCGACGGCACCGCGCAATCGATTCCGGCGATCAGCCGTCAGCAACTGCAGGCTTTCCATGCTCGTGCCTACAGCGCCGGCAATGCGGTGATCGCGCTAGTCGGCGACCTGTCGCGCGCCGAGGCCGAGGTAATCGCCAACCGCGTTTCCGCAGCCCTGCCGAAAGGCCCGGCACTGGCGAAGATTGCCCAGCCGCAAACGCCCAAGGCGAGCGCCAGCCATATCGAGTATCCGTCCAACCAGACCCATCTGCTGATCGCCCTGCTCGGCATCGACCGCCGTGATCCGGACTACGCGGCGCTGTACCTGGGCAACCAGATCTTCGGCGGCGGCGGGTTCGGCACGCGGTTGATGAGTGAAGTGCGCGAGAAACGCGGCCTGACCTACGGCGTCTACTCCGGCTTCAGTGCCATGCAGGCGCGCGGCCCGTTCATGATCAACCTGCAGACCCGCGCCGAACTCAGCGAAGGCACCCTGGCGCTGGTCAAGCAACTGCTAGGCGACTATCTGCGTGATGGTCCGACCCAGCAAGAGCTGGATAATGCCAAGCGCGAACTGGCCGGCAGCTTCCCGCTGTCCACCGCGAGCAATGCCGCCATCGTCGGCCAACTGGCCTCGATGGGTTTCTACGACCTGCCGCTGAGCTACCTGGACGACTTCATGCGCGACGTGCAAAGCCTGAGCACCGAGCAAGTGAAAGCGGCGATGGCCAAACACCTCGACCCCGAGGCGCTGGTGGTGGTCACCGCCGGCCCGACGGTAACGCAGAAGGAGCTGCCGCCGCCCACCGACCGCCCGACCGAACAGCCCAGCACGGTGCCGCACTGATGCGTGGTCGCGCACCGCAGAAACCCGCCGCGGGCAAAGCCCACGGCGGCCAGGGCCAACTGCGTATCATCGGCGGCGAGTGGCGTTCGCGGCGCTTCGCCTTCCCCGACGGCCCCGGCCTGAGACCAACGCCGGACCGGGTACGCGAAACGCTGTTCAACTGGCTCGCGCCTTATGTCGAAGGCGCCCACGTACTCGACCCCTTCGCCGGTAGCGGCGCGCTGCTACTCGAAGCCCTGTCGCGCGGGGCGGCCAGTGGTCTGGCCTGCGACCTCAACCCGGCTTCGGTGAGCGCATTGCGTAAGCACCTGACAACATTGCAGTGCAGCACCGGCGAGATTCAGCTGGGCGACGCCCTGCAACTGCTGGCTCGCCCGGCGCCGCAGCGCTTCGATATCGTCCTGCTCGACCCGCCCTTCCACAAGGATCTGCTGCAGGACGCCTGCGAACTGCTGGAAGCTCAGAACTGGCTGGCCGACGACGCCTGGATCTACACCGAAAGCGAAACCGCGCCCTCGACCCTCGGCCTGCCCGGCAACTGGCGCCTGCACCGTGAAAAGCACACCGGCCAGGTGCATTACGCGCTGTGGCAAAGAAGTTCGTCGCAGGAGCCAACGTAGCCCGGATGCAATCCGGGAGCGCTGTCCCTGGATTTCATCCAGGCTACGTTTTGGATAGACCATACCCATGACACCATTCCAACCCGCCTGGTGGCTCCCCAGCCCGCATCTGCAGACGCTGTGGAACCCCTTCTGTCGCAAGCCACCGCAGCTAGAACGGCAGCGCGAGCGGCTGTGGCTGGACGATGGCGACTTTCTCGATATTGACTGGCATGGCCCGCATGACACCCATGCGCCGCTGGTGCTGGTGCTTCACGGCCTGACCGGCAGTTCCAACTCGCTCTACGTGCTCGGCCTGCAGCAGACGCTGGCCGCACGCGGCTGGGCCAGTGCGGCGCTGAACTGGCGTGGCTGCTCCGGTGAACCGAACCTGCTGCCGCGCGGCTATCACTCCGGCGCCAGCGAGGATCTGGCTTCGGCCGTGGCCCACCTGCGCGCGCAACGGCCGATGGCGCCGCTATACGCCGTCGGTTATTCCCTGGGCGGCAACGTGCTGCTCAAGTACCTGGGTGAAAGCGCCGAGCAGAGCCAGCTACAAGGCGCAGTGGCGGTCTCGGTGCCGTTTCGTCTGGATCAGTGCGCTGACCGCATCGGCCTGGGTTTCTCGCGGGTGTATCAGGCGCATTTCATGCGCGAGATGGTCGCCTATGTGAGCAACAAGCAGCGCCTGTTCGCCGAGAGTGGCGAGGGCGAGCGCCTGTCGATGCTGGAGCGCCTGGGCCCACTGGATGGCATGCGCACCTTCTGGGACTTCGACGGACGCATCACCGCGCCGCTGCACGGCTTCGCCGATGCCCACGACTATTACCGGCGCGCCTCCAGCCGCTTCTACCTGGGCGCCATTCGCACACGCACGCTGATCATCCAGGCCGAGGACGACCCTTTCATCTTCCGCCACAGCCTGCCCGAGGCCAGCGAGCTCGCCCCCGGCACCGAGTTCGAGCTGCATGCCAAGGGCGGCCATGTCGGCTTCGTCGAGGGTAGCCCGCGCCGCCCCATTTACTACCTGGAGCGGCGCATCCCTCACTGGCTCGGCGAACTCACCTGAGTCAACTGGCGGCAGGCTGCTCCGGCATCGCCGAGGAGTGGTGCTTGAGGATTTTCCACTCGCCATCGACCTTCTGGTAAACGAAGGTGTAGCGCGCCTGCACCTGGCGCACCGCATCGCCCTGGGTCAGGGCGAAGGTGTAAACCCCCGAATCCACCGCTGCATCCGGGCCGATCTGGCGAATTTCACGCATGTTGATCGTGCCGACCGGCTTGGCCTGTAAGAAATGGTCGAAATAGTCCTGGATTGCCTCATGGCCTACGCGCACCCGATTCGATACCGTGGGCTGCAGCACGCCGTTGTCGGCGTACAAGGCAGCGACCTTGGCCGAGTCGCCAGTCTGCAAGGCGGCGTTCCAGCGCTCGAACAGGCCGGCGATCTGCTGCTCCTGCGCATTGCTCGGGGCGGTTGCCGTTTCCGTGTAGACATGAGGCGCATCGGCCGCCTGAACCAGCGGCGCGGACAGGGCAAATACCAGGGCACAGCTGCTGAACAAGGGTTTCAACATGGTTGAATCTCCGGCTATTGAAAGACGCCACCAGCATGCAGGCCGCCCACCGTAGGCACATCGGCCAGGTGGAGGCGGCGGTCTATGCCAGGTGGCAGATGCCGGACGCGGTTCAATTTATTAGCCTGCGCCGTCGGTTGACGCGCCAAACCCTGGAGCTCCGGATGCAGCACACCCCACCTGACAGCGTACTGGCCCTGCGCGCCGATTACCGCCAGGCGGAAA
>JBLUOL010000077.1:0-23259 GCA_048065775.1 Pseudomonas sp. GW6
GTGGCCCAGGCGTGCGCCGATGGCGCTCTGGATCGGCTCGTCCAGGTAACGCTCGAGAAACAGCGGGCCGCTGTTGCCGCTGCGCACGCCCACCGCACCGAGCAGCTGGCCGGTCTGGTTTTCCAGGCCGAACAGGCAGGGCATGAAGTGACGGATGCGTGCGTCGTGCTGCAGTTCGAAGCGCTGGCGGATGAACTGCTCCAGGGCAACGCGACGTGCGCTGCCAGGGGAGGCCAGGTGGAGTTCGTAACTATCGCCGCGCCCGATACGGGCAACGGGACGATCATGCTGCGCCCAGGGTAGTTCCATGCTCGGAACCTCGGTGATGAACCTGGGGGCGATTGTGTGAGTGGCTGGCTTAACGCTGTATTAAGACTTTGCAAAATGTTTCAGGCTTATGGTCTCGGCGTTGGCCATCGCAGATGAATCCGCTCACAGAGGGCTCGAACACTGGCACTTGGCCGGTTGAGTGGGTAAGTTTCGGACTGAATGGGCCATCGCTGGCAGGATCAATACCGAGCATTCAGGGAGGAAAGATGACGTCACTCAATGCTGACCCCAAGTTGCAACCTCTGCTCACCGAACTGGCTGAGCTGATCCGCCAGGCCCGGCAGCAGGCCGTGCGTGCGGTGGATGCGATTCAGGTGCAAACCTGCTGGGAAATCGGCCGGCATATCGTTGAATTCGAGCAGGGTGGGCAGGCGCGTGCCGCCTACGGCAAGAAGCTGCTGCCGACGCTGGCCAGTGAGCTGACGGCTGAGTTCGGTAAGGGCTTCGATGCCTCTAACCTGCGCTACATGCGTCTCTTCTACCAAGCTTTTCCGATTCGTGACGCACTGCGTCACGAATTGAGCTGGACGCACTATCGCACCTTGCTCAGAGTGGACAGCGACAGTGCACGGCAGTGGTACATGAACGAGGCCGCTACGCAGAACTGGAGTACCCGTGCGCTGGAGCGGCAGATCGGCACGTTGTATTACGAGCGTCTGCTGGCCAGCCAGGATCGCGCGGCGGTCGAGCAGGAGGCGGCGAGCAAGCTGCAGGCCCTGGGCAAGAGCCCGCGTGAGTTTGTGCGCGATCCGGTGCTGCTGGAGTTCCTCGGCCTGCCCAATGCTGGCACCATGTTGGAGGGCGAGCTGGAGCAGGCGCTGATCGACCAGTTGCAGATCTTTCTGCTGGAACTGGGCAAGGGTTTCGCCTTCGTCGGCCGGCAGCAGCGCATCAGCACCGAGAGCAAGGATTTCTACATCGACCTGGTGTTCTACAACTACCTGCTCAAGTGCTTCGTCATTTTTGACCTCAAGCGCGGCGAGTTGACCCATCAGGATATCGGCCAGATGGACATGTACGTGCGCATGTTCGATGACCTCAGGCGTGGCCCGGAAGATGGCCCGACCGTGGGCATCATCCTCTGTGCGCAGAAGGATGCGTCCGTGGTGCGTTATTCGGTGCTGCAGGACAGCGAGCAACTGTTCGCCAGCAAATACAGGCTGGTGTTACCCAGTGAAGAAGAGCTACGAGCCGAGCTGGATCGGGAGCGAGCGCGGCTGGCCGAGCAACGTGGGCTGTACTGGGTTCACTGAGCTGGGAGGGGGTTGTGCATCAGGGCACCGAGCGGCTGGTAGGCTCGGCCCCGGGCCTGAGGATATTCAGCCGACCTGCGCAATCCAGTCATTGAGGTTGTAGTAGTTGCTGATGCGCGCGACCTTGCCATTCTTGATCTCGAAGAAGGCGCCGGCCGGCAGCACATAGGTCTGGCCATTGGCCGGCGGCAGGCCTTCGTCGTCGGCCAGGTATTCGCCGTGCACCACGAACTCGGCGGCGGCGCGGTCGCCAGCGGCGTTCTGCATGACCACGATATCGGCCAGGCGCTCGCGGTAGCAGCGGTTCATCTTGTCCATGAAGGCGGCGAAGGTGGCCTTGCCAACCTGACGCTCGCCCTGGTTGATGTCGTGCACCACGTCGTCGGCCAGCAGATCGAGAAAGGCGGGCATGTCGCCGGCATTGAAGGCGGCGTAGTAGGCCTGAACCAGTTCGGTGGCGGTCATGGCTAAGTTCCTTTCGTAGCGTGGTTAGTGGTTGGTTGGCCCGCATGATAAGTTCGCCGTTTACCGCTGGTATAGCTACTGGCGTCACCCTGTTGCTGGCGAGCGACTGCAATGGATATCCGACTGTTGCGGGGAGCGGAGATCGAACCCCATATCGACGACCTCGCGCGTCTGCGCATCCAGGTGTTCCGCGAGTTTCCCTACCTCTATGACGGCAACCTCGACTATGAGGCCGAGTACCTGGCCACCTATGTGCGCAGTGCCGATAGCCTGTGCGTGCTGGTACTCGACGCCGGTCAGGTAGTAGGTGCTTCCACCGCGCTGCCGCTGCAGGATGAAACCGAGGAATTCCAGCAGCCGTTCGTTGCCGCGGGCTGGAACCCGGCGCGGATCTTCTACTGCGCCGAGTCGGTGGTGTTGCCGTCCTGGCGCGGGCGCGGCCTTGGGGTGCGTTTTTTTGCCGAGCGCGAGGCCCATGCGCATACGCTGGATCGCTTCGACTGGTGCGCGTTCTGCGCCGTGCAACGCGCGGCCGACCACCCGCGGCGGCCCGCCGATTACCAGCCGCTGGATGCCTTCTGGGCACGCCGCGGCTACCGTCATCACCCCGAGTTGCATACCCAGTACCACTGGCGCGACCTGGACGAAGCCGAAGAATCGGCCAAGCCCATGTCGTTCTGGTTGAAGGAGCTTGCCCCATGATCAAGGTTGCCGCCTGCCAGTACCACATCGAGTTGTTCACCACCTGGGATGCCTACGCCGAGCACCTCACCACTCTGTGCGAGGAAGCGGCCGGGCAGGGCGCTGAACTGTTGCTGCTGCCGGAGTACGCCGGCCTGGTGCTGACCGGCCAGTTGCTGGAAGCCGAGCGTGGTGACCTGCACGGCTCCATCGCCGGCATCCAGCCGCTGCTGCCACGCTGGCTGGCGTTGTGCGAGAGCCTGGCGCGGCGGTTGAATCTCTACCTGCAACCCGGTTCCGTAGCGGTGCTGGATGACGACGGTATCTACCGCAACCGCGCCTGGCTGTTCAGTCCGGACGGCTGCCTGGGCGCTCAGGACAAGCTGATCATGACCCGCTTCGAGCTGGAGCAGTGGCATATCGCGGCGGGTAGTGGGCTGAAGGTGTTCGATACCGCGCTGGGCAAGCTGGGCATCCTGATCTGCTACGACAACGAATTCCCCTTGCTGGCGCACACCCTGGCCGAGGCTGGCGTTGATCTGATTCTGGCGCCCAGTTGCACCGACACCGTGGCCGGCTTTCACCGCGTACGCATCGGCGCCCAGGCCCGTGCGCTGGAGAACCAGATCGCCGTACTGCACTCGCCTACCGTCGGCCTGGCGCCCTGGTCGCCGTCGCTCGACGAAGGCTACGGCCGCGCTTCGCTTTACGTGCCGTCGGACTACGGCATGCCGGCCAGCGGCATCGTCGCCGAGAGCAAGGAGCTGTGCCCCACGCGTAGCCACTGGCTGATCTGCGACCTGGATCTGTCTGAAGTGCGCCGCGTGCGCGAGCAGGGCCAGGTGTTCACCC
This sequence comes from Pseudomonas sp. GW6, assembly GCA_048065775.1. Lineage (GTDB taxonomy): Bacteria > Pseudomonadota > Gammaproteobacteria > Pseudomonadales > Pseudomonadaceae > Aquipseudomonas. Next base: position 3,582 of record JBLUOL010000077.1, read on the forward strand.
GCCGCGACTGGGCGCGGCAGTTCGATGACGGCCGGCTGGTGCTGCGTTGAGCGGCTTCGAGCGGGGAGCGCCGGACTCGCCGCTGGCCGCTTATCGCCGTGCACTAGCGGGCGGTTTTGTCGCCGATGCTGCGCAGCACCGTGCGGTCGAGGCGCTGCAGCACTGTCATGAGGCTGTGCATCGCGGCGAGCGCCCGCTCGGCGTGTACCTTTGTGGGCCGGTCGGGCGCGGCAAGACCTGGCTGATGGACAGCTTCTACAACGCCTTGCGGGTGCCGGCGCGGCGACAGCATTTCCATCACTTCATGCAGTGGGTGCATCGCCGCCAGTTCCAGTTGACCGGCAATGCCGACCCGCTGCGCCTGCTGGCTGAGGAGCTGGGGCGCGAGGTGCGTGTGCTGTGCTTCGACGAGCTGTTCGTCAGCGACATCGGCGATGCCATGCTGCTCGGTCGGCTGCTCAGCCTGGTGGTGGCGCAGGGGGTGGTACTGGTGGCAACCTCCAATCAGCCGCCGGATCAGCTGTATGCCGATGGCTACAACCGTGAGCGTTTCCTGCCGGCCATCGCTGCGCTCGAGGCACACATGCAGGTGGTGACCGTGGACGGCGAGCAGGATCATCGTCTGCATCCCGGTACCGAGGTGCAACGCTACTGGGTGCAGCAGCCGCAGGTGCTGGGTGAGCTTTTCGCTCGTCTGAGTGAGGGGCAAACCATTAGTCGCGAGCCGGTCGAACTCAGCCATCGCCGTATCGAAACCCTCGGTCATAGCTCAGCAGCGCTCTGGTGCCGCTTCCGGGATCTGTGTGAACAGCCATTGGCGGCTCCCGACTTCATGGAACTGTGCGAGCGCTTCTCGACCATCCTGCTCGGTGAAGTGGCGCGCCTGGGCGGTGAGCAGCGCGAGGGGCGCATCGCCCGTGGCACCGAGGACGGTGCCGAGCGGGTCGATGCCGGTGACCGGAAACTACCGGCGCTGTCGCGCAACGACGATGCGGTACGCCGCTTCATTGCCCTGGTCGACGAGTGCTACGACCGCCGTGTGCCGCTGTATATCGAAGCCGAGGTGGCGCTGGACGAGCTGTACACCCAGGGCTACCTCGACTTTGCCTTCCGCCGCACCTTGAGTCGTCTGCGTGAGATGCAACTGGAGCGTTTCGGGCCCCCTGTTGGCCGGCAGGCCTAGACCGAATCCTCCGCTGCCAGGCCCGCCGGATTGTCACGTGTCGGCATCGCGAGGATCTCTGGCAGCACCTCGCGAGCGAATACCTTATGTAGGCGGCGTAGCTCGGCCACCGGGTCGAGGTGATGGTCGACGCGGATGTCCCACAGCGGATACTCCTCCTGATCGACCACGTAGATCACTGCGGACGACTCGCCGTGACGGTCGCCGCCGCAGCGGTCGCCAGCGGCCAGGGCTTCGATCAGGCGTTCGATCAGCGGTCGCTTTTCAGCGTGGCGGAAGGCTTCGGCTACTGCATCCAGTACCTGTGGGCCGACCAGGCGATTGCCCTGTACGGAGAACTGCTCGCCTGCCAGCGAACCGGCCCAGGGAATGCACTTTTCGCCGGTCCAGCAGAGGCTGTCGCCCTGGGCGTCGATCAACGCACACTGACGCAGTTCCATGCAGGGATCGGTGGCTTTGAGGCGCTCCAGCACTTGTCGGGCCGAAAGTCCTTGACGCAGCAGCGCCAGGCCATCCAGCCCCAGATAGGGGTTGACCTGCGCCTGGGTCGCCACCGCCCCCGCACCAGCGGCAGCGTGGCTGAGCAGTTTGCCGACGGCGGGCATCGCAGTGGCCGCCGCGACGCCGAACTGTCCAGTACGTGGGCAGCGCGCAACGATGGAAAAGGTCATGGCAACTCCTTGGCAATTTCCGCGTTAGGCCTCGTCTGGGTGGGTATCGTTCCGCTTGACTGCTTGTCGCGGCCTTTGCCAGATGGCCACGGGCATCATCTAATGGGCGCCGTTAACTGCCTGTAATGAGGAACGCCGCATGATTCTTGGCCAGTCGCTCGCTCAGTGGCGCGCGCAATATCCGTTGCTCGATGAGCTGATCGCCCTGCAAGAAACCAGCTGGTTCAACCCAGCTGTGGCACCTGTTAGCGAGGCGTTGGGGGATGTGGGTTTGAGCGCCGCGGATGTGGCCGATGCCAGCGCGCGCCTCGCGCGCTTCGCGCCCTACCTGGCCCGGGTGTTCCCGCAGACGGCCGTCAGTGGCGGGATCATCGAGTCGGACATCCTGCCTCTGCCGAAGATGCAGGCGCTGCTCAGTGAGGCGGCCCAGGCAGAAGGCGAGATCGGCGCGCTGTGGCTCAAGCGCGACAGCCACCTGCCCATCTCCGGTTCGATCAAGGCCCGTGGCGGCATCTACGAGGTGCTCAAGCATGCCGAGGACCTGGCACTGGCTGCCGGGCTGCTCAGCCTCGAGGACGATTACGCCTGCCTCGACAGCGACGCGATGCGCGCCTTCTTCGGTGGCTATCAGGTAGCCGTCGGCTCTACCGGCAATCTTGGCCTGTCCATCGGCATCATCAGTGCGCGTCTGGGCTTTCAGGCCACGGTGCATATGTCCGCCGATGCGCGCCAATGGAAGAAGGACAAGCTGCGTGCCCATGGCGTGACCGTGGTCGAGTACGCCAGCGATTACAGCGTTGCCGTGGAGCAGGGGCGGCGTCAGGCCGAGGCTGATCCGCGCTGCCATTTCGTCGATGACGAGAATTCCAGGCACCTGTTCCTCGGCTATGCGGTGGCCGGCGAGCGTCTCAAGCAGCAACTGGCGGCAGCCAGCGTTGTGGTCGATGCCGAGCATCCGCTGTTCGTCTATCTGCCTTGTGGCGTGGGCGGCGGGCCGGGTGGTGTGGCGTTCGGCCTGAAGCTGGCGTTCGGCGACGCGGTGCACTGTCTGTTCGCCGAACCGACGCATTCACCGTGCATGTTGCTCGGCGTTCACACCGGTCGGCATGAGGAGCTGGCGGTGCAGGATTTCGGCATCGACAACCGCACGGCTGCCGACGGGCTTGCCGTGGGGCGGCCATCCGGTTTCGTCGGCCGCGCCATGCAGCGCCTGATCGATGGTTATTACACGGTCAGCGATGAACAGATGTTCCGCTACCTGGCGTTGCTGGAGCAGACCGAGGGCCAGCGCCTGGAACCTTCGGCTCTGGCCGGCATGCCGGGTGTGCTGCGCGTGCTTGGCGAGCAGCAGGGCTATCGCCAGCGCATGGGCTTTACGCCGCAGCGCATGGCGCAGGCGACCCATCTGGTCTGGGCGACCGGCGGCAGCATGGTGCCGCAGGCGGAGATGGACAGCTACCTGGCGCGTGGCCGGCAACTGTTGCAGGGTTCGGGCGAGGATTGACGCAAGTCTGTAGGAGCACCGTCCCGGGGCGAAGCTTCTCTGCCGTTTGCACGGGCCAATTCGCCGCGGGGCGCGGCTCCTACCCAGGAGCAATACGCGTCGCGCCTGAAAACGCAGAAGCCCGGCACTTGGCCGGGCTTCTGCTTTGCAGCGTTGACGCTTACTTCACTTCTACCGCCAGGCTTTCGGCGATCTTCTTGTTCCAGATCGCAGGGCCGGTGATGTGCACGGACTCACCTTTGGTGTCGACGGCCACGGTCACCGGCATGTCTTTGACTTCGAACTCGTAGATGGCTTCCATACCGAGCTCTTCGAAGGCCAGCACCTTGGACTTCTTGATCGCCTGGGCCACCAGGTAGGCGGCGCCGCCGACGGCCATCAGGTACACGGCCTTGTTGTCCTTGATTGCCTCGATGGCGATCGGGCCGCGCTCGGACTTGCCGATCATGCCGAGCAGGCCAGTCTGCTCGAGAATCTGACGGGTGAACTTGTCCATACGGGTGGCGGTAGTCGGGCCAGCCGGACCAACCACTTCGTCACCGACCGGATCAACCGGGCCGACGTAATAGATGAAGCGACCCTTGAGGTCCACCGGCAGTTGCTCGCCCTTGTTCAGCATGTCGACCATGCGCTTGTGCGCAGCGTCGCGGCCGGTGAGCATCTTGCCGTTGAGCAGCACGGTCTCGCCCGGCTTCCAGCTCTGCACGTCTTCCGGGGTCAGGGTATCGAGGTTGACGCGACGCGCGCTCGGGCCTGCTTCCCAGACGATTTCCGGGTAGGCGTCCAGATCCGGGGCTTCCAGCGAGGCCGGGCCGGAGCCGTCGAGCACGAAGTGGGCGTGACGGGTGGCGGCGCAGTTGGGGATCATGCACACCGGCAGGCTCGCGGCGTGGGTCGGGTAATCCATGATCTTCACGTCGAGCACGGTGGTCAGGCCGCCCAGGCCCTGGGCGCCGATGCCTAACTGGTTGACCTTCTCGAACAGCTCCAGGCGCAGCTCTTCGATACGGTTTTGCGGGCCGCGAGCCTGCAGCTCGTGGATGTCGATGTGCTCCATGAGCACTTCCTTGGCCATCACTGCCGCTTTTTCGGCAGTACCGCCGATGCCGATGCCGAGCATGCCCGGCGGGCACCAGCCGGCGCCCATGGTCGGCACGGTCTTGAGTACCCAGTCGACGATCGAGTCGGACGGGTTGAGCATGGCCATCTTCGACTTGTTCTCGGAGCCGCCGCCCTTGGCCGCGACGTCCACTTCCACCTTGTCACCGGGAACGATGGAGTAGTGGATCACCGCCGGGGTGTTGTCCTTGGTGTTCTTGCGGGCACCGGCCGGGTCGGCCAGGATCGAGGCGCGCAGGACGTTTTCCGGCAGGTTGTAGGCGCGACGCACGCCCTCGTTGATCATGTCGTCGACGCTCATGGTGGCGCCGTCCCAGCGCACGTCCATACCGACCTTGATGAACACGGTGACGATGCCGGTGTCCTGGCAGATCGGGCGGTGGCCGGTGGCGCACATGCGCGAGTTGATCAGAATCTGCGCCATGGAGTCCTTGGCGGCCGGCGACTCTTCCTTCAGGTAGGCCTCGTGCATCGCCTGGATGAAGTCGACGGGGTGGTAATAGGAGATGAACTGCAGTGCGTCGGCGACGCTCTGAATCAGGTCGTCCTGCTTGATCACGGTCATTGGGGCGCTCCTCTATCAGGGAACATCAACAAGGAAGCGCCGGACAACGACCCGGCGCAACGGCGGAAGGGCAGCTCTGGGAATCACCTTGACGATATCTTCAGAGCCGCCCAAAAAGGCGCGGCAGTATACCGCACCCGCTCGCGTCGGGCACAGCAGCCGAAGGTCGATGGCAAGTGCAGTGGGCGGTTATCGGGCGCCGGCAAAGCGACCTCGGCTTTGGCTTGTTGCGTCGCTCTACCTCCTGCATCCATGCAGTCGTGCATTGCCATCGCTAGGTTAAAACAGGCGGAACGCCAGCCTGGTCGAATGCTCATTTGCCGCTAGTAACCTCGGGCGCGACTGCGATCGTTTTCGCCTGTTCTTTCCCGCGCTGACTGGCTCGCCTGATTTTCAGCGGTTTCCTACTGCGGCCTAGGTTTTTTGTGATCACAGGGGTAGAGTACGGCCAGATGCCAGTATGGGATGGAGCCCATGAGCTCAACGACTCGCCGGGGAACCCAACGCAGCCTGCAGAGCCTCCTGCTCAAACGCTTCGCCATGGCCTTCGCTACCTACGCGATGATGGCGCTTGTCTGCTGGTTCGCCGTGTTCAATGGCCTTTTCCTCGGTTCCATCAGCACCGCCGCCTGGCTGACCCTGGGCGTGTTCGGCAGTCAATTGGTGTTCCTCTGGCTGTTCCTTTCCGGGCGTAACCTGCGTTGTGACGATCCCAGCCTGACCGAAGCCCAGGTGCTGGTGGCACTGGCCTGGCAGCCGCCGGTGCTGGCGCTGTTTGACAGCGCGCGCGGCGTGATGATGGTGTTCTATGTACTGATTCTGCTGTTCGGCGTGTTCCAGCTGCCGCCGCGGGTGTTCGTGCGCTGCGCCGCCTTCGCCTTCTTCGGCTTCACTGCCATGGTGCTGATCGAAGCCTACCGCATGCAGTTGGTGGACCCGAGCATGGCCTGGCTGCAGGTGTGGGTGCTGTTCATCCTGCTGGTCTGGCTGTGTCTGTTCTCCAGCTACGTGCAAGCCATGCGCAAGCGCATGCGCCAACGCCGCTTCGCCCTGCAGGCGCACCAGGACACCCTGCGCGGGATGATGCGCCAGCTCGAGGACCTGGTCGCCACTGATGAGCTCACCGGGTTGTTCAACCGTCGCCATTTCCTGCGTCTGGCCACCCGCGAACTGGAGCATCTGGACCACGGGCGACATCACGGCCTGGCGCTGATCGATCTGGACCATTTCAAACGAATCAACGATGCTCATGGCCATGCTGCTGGCGACCGGGTGCTACAAACCTTCGCCGCGGTTGCCCGTGCCTGTCTGCGTGACGGCGACATCATTGCCCGCTACGGCGGTGAGGAATTCGTCCTGCTATTGCCCAATACCGATGCCGACCAGTTCACCGCCTGCTGCGAGCGCCTGCGCGAAGCCTTTGCCAGGGCCGAGCCGGTGGGTGTGAAGGTGGACAATCTCAGTCTCTCCGCCGGCATGACTCTACTGGTTGCCGGTGACGATCTCGATGAAGCCCTGCAGCGTGCCGATCAGGCGCTGTACCAGGCCAAGCGCGGCGGACGCAATCGTTGCGATGCCAGCTGGGAGAACGCGGGTGCCTGAACTGCGTGTGGGTGCCCTGCAGTTGCAGGTCGCCCAACAAACCAACTTGCTCGATGCCTTGCTCGGCGGCGGTGTGGCGGTGCCCTACAGCTGTCGCGCCGGCAGTTGTCACGCCTGTCTGGTGCGCTGCGTCGCCGGCGAGCCGCTGGATAGTCAGCCCGAGGCACTGGCGGCCGACAAGCGTGCCGAGGGCTGGCGCCTGGCCTGTCAGTGCCAGGTGATTGGGGACCTGCAGGTCGAACCCTTCGACCCTCAGCGTGATGGCCTGGCAGCCAAGGTGGCCGCGCTGGACTGGCCCAGCCCGCAGGTTTTACGCCTGCGCTTGCAGCCGGCCAGGCCGTTGCGTTATCGCCCCGGCCAGCATCTGCTGCTGTGGAGCGATCAGGCTGTGGCGCGCCCCTATTCGCTGGCCAGCGTGCCGAGCGAGGACGACTGCCTGGAGTTTCATATCGATTGTCGTATGCCCGGCGCATTCTGCGATGCCGCGCGGCGCCTGCAGGTTGGCGACACGCTGCGCCTCGGCGAGCTGCGCGGTGGGGCCCTGCATTACGATGCTGATTGGCAGGCGCGACCGCTCTGGTTGCTGGCCGCCGGTACCGGTCTGGCGCCGCTCTACGGGGTGTTGCGTGAAGCATTGCGTCAGGAGCACCAAGGCGCCATTCGCCTGCTGCACGTGGCGCATGAGCCGGCCGAGCACTACCTGGCGAGCGAACTTCAGGCACTGGCGGCGCAGCACGCCAACCTGCAGGTGGAGCTGGTAACGGCGGCGCAGTTGCCGGCTGCTTTGGCCGAACTGCGCCTTGTTTCGCGGCAGACCCTCGCCTTACTCTGCGGCCATCCCGTGACCGTCGACAGCTTCGCGCGGCGCCTCTACATGGCCGGTTTGCCGCGCAGCCAGATGCTCGCCGACGTCTTTCTCACTCGCGCTTAGACTGTGCGTGGCCGGCCAGGCCCGATGCCGGTGCGTACGACGTATCCACTGGAGCCTTGCATGAGCGAACACCTGCATATCGAACGCGACGGCGGTCTGTTGACCCTGCGCATGCACCGCCTGGACAAGAAGAATGCACTGACCCGAGCGATGTACGCCGGTATGGCCGAAGTGTTGGATGAGGCCGAGCGCGACCCCAGCGTGCGCGTGGTGCTACTCACTGGTGGCGAGACGTGCTTTACCAGCGGCAATGACGTCGCCGACTTCATCCAGGCGCCGCCCAGCGGCTTGAACAGCGAAGTGTTCCAGTTCATGCGCGCGCTGTTCGAGTTCAGCAAACCGGTGGTCGCCGCAGTGGCTGGCCCGGCGGTGGGGATCGGTACCACCTTGTTGCTGCACTGCGACCTGGTCTACGTCAGCCGCGATGCGCAGTTGAAAATGCCCTTCGTCAATCTTGGTCTGTGCCCCGAATATGGCTCCAGCCTGATTCTGCCGCGTCTGCTGGGCCACGCACGCGCCGCGGAGCTGCTGTTGCTCGGTCAGTCCTTCACGGGTGAGCAGGCCGCGACCTGGGGCATCGCCAACCAGGCGCTGGAGGATGGCGCGGCGACGTTGAACAAGGCACGCGAGATGGCACAGCGTTTTCTCGAGCTGGCGCCATCAGCGGTCGCCGACAGCAAACGCCTGATGCGCGCGCCGGATCGCGAGCAGCTGCGCAAGGTGATCGAGGAGGAGGGTGCTTTGTTCGGCCAACGCCTGCGTTCGCCAGAGGCCATCGAGGCGTTGACGGCCTTCATGCAGCGCAGAGAGCCGGACTTCTCTCGTTTTTCCTGATCTATTCCCAAGGCGGTTCGAGCAGGCGCTGCTGGAGAAACTCGCAAAGCGCCACGACCTTGCGTGACGCCCGCCGGGAGCGCGGGTACATGGCATAGATGGAGTAAGGCTTGGGCCGCGCCTGAGGCAGAATCTCGACCAGCGAGCCGTCTTTCAGATGCTGGTGGACCAGGAAGCTTGGCAGCAGCGCCAGGCCCTGGCCGGCCAGCACCAGTTCGCGCATGACTTCGCCGTTGTTGCTGGAAAACCGTCCGCGTGGTGCCACGTTCGCCAGTTCGCCTTGCTCATCGTCGTTTTCGAAGGACCAGAATTGCCGTGAGGCGAAGTTGCTGTAGCCGATGCAGTCGTGTTCACGCAGCGCTTCGACATGTTCCGGCGTGCCTTGCCTTTGCAGGTATTCCGGGCTGGCGCAGAGTATCCGGGCGCTGCTGGCGAGCCTGCGGGCGATCAGCGCGCTATCGCCGATGCGTGAGATCCGTATGCAGAGGTCATAGCCTTCGCGCTCGAAATCGCTGATGCGATCTTCGAGGTATAGGCTGACCTCCAGCTGTGGATGCAGACGCATGAATTCGGCGATCAGCGGTGCCAGCCAGAGCGTGCCGAAACTCATCGGCGCCAGCATGTTCAGGCGCCCGCATAGTCCACTGTCATTGAAGGCTGCCGCCTCGGCCGCTTCGCTCAGTTCCAGCAGTGCCTGCTTGGCCTGCTGGTAGAAAGCCAGGCCGGTGTCGGTCGGTGTGACCTTGCGCGTCGAGCGGTGCAGCAGTTTGCTACCGAGACGTTGTTCCAGATCGCTCAAACGCTTGCTGATCACCGACTTGGATAGCGCCAGATCTTCTGCTGTCCGGCTTACGCCACCCAGTTCCACCACCCGCAGATAGGTTTCGATTTCCTGCAGATCAAGCTTCATGTGCGGGATTCTCCCCCCGATTCGATTGGATGAGGGTAATGCCTTCGTCGAGGATTTTTGTTCGGTTTTTTCGAAAAGCTATTTTCCCTCTGCGCGGTCGATTGCCTGCGGCCTTGGCCACTAGGCTGAGCGTCCTTCGAGATCGCAATGGTCTCGAGGTTCAGCCTCATCACCCGTACAGGAGTTTTCCCATGGCTTTCACTTACAAGCGTTTGGACAAGGACGATGCCGTCGTATTGTTGATCGATCATCAGGCGGGTCTGCTCTCGCTGGTGCGTGACTATTCGCCCGACGAGTTCAAGAACAACGTCATGGCGCTGGCGGATATCGCCAAGTTCTTCAAGCTACCGACCATCCTTACCACCAGCTTCGAGACGGGCCCCAATGGGCCGATCGTGCCGGAACTCAAGGCCATGTTTCCCGACGCGCCCTACATCGCTCGCCCGGGGCAGATCAACGCCTGGGATAACGAGGACTTCGTCAACGCGATCAAAGCCACAGGGCGCAAGCAACTGATCATCGCAGGTGTAGTCACCGACGTTTGCGTGGCATTTCCCACACTCTCGGCACTGGAGGCCGGTTATGACGTCTTCGTGGTGACGGACGCTTCCGGCACCTTCAACACTGCTGTGCGCGATGCCGCCTTGGCACGCATGGCCCATGCCGGCGCCCAACTGGTCAACTGGTTCAGCGTCGGTGGTGAGCTGCACCGTGACTGGCGTAACGATGTCGAAGGGTTCGGCGGCATTCTTGGCGGCCACCTGCCGGCTTACGCCAACCTGATTCAGAGCTACAACCAGAAATGAAGCGAGACCGCTGAAACGCAAAAGGCCGCTCGATGAGCGGCCTTTTGCATTCAAGGGTGAATCACACCATCTGATCGCCGACGTGGAGGATCTTCATGGTGTTGGTGCCGCCGGTGCCATGGTAGCTGTCGCCCTTGGTCAGGATTACCCAGTCGCCCGGCTCGACCACGCCGCGCTTGAGCAGCTCGTCCACCGCCGCCTGGCTGACCTTGTTGGCCGGCAGCGAGGCCGGGTCGAACGGCACGGTGTAGACGCCACGGAACAGCGCCACGCGGGCCTGGGCTTCGCGGTGCGGGGTAAAGGCGAAGATCGGGATCGACGAGCGGATGCGTGACATGATCAGCGGGCTATAGCCACTCTCGGTGAGGCTGATGATGGCCTTGACGCCGGGGAAGTGGTTGGCGGTGTACATGGTTGCCAGGGCCACGCTCTCGTCGCAACGCTGGAACTGGCGACCGATGCGGTGGCTGGACTGCTTGCTGGTCGGGTGTTTCTCGGCACCCAGGCACACGCGAGCCATGGCCTGCACGGCTTCGACCGGGTATTCGCCGGCGGCGCTTTCGGCCGACAGCATCACCGCGTCGGTGTAGTCCAGCGCGGCGTTGGCCACGTCGGAGACTTCGGCGCGGGTCGGCATCGGGCTGTGGATCATCGACTCCATCATCTGGGTGGCGGTGATCACCGCTTTGTTCAGGCGACGGGCGTGGGCGATGATCTTCTTCTGGATACCGACCAGCTCGGCGTCGCCGATTTCCACGGCCAGGTCGCCGCGGGCGACCATCACCGCGTCACTGGCGCGGATCAGGCCGTCCAGCGTTTCGTCATCGGCCACGGCTTCGGCGCGTTCGATCTTGGCCACCAGCCAGGCAGTACCGCCGGCTTCGGTGAGCAGGCGACGGGCGTAGTCCATGTCGGCGGCATCACGTGGGAAGGACACGGCCAGGTAGTCCAGGTCCATCTCGGCGGCGACCTTGATGTCGGCCTTGTCTTTTTCGGTCAGCGCTGGCGCAGTCAGGCCGCCGCCGCGGCGGTTGATGCCCTTGTTGTCCGACAGCGGGCCGCCGATCAGTACGCGGCAGTGCAGCTCGTCCGCGCCCTTGAGTTCGACGCGCATGACCACGCGGCCGTCGTCGAGCAGCAGTTCGTCACCGACATCGCAGTCCTGGATCAGCGCCGGGTAGTCGATACCGACCACTTCCTGAGTGCCGGCCGTACGCGAGTGGCTGGAGGAGAGGCGGAACAGATCGCCGTCCTTGAGCTCGATACGCTTGTTCTCGAATTTGGCGATACGGATTTTCGGGCCTTGCAGGTCGCCGAGCAGGGCAACATGACGGCCATGCTTGGCGGCCAGCTCGCGAACCAGGGCGGCGCGCGCCTTGTGGTCGTCCGGCGTGCCGTGGGAGAAGTTCAGACGGGCCACGTCGAGACCGGCGAGGATCAGTTGCTCCAGCACTTCCGGCGAGCTGCTGGCCGGGCCCAGGGTGGCGACGATTTTGGTGCGGCGAAAGGTCATGCACGAACTCCCTAGTGAACTATGACCGGGAGGCTACTACGGCGCCGGGCTGTAGTCATTGTTCCTGTGCACTACCCTTTGCCGTGCGGTTTTATCACCAGCAGATCGCACTCGACACGTTCCAGCACCCGTTCTGCGGTGTGGCCGATCAGCAGGCTGTCCAGATGGCCGCGGGCGATGGCGCCCATCACCAGCAGGCCGATATTGTGCTCACGCACGAAACGCGGGATGACTTCCTCGGCAAAACCGTTCAGCAGGTGGGCCTGTGCTCTATCGATGGCATGCTGGGCGATCAACTTGTCGAAGGCCTCACGGTGCTCGCGGCTGCACTGGGTCACGTAGTCTTCATATTCCTGCGCTACCTCGGCGTCGAACAGCAGCGACCGCGGCAGAGGCGCCTGCGCGTGCAGGTATTGGGCCTGTAAGCCGAGCTCGGCCTGCAGGGTCTGGCTGGCATCAATCAACTGATGATCGAGGGCGGCAGGTTTGTCCGCGCTGTGCAGTGGGTCGAGCGCGGCGCACAGGCTCTGACCATGGGGTTCGGCGTCGTGTACCAGCCACAGCGGCACCGGGCTGCGACGAATCAGCTGCCAGCTGGTATCACTGAACAACAGGCGGCGCAGCGCACTGCTGGGATGAGTCGATTTGAACAGGATGTCCGGTTGCAGCACCGCGACGCGGGAAAGGATCTCTTCGTGGCGGCGCTTGCCCCAGCGCACGTCCACTTCGATCTTGAATCCTTCATCGCTCAGGTGAGCGACGCTGGCGCGCAGGGCCTCGTGGCTTTGTCGCAGGATGGTTTCACGGGCGCGGTTGAGCAGATGGCTGTCCAGCAGGCCTCCTTCCAGGCTTGGGTGGTATTCGATCTGCAACAGGTGCAATTCGGCGCCGGTCTTGCGTGCCACGTCGGCTGCGCGTTGCAGGGCGGGTTGTTGCTGGTGTTCGGCGTCGATGACGACCAACAGTCGTTGCAGTTTCATGGCAGCGTCCTCGCCTGGAGTCTGTATTTGCATTACACACCCTGTTGCGCTGAACGGCATTGATATGGGTCAGCGCAGACGGGGATTTAGCGCCGGTTCGAGAGGACGAGCGGTCGTGGCGCTGGCGTTGATAAAGTGAGAGGCAGTGGCGTCATGCCAAGGCGCAGCCAGAAAATCCGTCGTGGCTTGCCGCTGTTCAGTTTTTACCTGGGCTGTCGATACACTGCTCATTGGAGGAATTGCCCATGCGTACCCTGATCATTCTGGCCGTGGCCCTGGTTGCTGCGGGCTGCACCCGTGTCTCGCTCGACCATCATCTGAACAACGCCTATCGCGCCTACAACGAAGGCGATTGCGCCCGTGTCGCGCTGGAGCTGTCGCAGGCCGAGCGCAAGAGCCGCTCACGCAATTACCTGCAGCCGGAGATTTCCCTGCTGCGCGGTCAATGCTTGGAGCGCGAGAGCCTGTTCGTCGATGCCGCGCAGACCTACCAGTTCATCATCACGCGCTATCCGGCCAGCGAGTACGCCTACCGCGCCCGCGCGCGTCTGCAGACGCTGGAGCAGTTGGGGCATCACAGCCCGGCGCCGGCGGCCAAGGTCAGTCCGGCCACACTCTGAGCCTTCGGTCGTCCGGCGTTCCTCGACGACGCGGTGCGGTATAAGCTGGCGTATGTCTCTCACGGAGGATGAACATGCGTCACTGGTTGTTGATCGCTGTACTACTGCCCACGCTGGCGACGGCGGAAATCTATCGCTGGACAGACGAGCAGGGGCGGGTGCATTTCGGCCAAAGGCCCGTTGCCGGAGCTGAAACCGTGCAGGTCAGGCCGCAGGTGATCGAGCGCGACGAACATACGCGTGAGCGTGAAGAGCGCCGTCAGCGTTTCTACAATGCCCGGCGTGAAGAGCAACAGCAGGCTGCAGCGACAGCAGCTGCGCAGCGCGAAGAGCGGGCCAGTGAATGTCGTGATCTGCGCCGACACCTGGCGCAGATGCCGGAGGGCTTTCGCTACTATCGCGAAGGCGCCGGCGGCGAGCGCATCTACTACAGTGATGAAGAAACCGACACCGCTCGTCGCCAGCTGCGCGAGCGGATAGCCCAACGCTGTTCTTGAGGGTGGTTAAGTGGCCGTAGTAGGGCCATACTCAAGTCCCTTTGTAGCGATTTGCCACTATGCGTAGCCAGCGCCGAATCGAACGCCATCAGTTGCCCTACTACCTGAAGGTGTTCAATCGCATCACCGACAAACCGATGGGTTCCATCGGCAATGTCTCTCTCGACGGTCTGATGCTGATCAGTCAGTTGCCGATGCTGGTGGGCGCGCGCTTCGACATGCGCCTGAAGATTCCAGGCCAGCATGGCATGCATTTCATCGACTTCTCCGCTAACTGCCAATGGTGCCGTGAAGATGTCACGCCTGGCATCTACGACTCCGGGTTCGCTCTGGTCGCGCCGCCTGCCGGCTACGTCGAGATGATCGACGCGCTGCGTTACTACTTCAGTTTCCACAGCCTGGCGGCGTCTGCCTGATATCTCGCTCGTCCAAGTCGCCTGATCTGCAGCGTCAATGCATCGCTGGCGCACGTGCCAGGCTGCGCAAGCGCTGGCTCAACTGCAGGCGCAGACCCTCGTCCTCACAGAACAGCAGCGCGTGCTCAAGGTCATAGCGCTCACCCTGAGGGCAATCCAGTTGCCGATAGACATCCGCGCGAGCCAGGTGATCGACCAGGTTCGGCGGGCCGAGTTGCAGGACACGCTCGGCATCCTTGAGGGCTGCTTCCGGGGCATCGTGCTGCATATGCAGCAGGCGCAGATTGCGCGACAGGCGTCGCAGCATGTCGGTAGCGTCGGCTGTCTGCAGGTGCACAGCGCTGAGTTCGACATCCGGGCCCAGTTGGCGATAGAGCTGGTCACGGCAGTCGCGGGTGTACAGGCGGCGCCCACCGCAAGGGTCGAGCAGGTGATCGGCGCCAGGTACACGGAGCATGAAATGACCAGGGAAATTCACGCCCTGTAGTGGAATGTCCAGGCGGCGCGCCACTTCCAGCGCAATCAATGCCAGGGTCAGCGGCTGGCCGCGTCGGCGGCGTAGTACTTCATGCGGCAGGGCATGGCGCGGTCGCGTCACGCCTTCGTCGTCTTCTTGATAATCGAGCTCGGCCAGTCGGCGCAGCAGCGGCTGGGCCAGTTCGCGAGCGGGCAGGGCGGGTAGTCCAGCGCTGACCTGTAGTAACAGGCTGTGCAGGTCGCTCATGATCTGCGCGGGCTGGAGCTGATCATCGTGTTCGGCGGCGATCCACAGCGCCGCCTCGAACAGGGCGGGTGGATCGCGTTGCAGGCACTGCAGGCAGGCTTGGCGTGGGTTCATCGCATTCTCCACTGGATTGTGCTTTTGTAGCCCCTGACAAGATCGTCGTCCAGTGTGGCTCTCCTATACTGAGGCCTGAAGTCCGATCGGGAGCTCGCCCATGTTCAGCATGATGGAAGCCGCCCGCCTCGAGGCCCTGCACCTGGCCGAGGATCCGGCCAGCGGTCTCAAGGCCGTTATCGCCATTCACAACACCCGCTTCGGGCCAGCACTCGGCGGCTGTCGTTACCTGCCCTATGCCGATGAACAGAGCGCCATTGGCGATGCCATCCGTCTGGCTCAGGGTATGAGTTACAAGGCAGCGCTGGCCGGTATCGATCACGGTGGCGGCAAGGCGGTGATCATCCGTCCGCCGCATCTGCAGAGCCGGGCCGCGCTGTTCGAGGCCTTCGGGCGTTTTATCGAAACCCTCAATGGACGTTACATCACCGCCATCGACAGCGGCACCTCCAGTGCCGATATGGACTGCATCGCCCAGTACACCAATCACGCAACCAGCACGACCAGCGAGGGTGATCCGTCACCGCACACCGCCTTGGGGGTATTCGCGGGCATTCGCGCCACCGCCCAGGCGCGTCTTGGCAGCGATGATCTGGAGGGACTGCGGGTCGCCATTCAGGGCCTGGGCAATGTCGGCTTCGCCCTGGCCGAAGCGCTGCATGCTGCTGGCGTCGAACTGCTGGTCAGCGACCTCGATGCCGGGCGTGTGCAACTGGCCGTCGAGCAACTGGGGGCGCATCCGATTGCCAGCGATGCGCTGCTCACCACGCCCTGCGACATTCTCGCGCCCTGTGGCCTGGGTGGTGTGCTGAATGCACAGACGGTCGCCCATCTGCGCTGCGCAGCGGTGGCAGGGGCTGCCAACAATCAGCTGGCCAGCCCCGAAGTGGCCGACCAGCTGGAAGCTCGCGGGATTCTCTACGCACCGGATTACGTGCTCAATGCCGGAGGGCTGATCTACGTGGCACTGCGTCATCGTGGTGAGGAGTTGCCGGCGATCACCGCACATCTGGCGCAGATCAGCCGGCGTCTGACCGAGGTCTACGCCCATGCTCAGGCTGAAAAACGTTCCCCGGCGCGAGTCGCCGACTATCTGGCGGAGAGCCTGCTCTATCGCACCTAGCTGCTATCCGACCCGTTCCGGGGGGGCGGGTCTGAGCCTGGCCAGGCAGCATCGCGGCGACGTCAGTGCGCTCAATTGCCGTCGAATTCGCTCTGGTAGCACACAGGTGAACTGGGCGAGTCGCATCGCTGTAGCTCATCCTCGAGGAACTCCGCCAGAACTCGCGCGTTGTTGTGTTCCTCATCGCGTGCGGCGTAGAGCAGCGTCAACGTGCCGCTCGCCGCCCAATGCAGCAGTCGCTGCCAATGTTCGGGGTGACCCGCCAGCTCACGGCGATAGGCCGCACTGAAATCATCGAAGGCTTCGACGCGGTGAGCGAAGGCCTTGCGTAGTTCGATAGATGGCGCGACTTCGGGTAGCCATTCATCGAACGCCAAGGCGTCCCTGGACAGGCCCCTTGGCCATAGTCGGTCGACCAGTATGCGTTGGCCGTCGCCGGCCTGGGCATCGAGATAAACCCGCTTGCAACGGATCATCGAGTGGCCTCCATAGCCTGCGGCAATGCCGCACTTGGCGCTGCGTATGGGCTCGATTAGCGTGGTGAAAGGAGGATTCACCATGGACTATTTCATTATCGTCGTCACCACCGCTGCCGGCCTGTACTTTCACTGGTGGCTGTTTCGCCGTATTCGCCAATGGAGTGATCGCGATCTGGCGCTTTCATTTGCCGAGGGCGATGAGCGCAAACGTCAATACATGCTTGAACAGCTGGGCCATGCGCAGCGCGAGGGTGTCAAACGACGAGATTTGCCAGCCTGGCTGGAGCAGGCTGCGGGGCATTGTCCAATCAACAACGCATGATGCGCCTGGCGCTCACTGGGTAGGCCCCGTGCGCGCAACACGGGGCCCATGTACTCGATCACTCGCTGGCTGCGTCGACCTCGAGTTCGTCGAGGGCATCGGGCTGGCTCTTGAACGCTTTGGCAAACACGTCGCGATTCTTGGCCATGAAGATACCCAGTTCTTCGCCCTGTTCCTCGCTCAAGGACGGCACGGCCTTGTGCAGAACCTCGCTCAGGCGCTCGGCCAGCTCCAGCATCTTGTCGTAACGATCGGCTTCGGCCTTATCCATAAACAAGCGCTCCGGATCGCGACTGCTGCGATACACCACTTCGACGGCCATTCATCACCTCGTCTGCCTTCATGCGTGTTGGTCAGTAATTAACTGGTTTTTTGTACAGTGGTGGCGAGAATAAAGGACTCGCTTCTCTTTTGCCAGCATTGGGCTTGATGGGCAGCTTAGATGACTCGATTTGCGCCTGCATTCAGCGGGTGGCGGCGTTTGGGTGTAGGTATCGCCAACGGCAGAATCAGGTACGTTTGTACAATTATTGTATATGTTGAGTCGGCATCGGATTCTTTATCAAACGTTTTCCGGGGCGGCGCTTGTGTAGCTGTTTAGTGGGCATCTATAGTCACTCCAGGTGTATGCGCTTCGCCTTTGCAGTGCCCAATCATGAGGTGTTCACCTTGAACTCAGTCGGTCGTGTAGAGCGCAAGTTGCTCGCGCTGGTGGCACTGTTTTACCTGAGCCTGATGCTACTCATCGGGGCAATCTGGGGAAGTCAGGCCAGCCTCTCCAGTGGTCGTGATGTACAAGATCTGTATCGATCCCTTTACCGGCTGTCTTCGCTGCTTTCTATCCTGCAGGACGCCGAGATCGGTCAGCGCGGCTATTTGTTGACAGGCAACGAGCAGTACCTCGCACCCTACGAACGAGCCATCGGGCAACTGGATGAGCAACTGTTGCTACTTGTCGAAACCCCGATGCTCAGGGCTTACAAGCCTGATATTGATGCGATTGCCGGACTCAGCCAGCTCAAGCGCAACGAGCTGGCACAGACCATCGTCGTGCGTAGGGAGCAGGGGCAGAACGCTGCACAGCGTATTCTGGCCGAGGACGTCGGTAAGCTTTACATGGATGAAATGCGTGTACGCATCGGCAATATCGTACGCGGCGTCACGGCGTCCCTTGAAGAACAGAAGGCGGATCTTGAATGGCGCTCGAATCTGGCGCTATGGGGTGGCGGCGGTGGTGCGTTGATGATGCTCGGGTTGCTCTCGCTGCTGTTTATCGATTTGCGTCGTGACCTCAGTGAGCGCGCCGAGTTGCTCGAGCGCCTGGCCTTCGAGTCGAAGCATGACAGTCTCACCCAAATACCCAATCGACGAGCCTTCAACGAAACGCTGGATCAGGCATTGGCGCTCGCCAGGCGGGGAGAGCGTCAGGTGGCGTTGCTCTATCTCGATCTTGATGGCTTCAAACCGATTAACGATCAGCATGGCCACGCTGTCGGAGACGCGACGCTCAAGGCAGTGGTTGCACGCTGGCAGGGTTTGATGCGTGAAGGTGAAGTGTTGGCACGGCTTGGCGGGGACGAGTTCGCTATCATCGCGGCAGGTGATGCCGACGCTGTCGAACGCCTGGCGCGGCGCCTGATCGAGGCGCTTGACGCGCCGCTGCTGGAGCAGTTTCCCGAGGTGCGGGTGGGCGTCAGCGTTGGTCTGGCGCGTTATGCCGAACATGGCGAAGATCGTCGCCGGCTTATCGCGGCGGCCGATATGGCCATGTATCGCGCCAAACAGGCGGGCAAGCACTGCTTCGCCTGGCCTGAATCACGTCAGCCGGTACTCGCTGTAGTCTGAACGGCCTGTGTCTTTCCGTCACATCCCAGCATCATCCTCAAGCTGGTGTTTTTCCTGCATGCTCGTCGGCGTGCATCCATGTCGGATGCACGGGCAGCATGTATGGTTGGGGAGAAGTGACACGATGAATTGGGCGGAACGTCTGCGTACGGGCATGCATGGCCTGGCGGAATCCTTGGGTAATCTGCTGATGGAGGCCTTCCATTACCTGGCGCTGTTCGCCATCGGGGCGATCACGGCCTGGGCGGGGGTGATGACCTTCATCGGTATGCTGGAAAAGGGACACATCACGGTCGATGACATTCTGTTGCTGTTCATCTACCTGGAATTGGCGGCAATGGTGGGCATCTACTTCAAGACCAACCACATGCCGATTCGCTTCATGATCTATGTAGCGATCACCGCGTTGACCCGTTTGCTGATTTCCGACATTTCTCACACCCACAAACCGACTTGGGGCGTGGTGATGGTGTCGGGAGCGATCCTGCTGCTGGCCCTGGCGATTCTAGTGGTGCGCTACGCCTCGTCGCGTTTTCCGGCGGTGGCTGGTCCACACCCGCGCAGCAAGGCGCGCAACCGCGAGGACGCCGAGTCCGAGCGCGACGATGCGTCTGACTGAAATGTAGGGTGGATCGGGGCGCGTAGATGACGCTCTTTTCATCCACCACTGCGGGTGTCATGGTGGAGCGGGGCGTCAGTCGAGCGGCGCGAACAGTGCCGCCAGGTCTTCTTCATCCAGTTGCCACTGGCCCTGACTGCCACCGTCCAGCACGCCCTTGGCCAGGTTGGCCTTGGCCTGCTGCAGTTGCTGGATCTTTTCCTCGACGCTGCCACGGGCGATCAGCTTGTAGACGAACACAGGCTTGTCCTGGCCGATGCGGTAGGCGCGGTCGCTGGCCTGGGCTTCGGCGGCCGGGTTC
>JBLUOL010000078.1:0-23083 GCA_048065775.1 Pseudomonas sp. GW6
GATGCGGTATAGGTAGTCAAAAGGGCTTCTCCCATGCACTGATTTGAGCGCTAATTATATGATATTTATGGATAATTTCCAAAGTTGATGACATTGGGGGTTGGAGAGCGCCTGAGCAGGGTGATGCCTGTTGACGCCGCGCATGAACGCGGGGATTTGCGTTTGCGCAGCGGTATTTGCATCCCGACTTTTCGGCCTGACTCTTTTTGGCGACGCAATGCGTGAGCGAAAAGAGGAGGTCAAGTGAGTATATTCGCTTGCTAGGTTTGCTTGTAATTCATTGATTTTGTTGTAATTTTTATTGTTTTTGGTGGCGGATGTGCGAAGTTATATCGCCCTTTATGCTATTGGATTAGCATGGGTGGTGATCTAAGCGCTGTTATGCTCCTTAGCGGATGTATGAAAATGGATATTTTATATACCTATCCAGATTATTTGGAAAACATTGTTGAAAGTCTGATGGAGAGAGACTGGCTTGTTCACAATTTTGATGGTGTTGCTGACTCGCAGATATATAGCTTCTCCGATTATTTGTATAACAAGCAAGAAAAGGGTGTCACGTACACTGTTTACCTAGATCTGAATATCTACCAGTTCATTCTTAATGCTTTTAAGAAAAGCAAACCCAAGCAAGAATCTCGTGATGCGATAGCGCTTGTCTCTTTTTGTCAGTTTGCTGAAATTGAGTTGGATCCAACCTGCGCTGTATATGAGAAGATAAACTATAGAAAAGACGATCAGGTTCTCGATGAGGTTATTTCGGATCTAGAGTTGTTTCATCGCATAAATAATATTAACAATTCGTCAATTGTTGAATTCGCTTTGGGTGATGTTGATGTGCTTGTTCCGGCTGCTTCCTATACTATGCGGTCTAACGTCACCAAGAGTAATCTCACCAAATATCGACGGTTACGTGAGTGGGACTCGTTATATTTAATTGTTGTATACGTAATCTATGTTTCTCAATTACCGAACCTTAGTAAGCTCGATAAGCTAACAAAAGTGGTTGAGTGGATGGTTGTTGAGTTTAGGCTATCACTGGTGGGTATCACGTTTGCTGCTATTTATTTCAGTGACAAACCCATGAAGCGAATGATGAAATACAAGATGTCAGATGAGCCATGCTCTAAGCAGCGGAGTGCGTTTAATATGACATGGGATCTTTATAACTTGAGTCGTTACTTTAGAATGTGGACTGAGCGTGTTCCTGGGCAAGAGGGGATATTCGCAAGCGGTGACAAAGTTCTCAATGCTGTGCTTAGAAGGTCCATCAAAGTTCAACAGAATGGTTGCTTGGATTGTTTTAAGGATTTTCTACCTCAAGATATTGTTAGCTATATGGAAAAAATTACTTTTCAGCCAGGTGAGCACTTTAATCGCGTTTATAATTCGCCGGATTGGTCTCCCTCATACAGAGATGAATTGATTCGTAAATATGAATCGTTAACGGGTATAAGGCACAGCGGAGCATAACAAACCAATTAATCCGGCCTCAATGCGCTGCGCTCCTTTCGGCGGGGCGTTAGCACGTAGCCCAAACATCGGTCTCGCCAATGGTGGATGAAAAAAAGCGTCATCCACCCTACGCAAGGGATTTAGTAGGGTGGGCAACGCGAAGCTTGTCCACCGTTTCCACAACTCAGCCGTCGAGGGTGGCAACACTTCGCGGTTTCCACCCTCAACACCTTACCCTTCGCCTTCGCGCACCACCCGCCAAACCGTATTGGACAGGTCATCCGCCACGATCAGTGCGCCGCGCGGGTCGACCGTTACGCCCACCGGGCGGCCGCGAGTCTTGCCGTCTTCAGTGCGAAAGCCGGTGACGAAGTCGATGGGATCGCCTGAAGGGCGGCCATTTTCGAAGGGCACGAAGATTACCTTGTAGCCCACCGGGTTCTTGCGGTTCCAGCTGCCGTGCTCGCCGACGAATACGCCGTCGGCATATTGTTCGCCCATCACCTCGCTGGAGAAGTCCAGGCCCAGCGCGGCGACGTGGGCGCCGAGGGCGTAGTCCGGGGCGATGGCGCTGGCGACCCTGTCCGGATCCTGCGGTTTCACCCGTGGGTCGACGTGTTGGCCGAAGTAGCTGTAGGGCCAACCGTAGAAGCCGCCTTCCTGCACCGAGGTGAGGTAGTCGGGCACTAGATCCTCGCCCAGTTCGTCACGTTCGTTGACCACCGCCCACAAGGTGCCGGTGCCCGGCTGGATGGCCAGCGCGGTGGGGTTGCGCAGGCCGGTGGCGTAGGGTTTGTAGGCGCCGGTTTCGGCGTCGACCTGCCAGACCAGAGCGCGGTCGACTTCAGCCTCCATACCTCGCTCGGTGATGTTGCTGTTGGAGCCGATGCCAACGTACAGGTAGCGGCCGTCTTCGCTGATGGTCAGTGCCTTGGTCCAGTGATGGTTGATTGCCGATGGCAGGTCGGCGACCTTGCTCGGCGGGCCGCTGGCTTCGGTCTGGCCTTCTTCGTAGTCGAAGCGCACCAGTTCGTCCTGGTTGGCCACGTACAGGTTGCCTTCGTGCAGGGCCAGGCCGTAGGGCGCGTTGAGGTCTTCGGCGAAGACCGTCTGCAGCTCGTAGCTGCCGTCGCCATCGGCGTCGCGCAGCAGGGTCAGGCGGTTGCCGCTTTCCACCGTAGTGTTGCCGCGTGCCTTGATCACGCCGGCGATCACGTCCTTGGGCTTGAGCTTGGCCGCGTTGCCGCCACGGCCTTCGGCGACGAGGATATCGCCGTTGGGCAGCACCAGGGTTTGCCGGGGGATCTTCAGGTCGGTGGCAATGGCAGTGACGCTGAAGCCTTCGGGCACGGTCGGTCGTTGATCACCCCAGGGCGTCGGTTCGGCAATGGTCATGCTCGGCAGGATGCCGCGTTCGGGGGAGGGCAGGTCCGGCTGGGCTCCGTAGAACTGTTGGTTGCTGCCGGGCTCTTCGCCGCAGGCGGTCAACAGCAGGGCGAGGGGCAGGGCGGTCAGTGCGATGGCAGTTTTCATCGGGCATCTCCTATGCGTGGCTGGGCCATGCCGATCCAGGTGGCGGCAATGGCCAGCAAGGTGACGATCACCGACAGGGCCAGGCCCATGGGCATCACGGCCCAGGCGTCCTTGGCGTGCTCCAGCGCATTGATGAAGCCCAGCACCCAGGTAACCAGGAGCAGCAGGAAGTAGGTGAGCGGGCGCGGATTGCGTCGACGGAATAGCCCGACCAGAGCGAACAGCATCGCCAGGCCGGCGAATACCAGAGCGCCGGCGATCAGCCAGGAGGCGAAGTTGCTCCACTGGATCTGGTAGCTGCGGTAGTAGGCGATGTCGGCGATCAGGGCGCC
Organism: Pseudomonas sp. GW6; assembly: GCA_048065775.1. Lineage (GTDB taxonomy): Bacteria > Pseudomonadota > Gammaproteobacteria > Pseudomonadales > Pseudomonadaceae > Aquipseudomonas. The sequence goes on from JBLUOL010000078.1 coordinate 3,321, forward strand.
GAGAAACAGCGGCACCTGGCCGCACAGCAGGGTGGCGTGCAAGGGGCTGAGGATGTTGGGGTAGGCGTGTGGAGTTGCGGTGCTGGTGGTCACGGCAGATCCCTCTTGGGCAATGACTGATGACGGCCTGGATGCTGCCGCCTCGATCTGGCTGTTCCTAAGAAGGGATTGCCCTGTGTGGGCATGGTTCAGGTTGTTTTTGCACCGAGTCAGATGGGCGAGGCCCTCGATGAGAGCTGTATAGCCTGGCGCTCGGATGATGTAGGAGCGGCGCCCCGCCGCGAACCCGTACGACGGGCACTCGAAGCGCTTCGCCCCGGGGCGGGGCTCCTACGGGAAGCGGTCTGGAGGCTTAGTTGATCGGCACTGGCGTGTAGTCCGGATGAAATCCGGGGACCGCAGACATATTGCTCCCGGATTCATCGGGCTACGAAGCTAACCTTGGGAGGCGCCAGTCGCGGCTAAAGCCCCTCCCACAAGAGCAGCCTGTAGCCTAATGTTGCAGCCGGCCTGTAGGAGCGGCTCTAGCCGCGATGTTAAGGCGTGCATCGCGGCTGAAGCGCAGTGCCGCCCAGCCGCTCTTACGGGGTGTGGGTGTTTGCGAGCGGGCTCAATCCCACCCTTTGGGGCATTGCACGCAGCCGGGCATGTTGGCGTCCTGGAAGTTGCCGAAGCGGGTGCGCGCGCCGGTGAGGTTGGCGTTTTCCAGGTTGGAGCCGCTGAGTTTCACTTCCTGCAGGTTGGCATCTTCCAGATGCGCACCCTTTAGGTCGGCCTTGCTCAACCAGGTCATTTCCAGGTTGGCCGCCTGCAGCTGGACGTTGTGCAGCTTGGCGCCGGAGAGGCGGGCGAATTCCAGGTTGGCGGCGCGCATGTCGGCGCCTTCGAATTGCGCAGCCTGGGCGAAAAGGGCCCAGCCACTGATGGCCACCAGGCTGGCGCCAGACAGGTCGGCCAGGCGCAGGTTGCTCTGTTGCAGGCTGGCACGGGTCAGGTTGGCGCCGCGCAGCTTGGCTTTCTCCAGGTTGGCCAGGTCGAGGTTGACGTGGCGCAGGTCGGCGCCGGAAAGATCGGCACCGGACAGGTCCATGCGGCGCATGTCGAGGTTGCGCAGGTCGGCGCCGCGCAGGTTGGCGTTGGGGCATTTGCTGTCGGGTTCGATGCGGCAGCCGTTGATCTGCGGCACGCCGTCGTTCTGGGTTTCGGCGCCGATGGCGTGGCTGCCGATTACCAGTAGCAGGACCGGGATAAGCAGGGGCAGGTAGTTCATGGCGAGTCCTCGAATGGGATGATGGGTGAGGCAGTCGCGGCTAAAGCCCCTCCCACAGGTAGCGTGCATGGCGCACTCAGGTGCGCCATGCGTTGGGCCTTTAGCGTTGGGCGCTGGCCTTGTCCCAGCTCGGCAGCTTGAACACCCAGAAGGAGCCGCCTTGAGCGACCGGTTTGGTCAGGTCGGCCATGTCGCCGCCCCACAGCGGCACGGCGCCCCCGTAACCGGCGGTCACGCCGATGTACTGCTCACCGTCCTGCTCCCAGGTGACGGGCGGGGAGATGATCCCGGTGCCGACCTGGAACTTCCACAGCTCCTTGCCGTTCTTGGCGTCGAAGGCCTTGAAGTAGCCGTCGCCGGTGCCGGTGAACACCAGGTTGCCCTTGGTGGCGAGCACGCCGGCCCACAGCGGCAGGCGCTCCTTGTGTTCCCAGGCGACCTTGCCGGTGGTCGGGTTCATCGCGCGCAGAATGCCGACGTGGTCGTCGAACAGACGCTTGATGCGAAAGCCCATGCCCAGGTAGGCGGAGCCCTTCTTGTAATGCGCCTCTTCGGCCCAGTAGTCCTCTTTCCAGTGGTTGGCCGGGACGTAGAACAGGCCGGTGTCCTGGCTGTAGGCCATCGGGTTCCAGTTCTTGCCGCCGAGGAACGGCGGGGAGACTTCGACCACTTCACCCTTGCTTTCACCGGGCTTGGGCTTCGGCGGGCGCTGGCCTTCGTTCTCGACCGGGCGACCGGTTTCCAGATCGATATGGCTGGCCCAGGTGATCTTGTCGACGAAGGGGAAGGCGTTCTTCAGCTTGCCGTTGGCGCGGTCGACCACGTAGAAGAAGCCGTTGCGGTCGGCGTGGGCGGTGGCCTTGGTGACCTTGCCGTCCTTGTCCTTGTAGTCGAACAGCACCAGCTCGTTGTTGCCGGAGAAGTCCCAGGCATCGTTCGGGGTGTGCTGGTAGAACCACTTCACTTCGCCGGTGGTGGGATCGACGCCGACCTGACCGGAGGTGTACAGGCTGTCGTAATCCTTGGGATTGCCGCCGTCGCTGGTGCGTGCCCAGCCGTTCCACGGGGCCGGGTTGCCGGCGCCGATGATGATGGTGTTGGTCTCGGCATCGAAACTGGCGCTCTGCCACGGCGCACCGCCGCCCTGGCTCCAGGCTTCCTTCTTGCCGGTCGGGTGGTTGGGATCATCCGGCCAGCTCGGCGCTTTGACGTCGCCCGTCGGGGTGCTGTCCTTACCGTTCAGGCGGCCCATATGGCCCTCGACGAAGGGGCGCATCCACACTTCTTCACCGGTATCCGGATCGCGGGCGAACAGCTTGCCGACCACGCCGAACTCGTCACCGGAACTGCCGTGGATCACCAACACCTTGCCTGTCTTGCCGTCTTTGACGATGGTCGGCGCGCCGGTCATGGTGTAGCCGGCGGAGTGATCGCCGAACTTCTTGTTCCAGACCACCTTGCCGGTGTCCTTGTTCAGCGCTACGACGCGGGCGTCGAGGGTGCCGAAGTAGATCTTGTCGCCATAGATGGCGGCGCCGCGGTTGACCACGTCGCAGCACGGGCGGATGTCGTCGGGAAGGCGGTGACTGTAGGTCCACAGGCGCTTGCCGGTTTTCGCATCGAGAGCGAAGACGCGCGAGTAGGAGCCGGTCACGTAGACCACGCCGTCGTGGATGATGGCCTGGGACTCCTGGCCGCGCTGCTTCTCGTCACCGAAGGAGTAGCTCCAGGCCGGGGTCAGCTTGAACACGTTTTCGGCGTTCACCTGAGCCAGCGGGCTCCAGCGCTGGGCGTTGGTGCCCATGCCGTACTGCAGCACATTGGTGGTGGTGGTGTGGTCGTTGGCGATGTCTTCCCAGGTGACCGGCTTGGCGAATGCGCCCTGGCTCAGCGCCAGGCCGCCGGCCAACATCAGGGCAAGCGCCAGAGGGCGCGGGGTGCTGGGTAGGTTTCTTGTTGTCATCGTTGTGCTTCCCATTGGAGGTGGTAGGTCGCTGCAGTGACACCGCGAAAACTGGGTTCCGGGGATGTCCAGCAGAGGCAAGCCGATGGTGGTGCCCGGCCACCTTCGCGCCTACGGAAAAACTCCCGCCTTTGCCGGGAGGATTTCCCGGTCGGCCCATGACTTGGCCTTGCTGCCAAGGCATCGCCAACACCCCCTCACAAGCCCTACTACCAAGGGACTAGAACGCGACCACCAAAGCAGCATTCGGCGCGTTGCACGGCCTTTCTAAGATGGTCGCCACGAGCTCTTTATGGGCTGTATTGCGTGCATTAGATGAGGTCCTAGCCATGAACAAGAAGATCCAATCCGCCCTGGCGCTGCTGTTGCTCGCCGCATCGACCAACCTCTGGGCGCACGGTGATGTGGTACCGCAGGCGGTGAACACCGATGGCCTGGAACCGCTCGGTGAGCAATGGCTGGACGAGAACCCCTATCGCGACAACCCGCGCGCCATCGAGATCGGCTCTTCTGCCTACAACCAGAACTGCGCCGCCTGCCACGGCCTGGAAGCCAAGTCCGGCGGTATCGCCCCGGACCTGCGCCTGCTCGAGCTGGGTGCCATGGGTGACGAGTGGTACAAGGAACGGGTGATCAACGGTGCGGTGCGCGATGGCCGTGTGTACATGCCGAAGATGGCCGACTTCCTCAGCCAGGAAGCGCTGTGGGCGGTGCGTACCTATCTGGAGAGCGTGCACGTCGAGGAGTAAGCGCTTGATGATAAATCTGCTGCGCTCGGCATCTCGCGTTTCGGCGGTGCTCGCAATGCTCATGTATTTCAATACATTCCGCTTGCTGCGCGCAGGCCCAGCGCGACCTGACATCGCTCACGACGATTTCTTCATAAGCGCTCGCGTCATGCGCCGGCTGATCCTCCTGTGTGGCCTGCTGCTAGGCCTGGGCATTGCCCAGGCGCAGGTGCGCGACTTCGACCGCATCACCGAGTCGGGCATCCTGCGCGTGGCGCTGTACCAGAACTTCCCGCCCTACAGCTACGAGCAGGACGGTCAGCCGCGTGGCGTCGACTACGAGCTGGCCAAGGCGCTGGCCGAAGGGCTTGGGCTGAAGCTGGAAGTGATGTGGGCGCCGCCAGGCGAAAAGCTTGACGACGACCTGCGTGACTACATCTGGCGTGGTCGGGTGACCGCGCAGGGCCAGCTGGCCGATGTGATGTTGCGTGTGCCATACGACCGTGACTACGCGCAGATGCGCAATGAGCTGGGCGAGCTGGTCAACGAACGCGTGGTGATGTTCGGCCCCTATCAGCGCGAGCGCTGGCAGCTGGCGTTCGACCGTCGGCGGCTGGCCGAGGTGGCGAGCATCGTTGCGTTGCGCCAGCATCCGGTGGGCGTGGAAGTCGAGAGTGTGCCCTCGTTCTACCTGAGTTCGGTGCAGGGCGGCATGCTCAGCCAGGAAACCCGCCATTACCCAACGCCGAAGCTGGCCTTTGCGGCCATGCAGGGTGGTGAAGTGGATGCGGTGATGGCGCTGCGTGGCGAGGTGGACTGGCTGCTGCACGAGGCCGATGACCCGCAACTGGCGCTGGCCGAGAACGCCTACCCGGACATGGGCCGGCAGATCTGGGAAATCGGCATGGCGGTGCACGAAACCAATCGGCAATTGGCCTATGCCCTGGAAGAACAGCTGGAAACCCTGATTCTCGACGGCTCGCTCGAGCGCCTGTATGCGCGCTACGGGCTGCGCTACGAGAAGCCAGAACAATACCAATAAGAGTCGAGCCGGAGGTGGGCGATGGATTGGCGTAGCCTGATGTTGCTGGCCCTGTTTGCCTGGGCCTGGGAAGCGCGGGCCGCCGCGCCCGATCCGGTCACCTCGGTGATGTGGGACTACTACCACCAGCGTCTGCTCAACGGTGAGGCCTTCGTATTCGACGACAAGATTCGCCTCGAGGTGCCGCCATTCGCCGAGGATGCGCGCCAGGTGCCGATCCAGATCGACGCCAGCGCCTACCGTGGCAAGGTCAAGCGCATTCTGGCTTGGGCCGAGCTCAACCCGATCCCGCGTATTCTCGACTTCGCCCCCGGCGACCACCTGGAACCGAGTCTGGCTATTCGTATCCGTGTCGAGCAGGCCACGCCGATTCGCGCGGCGGTGCTGACCGACGATGGCGTCTGGCATATCGGCTCGGCCCGCGTCGAAGCGGCGGGTGGCGGCTGTACCGCGCCTAGCGTAGTGCGTGCCGAGGCAGGCTGGGAGGAGCGCCTGGGCCAAGTGTTGGGCAAGCGCTTCGTACGCGGTGAGGACAGTCGTCTGCGCCTGCAGGTGTCGCACCCGATGGACAACGGCCTGGTCGGCGGCATCCCCGAGTTCTACATCGAAGAAGCCGAGCTGCGCGATGCCGATGGCCAGGTGCTGGGGCGCATCGAGCTGTTTCCGGCGGTCAGCGAGAACCCGACGCTGAGCTTCGACCTGCGCGGCAATCGGCACGCCGAGCTGTGGCTGCGCGACAACAACGGCAACGAATTCCAGGCCGCGTTCTGACGACGGTTCTATTCGCCGCGGGGCGCGGCTCCCACAAGAACCAACAATGCTCGCCCAGTCTGTAGGAGCCCCGCCTCGGGGCGAAGCTCGCGGCTCAGGCCGATTTCGAGGAGAAAAGCATGCGCTGGATACTGTTTCTGCTGGCTCTCGGTACCGGGTTTGCCCAGGCGCTCGACTACCACCTGCAACCCCGGCAGATTGCTGACGGCGTCTGGTTGCTGGAAGGCAGCACCGATAATTTCGCCGCGGACAACGGCGGCAATATCGTCAACGTGGGCTTCATCGAAACCGCTGACGGCGTGGTGGTGATCGATACCGGCCCGTCGCGCCGCTACGGCGAGGCGCTGCGCCAGAGTATCGAGAAAACCACCGGCAAACCGGTGGTGCGCGTGTTGCTGACTCACCATCACCCCGATCATGTGCTCGGCAACCAGGCTTTCGCCGGGGTGCCTATCGCGGCGCTACCCGAGACCACAGGGTTGTTGGCCGAGCAGGGCGATGCCATGGCGGAGAACATGTACCGCCTGGTCGGCGACTGGATGCGAGGTACCGAAGTGGTGTTGCCCACCGAGGACGTGCAGGAAGGCACGCTGGAGATAGGCGGCAGACGCCTGCAACTGCTGGCGCTGCGTGGCCACACCGGTGCCGATCTGGCGATTCTCGACGAGCGCACGGGCGTCTTGTTTGCCGGCGATATCCTGTTCTACCAGCGCGCGCTGACCACACCGAACAGCCCGGGGCTGGACGTGTGGCTGGCTGATCTGGATCGGCTCGAAGCAATGCCCTGGAAGCAGATCGTGCCCGGCCATGGCCCGGTGACCACCGATGCGGCGCCGTTCGTGCAGATGCGTGATTACCTGGGCTGGCTCGATGGCATGCTGCGTCAGGGGGCGGAGCAGGGCGCGGAGATGAACGAATTGATCCGCGCGCCCATCCCTGAGCGCTTCGCCCAGGTCAACCTGTCGCGCTACGAGCTGATCCGCAGCGTCAGCCACCTCTACCCGCGCTACGAGCTCAATGCCATGGGGCGGGTTGATCGTCAGGATTAGAAACCTGGGGTGTCATCGGTGCGCGCGGCGCACCCTACGCGAACGTCGCCACGGCTTGGTAGGGTGCGCTGCGCGCACCAGCATGTGCTGGAAATACCCTGTGGGAAGGGCTTTAGCCGCGACTTGCGTATAAAAGAGTCGCCGCTGAAGCGCCTCCCACTCTCAGCGATCAGAGCTCTTCGTCATCACGAATCAGCACGTAATGACGGCCGTGCTCGGTCTCTTCGTGGTCGTAGACGTAATACATCACCACGTCGCCCTGGCTGGACTGCACGGCCACGTAGTCACCGCTGTCGGGCATGAAGAATTCCCGGGTGGCTGGCTTGGCCAGGCATTCGATATGGGCGCTGACGAAGTGCGTGGGATCTTCCTCGCCGTAGTAGTCCTCGCGCTGGTGCGCGTCCCACTCCTGTGGCGGCTCGAAGGCGCCGGTGATCAGCACCTTGGCGTCGCCCAGGTCCTGCTCTTCGGCATCCGGGTCCTGCTCGTCGGGGCGATAGACCGTGCAGTCCAGTGCATCGAGATGGTTGAGAATTTCCTGGCGAGGGTGGGGCACGGGCGTCTCCGATCAGAATGTGCGGGCGGCCAAGTGTCGGGCAAAGCCGGGGCCGCCGCAATCGTCATGATCATGGCCTGTGGAGCAGGTATTGCTACCAAGGAACGAGGAAAATCGGCTGGGGGTGCAATTGTTGGGTGACCCGGGTGAGCCAAGAATTTGCGGCAGACCGGGAAAATTTCCCGGCAATAACAATGAACCCGCAGAGGTAGCCGCAATGAAACACGCCGGTCTTCGCCAGCCTTTCCTCCTCACCGCACTCTGTGCCGCCATGCTGTTGCCGTCCGCCGCCGCGCTGGCGGTCACCGACGCCGAGATTCTCAAGGACGCCACCACCACCGACGAGATCGTCACCAATGGCCTCGGTCTGCAGGGCCAGCGCTACAGCCCGCTGAACATCCTCAACGATCAGAACGTCAAGGAACTGCGCCCGGTCTGGACCATGTCCTTCGGTGGCGAGAAGCAGCGTGGTCAGCAGGCGCAGCCGCTGATTAAGGACGGGGTGATGTACGTCACCGCTTCCTACTCGCGGGTGTTCGCCGTCGATGCGCGCACCGGGCGTGAGCTGTGGCAGTACGAAGCGCGCCTGCCAGACGATATCCGCCCCTGCTGCGACGTGATCAACCGGGGTGTCGCCCTGTACGACGACCTGGTGATCTTCGGCACCCTCGACGCCAAGCTGGTGGCGCTGAACAAGGACACCGGCAAAGTGGTATGGCGCAAGAACGTCGCCGATCACAAGGCGGGTTACTCCATCACCGCGGCGCCGCTGGTGGTCAACGGCAAGCTGATCACTGGCGTCTCCGGTGGTGAGTTCGGCGTGGTCGGCAAGATCGAAGCCTACGATCCGAAGAACGGTGAGCTGCTCTGGAGTCGCCCGACCGTCGAAGGTCACATGGGCTACGTCTACAAGGACGGCAAGGCCGTCGAGAACGGTATCAGCGGTGGCGAGGCCGGCAAGACCTGGCCGGGCGACCTGTGGAAGACCGGCGGCGCCGCGCCCTGGCTGGGCGGCTACTACGATGCCGACACCAACCTGCTGTTCTTCGGTACCGGCAACCCGGCACCGTGGAACTCGCACCTGCGTCCTGGCGACAACCTCTATTCCTCGTCGCGCCTGGCACTGAACCCGGACGACGGCAGCATCAAATGGCACTTCCAGACCACGCCGCACGACGGCTGGGACTTCGACGGCGTCAACGAGCTGATCTCCTTCGACTACCAGGAAGGCGGTAAAACCATCAAGGCAGCTGCGACCGCCGACCGTAACGGCTTCTTCTACGTGCTCGACCGGACCAACGGCAAGTTCATCCGTGGCTTCCCCTTCGTCGACAAGATCACCTGGGCCAAGGGTCTGGACAAGAATGGCCGGCCGATCTACGACGACAGCAACCGTCCGGGTTCGCCGAGCGCGAAGGAGAAGGGCACGAGCGTGTTCTCCGCACCGGCCTTCCTCGGCGCCAAGAACTGGATGCCCATGGCCTACAGCCAGGACACCGGCCTGTTCTACGTGCCGTCCAACGAGTGGGGCATGGACATCTGGAACGAGGACATCGCCTACAAGAAGGGCGCGGCCTACCTGGGTGCCGGCTTTACCATCAAGCCGCTCAACGAGGACTACATCGGCGTGTTGCGCGCCATCGACCCGAAAACTGGCAAGGAAGTCTGGCGCCATAAGAACTACGCGCCGCTGTGGGGCGGGGTGCTGACCACCAAGGGCAACCTGGTGTTCACCGGCAACCCGGAAGGCTACCTGCAGGCGTTCAATGCCAAGACCGGTGAGAAAGTCTGGGAATTCCAGACCGGCTCGGGCGTGATCGGCTCGCCGGTAACCTGGGAAATGGACGGCGAGCAGTATGTCTCCGTGTTGTCCGGCTGGGGCGGTGCGGTACCGCTGTGGGGCGGCGAGGTGGCCAAGCGCGTCAAGCACCTGAACCAGGGCGGCATGCTCTGGACCTTCAAGCTGCCGAAGGAGCTGGTGGCCAAGCACTGATCGCATGAGGTCTCAGACGATGGCCGGACTCTGTCCGGCCATCGTCGTTTCTAGCTTCTGGCTTCTGGCTGCTAGCGCCGAGCCGCTGCGAAATGCCACGGGCTAATTTTCCTGGTTTGGAACGCAAGACCAGGCCAACGGGTCTAGCCTTTAGCTTCCATCGCCTCATACCTCGCTACCAAAGGCCCGTGCCAGACCGCTCTACTACCAAATGACTAGGCTATCTGTGCCATGGGCGCATACCGAGGTTTTCAGCGGCTTCCTAAGATCGAACCATGACTCGCTTCCCAGACTGGCAGCGGGCTCCGACAACAAGAGAGGTCAGCATCATGATTTACGCCAAACCGGGTACTGCAGGCGCCCTCGTCACCCTCAAGCCGCGCTATGGCAACTACATCGGCGGTGAGTTCGTCGCCCCGCTCAGCGGCCAGTACTTCAGCAACACCAGCCCGGTCGATGGCTCGGTAATCGGCGAATTCCCCCGCTCCAACGCTGCCGACATCGACAAGGCTCTCGATGCTGCTCACGCCGCTGCCGACGCCTGGGGCCGCACCAGCGTGCAGGAGCGTTCGCACATCCTGCTGAAAATCGCCGACCGCATCGAAGCCAACCTCGAACTGCTCGCCGTGGCCGAAACCTGGGACAACGGCAAGGCCGTGCGTGAGACGCTGAACGCCGACGTACCGCTGGCCGCCGACCATTTCCGTTACTTCGCCGGCTGCATCCGCGCTCAGGAAGGCAGCACCGCCGAGATCAACGACGGCACCGTGGCCTATCACTTCCACGAGCCGCTGGGCGTAGTCGGGCAGATCATCCCGTGGAACTTCCCGCTGCTGATGGCTGCGTGGAAGCTGGCTCCGGCGCTGGCTGCAGGCAACGCCATCGTGCTCAAGCCGGCCGAGCAGACGCCGTTCTCCATCACCGTGCTGATTGAGCTGATCGGTGATCTGCTGCCGCCGGGCGTGCTCAACATCGTTCAGGGCTTCGGCCGTGAGGCCGGTGAGGCGCTGGCCACCAGCACGCGCATTGCCAAGATCGCCTTCACCGGATCCACCCCGGTGGGCTCGCACATCATGAAGTGCGCTGCCGAGAACATCATCCCGAGCACTGTCGAGCTGGGCGGCAAATCGCCGAACATCTTCTTCGCCGACATCATGAACGCCGAGCCGGCCTTCATCGAGAAGGCCGCCGAAGGCCTGGTGCTGGGCTTCTTCAACCAGGGCGAGGTGTGCACCTGCCCGTCGCGCGCGCTGGTGCAGGAGTCCATCTACGACGCCTTCATGGTCGAGGTGATGAAGAAGATCAAACAGATCAAGCGCGGCAACCCGCTGGACACCGACACCATGGTTGGCGCACAGGCCTCGCAGCAGCAGTACGACAAGATCCTCAGCTACCTCGAAATCGCTCAGCAGGAAGGCGCGCAGGTGCTCACCGGCGGTGCTGTCGAGCGGCTCGAAGGCGACTTGGCCAGCGGCTATTACATCCAGCCGACCCTGCTCAAGGGTCACAACAAGATGCGCGTGTTCCAGGAAGAGATCTTCGGCCCGGTGATCGGCGTGACCACCTTCAAGGACGAAGCCGAAGCCCTGGCGATTGCCAACGACACCGAGTTCGGTCTGGGCGCGGGTGTGTGGAGCCGCGACATCAACACCGCGTACCGCATGGGTCGTGGGATCAAGGCCGGCCGTGTGTGGACCAACTGCTACCACCTGTACCCGGCGCACGCCGCCTTCGGTGGCTACAAGAAGTCCGGTGTCGGCCGTGAAAACCACAAGATGATGCTCGACCACTACCAGCAGACCAAGAACCTGCTGGTGAGCTATGACATCAATCCTCTGGGTTTCTTCTGAGTTGTGATGCATCCCAACGGCGGCACGCTAGCTCCGGTGCGCCGCCTCTTGCCAGGCGAACAACCCTACCCGGGTGGATCTGCAGGCAGCCATGGGCCTGAACGGCAGCAGATCCTTATCGCGACGCGGCTTCGGCCGCGTTTTTTATTGGGTGCGCCAGGCATGGCGCGTAGCGCAGTGACTGGCGCTGTTCGGTTCACTGTGGTGGTGAACCGGACGACTTGGAGGTGAAAGTCCTCTGCACGCCCGGCAAGGGGAAGTGCTAGCGGAAGTCAAGGGTGTCGCGGGTGACTGCGAATCTGAAGGAAGCCGGAAGCAAATGGCTGGCCTGACGAACAGGAAGCGGATGGAGGCGGCGTAGCGGGGTGAGACGGCCCAATTCGTCAAAGCCCGGTACTTGCACGGCACGCTACGACGTAGAGCCGAACGCGCTGATGGAGCGGGTGCTGTCGCCGGCGAACCTGAGGCGTGCGTATCGACGGGTGGTGAACAACCGGGGCGTACCGGGGGCCGATGGCCTGTCGGTGGACGAACTCGCGGGCTACCTGAAGCAGTATTGGCCGTCCCTGCGGGAGCGGCTGCAGACGGGTGAATACCAGCCGCACGGCGTCCGTGCGGTGAACATTCCCAAGCCCCAGGGCGGGGTCAGAACGCTGGGGATACCCAGCGTGCTGGATCGCCTGATCCAGCAGGCGCTGCTGCAGCAACTGACGCCGCTTTTCGAACCGCTGTTCTCGGACTTCAGCTACGGCTTTCGTCCGGGCCGCTCTCGCCCCTGCTCTCGAACATCCTGCTGAACGAGCTGGACCAGGAGCTGAGCCGGCGCGGCCATCGCTTCGTGCGCTATGCCGACGACGCGAACGTCTACGTCCGCAGTCGGCAGGCGGGCGAGCGGGTGCTGGCCAGTCTGGAGCGTTTCCTGGAGCAGCGGCTGCGGTTGCGATTGAACCGGGCCAAGAGCCAGGTCATCCGCCCATGGCGCAGCAGTTACCTGGGCTACGGCATGACCGTGCACCGGCAGCCGAAACTGCGGATTGCCGGCAGCAGCCTGCAGCGCCTGCGCGAACGGGTGAAAAGCCTGTTACGTGCTAGGCGGGGTAGTCAGCTGACCTGGCTGATCGAGCGGCTCAACCCGGTTCTGCGTGGCTGGAGCAGCTACTTCAAGCTGAGCCAGAGCAAGCGGCCTGTGGAAGAGCTGGATGGCTGGGTGCGGCGGTTGCTGCGCAATGTGCTGTGGCGGCACTGGAAACGACCGGTTACCCGGGCACGCAATCTGATGCGGCTGGGCTTACCGGAGGAGCGGGCCTGGAAGTCGGCCACCAACGGGCGCGGCCCCTGGTGGAACGCCGGCGCCTTGCACCTGCGGCAGGCGCTGCCGAAGAAACGCTGGGATGCGCTTGGACTGGTGTCAATACTGGATACGATCACTCGGCTTAGCCGTATGGCCTGAATCGCCGTATACGGAACCGTACGTACGGTGGTGTGAGAGGACGGCGGGGGCGACCCCGCCTCCTACTCGATCGCATGTTTCAGCTCGGGCTATGACTGGAACCTTCCAGGCGCGAGGCATGCCTACTGATAGCGTCACCTACCAATGCCAGTGCCGATTCATCCCAAAGTACCATTTGGCCTCTTGCCTGGCGGGGGCTTAATGGGGTTGCCGGAATGCCCCGGCTTCATAACAAGAGGACCGCACCATGTGGACTAAACCCGCCTACACCGATCTGCGCATTGGCTTCGAAGTGACCATGTATTTCGCCAACCGTTGATCGCTCCTGGCCCCGGCTCGTCCGGGGCATCCCCGCTGGTGACTTCCATGCATATCCAGATTCTCGGTTCCGCCGCTGGCGGCGGCTTTCCCCAGTGGAACTGCAACTGCCGCAACTGCCACGGCGTGCGTGCCGGTACCCTGCGGGCGCAGCCGCGCACGCAATCGTCCATCGCCATTTCCGATGACGGTGAGCAGTGGATCCTGTGCAATGCCTCGCCGGACATCCGTGCGCAGATCGAGGCCTTTCCGGCGCTGCAACCAGCGCGCAAGCTGCGTGACACTGCCATCGCCGGCATCGTCCTGCTCGATAGCCAGATCGACCATTGCACCGGTCTGCTGACCTTGCGCGAAGGCTGCCCGCATCAGGTCTGGTGTACCGAGATGGTGCATCAGGACCTGACCACCGGTTTTCCGCTGTTCAACATGCTCAGCCACTGGAACGGTGGCCTGCAGCACCAGTTGATCGAACTGGATGCAAAACCCTTCAGCATTCCCGCCTGTCCGGCGCTGAGCATCACCGCCATTGCCCTGCGCAGCAGCGCGCCGCCGTATTCGCCGCATCGCGGCAATCCGCACCCGGGGGACAACATCGGCCTGTTCATCGAGGACCGTCGCAGCGGCCGCAGCCTGTTCTACGCGCCGGGGCTGGGCCAGGTAGACGAGCACCTGCTGGGCTGGATGCGCCGCGCGGACTGCCTGCTGGTCGATGGCACGCTGTGGCGAGACGATGAGATGCGCGTGTGTGAGGTGGGCGACAAGCTCGGCAGTGAGATGGGCCACCTGTGCCAGAGCGGCCCTGGCGGCATGATCGAGGTGCTAAACGGCCTGCCGTCCGCGCGCAAGATCCTTATCCATATCAACAACACCAACCCGATTCTCGACCTGGACTCGCCCGAGCGCACCGAACTGGACGCCCATGGCATCGAGGTCGCGTTCGATGGCATGAGCATCGTTTTGTAGGGTGTGCGGGGCCGCTCAGGCCATGCGTACCTTGAAGAATGCTGGTGCGCACGGCGCACCCTACGGCAACGCGTATCGGAGATACTGATGAGCCAACCTGCCATGACCCCTGCCGAGTTCGAGCAGGCGCTGCGCGCCAAGGGCGCGCTGTATCACATCCATCACCCGTTCCATCGCGCCATGTACGAAGGGCGCGCCACCCGTGAGCAGATCCAGGGCTGGGTGGCCAACCGCTTCTACTACCAGGTCAATATCCCGCTGAAGGATGCGGCGATCCTCGCCAACTGCCCGGATCGCGAAACCCGGCGCGAGTGGATTCAGCGCATCCTCGACCATGATGGTGCGCCAGGTGAGGAGGGCGGTATCGAGGCCTGGCTGCGCCTGGCCGAGTCCGTCGGTCTCGACCGTGATCAGGTGCTGTCGCAGGAGCTGGTGCTGCCTGGCGTGCGCTTCGCCGTCGATGCCTACGTCAACTTCGCTCGTCGCGCCAACTGGCAGGAAGCGGCCAGCAGTTCGCTGACCGAGCTGTTCGCCCCGCAGATCCACCAGTCGCGCCTGGATGCCTGGCCGCAGCATTACCCGTGGATCGACGCCACCGGCTACGACTACTTCCGCAAGCGTCTGAAAGAGGCGCGCCGCGATGTCGAACACGGCCTGCGCATTACCCTCGAGCACTACCGAACCCGCGAAGCGCAGGAGCGCATGCTGCAGATCCTGCAATTCAAGCTGGACGTGCTGTGGAGCATGCTCGACGCCATGAGCATGGCCTACGAGCTGCAGCGTCCGCCGTATCACACCGTGACCAACGAGCGCGCTTGGCATCGGGGGATCGCCTTATGAGTATCGAGCGAGCGGTGCGCACGGCGCACCCTACGGCCGCATTTCCGTTCGACGCGCCCTTTGTAGGGTTCGCTGTGCGCACCAGTCAGGAGCCCGAACAATGACTGCTGTCATCCTCCCACCCAGCGTACCCGCCATCCGCCGCGGCTTCCGCCTGCAGTTCGAACCGGCGCAGGGTTGCCATGTGCTGCTCTATCCGGAAGGCATGATCAAGCTCAACGACAGCGCCAGCGAGATTCTCCAGCAGGTCGACGGCAAGCGCTCGGTGGCCGAGATCATCGGCAACCTGCACCAGCGCTTCCCCGATGTACCTGGCATCGACGAAGACATTCTTGCCTTCATGGAGGTGGCCCATGCTCAGTTCTGGATCGAGCTTCGCTAAAGCAGGTCATGAACCAGGGCCACCGCTGTGGCTGCTGGCCGAGCTGACCTACCGCTGCCCGCTGCAGTGTCCGTACTGCTCCAATCCGCTGGATTTCTCTCAGCAGGGTGCCGAGCTCAGCACCGCCGAATGGATCGAGGTGTTCCGCCAGGCACGCGAGCTGGGTGCGGCGCAGTTGGGCTTTTCCGGCGGCGAGCCGCTGGTGCGTCAGGATCTGGCCGAGCTGATCGCAGCGGCGCGTGGCCTGGGCTACTACACCAACCTGATTACCTCCGGCATCGGCCTGACCGAAGCGCGTATCGCCGAGTTCGCCGATGCCGGGCTCGATCATATCCAGATCAGCTTCCAGGCCGCCGACGAGGAGGTGAACAACCTGCTGGCTGGCTCGAAGAAGGCCTTCGCGCAGAAGCTGGCCATGGCTCGCGCGGTCAAGGCGCACGGCTACCCGATGGTGCTCAACTTCGTCACCCATCGGCACAATATCGACAACATCGAGCGCATCATCGAGCTGTGCCTGGAGCTGGAGGCGGATTTCGTCGAACTCGCCACCTGCCAGTTCTACGGCTGGGCCGAGTTGAACCGGGCCGGGCTGCTACCGACCCGCGCGCAACTGGAGCGCGCCGAGCGAATCACCAATCAGTGGCGCGACAAACTGGCGGCCGAGAACCATCCGTGCAAGCTGATCTTCGTCACCCCGGATTACTACGAGGAGCGCCCCAAGGCCTGTATGAACGGTTGGGGCAATCTGTTCCTCGATATCACCCCGGACGGCACGGCGCTGCCTTGCCACAGCGCGCGGCAGTTGCCGGTGCAGTTCCCCAATGTGCGCGAGCACAGTCTCAAACACATCTGGCGCGAGTCGTTCGGCTTCAACCGCTTTCGCGGCGATGACTGGATGCCCGAGCCGTGTCGTTCGTGCGACGAGAAGGACAAGGATTTCGGCGGCTGTCGCTGCCAGGCCTTCATGCTCACCGGCGATGCCAGCAACGCCGACCCGGTATGCAGCAAGTCGGCGCACCATGGCGTGATTCTCGCGGCACGCCAGCAGGCCGATGAGGCACCGCTGGGGCTGGATGCCCTGCAGTACCGCAACGAGAAGGCCTCGCGGATCATATGCAAAGCGTAGGGTGCGCCGTGCGCACCGATCCTGACGCGATCTGGAGCGCCGAGCAGGCTGCAGCCGCCAGTGCCGACTTCGCCGAACTGCACGCTGCCCACGGTGGCGTGTTGTGGGTGGCATTCGACCCACAGTTGGCGCGTTGCGGGCTGTTTTTCTATCGCGATGGTGTCGTGCGTGAGCTCACGCCACCAGGGTTTTCCGTGCGAAGCCGCGTCTACGAGTACGGCGGTGGCGCTTGCTGCGCCACGGAGCAGGGCGTGGCGTTCGTCAATGAGCGTGATCAGCAGGTCTATCGCATCGATATCGGCTTGGACGGCGGTGCGCACGGCGCACCCTACCTGATCACCAGTCACTCCCACTGCCGTTATGGCGACCTGTCCTTCGTGCCCGCCTGGCAGGCGTTGCTGGCTGTGGAGGAAAGCCATGAAGTCGGCACGGTGGTGCATCGCCTGGTGCGCATCGGTCTGAACGGCAAGCGTGAGGTACTGGTCGAGGGTGCCGATTTCTATGCGGCGCCGGTAGCTGACCCAACTGGCCAGCGTCTTGCCTGGATCGAATGGGATCGACCACATCAGCCCTGGATCGCCACGCGCCTGTGCCAGCGTGAGTCCGGCGAGCGCACTCGGGTGCTGGCCGGGCAGGGCAGCGATCAGGCCCTGCAGCAGCCGCGGTTCGATGCCCGGGGCCGGTTGTGGGTGTTGAGCGACAAGGCAGGATGGTGGCAACCCTGGTGCGTCGATGGCGACACAACACTGCACGCCGCGCCTTATGATCACGCGCCGGCGCCCTGGCAACTGGGCGGTCGAACCTATCTGCCGCTGGAAAACGATGAGTTTCTGCTGACCCGTTTTGAGCTGGGTGTCGGCGCGCTGGTAGGGTGCGCCATGCGCACCAGCGCTCTCGAAGGCAAAACAGTCGGTGCGCACAGCCTGGGCGGCCCCGCGACACCCTACCCAAAGGCAGAGCGGTTGTTGGCCGAAGGGTTTACGCGTTTCCGTAGCCTGGCTGCCGACAACGAACATTTCTACTGCATCGCTGCCGCTCCTGATCGTCTGCCAGCGGTGCTTGCCATTCGCCGCAGCGATGGCGCATTGCAGATGCTGGCTGGCGGTGAGCAGCCGCTGTCCGAAGCACAGCTATCACGACCCCAGCCATTCAGCTGTGGGGTCGGTGAGGGCGAACGCAGCCATGGTTTTTTCTACTCGCCTGCATCAACCGGGGAGCGCCCGCCGCTTGTGATCTTCCTGCACGGCGGGCCAACCTCGGCCTGCTACCCGGTGTTCGATCCGCGTATTGCCTTCTGGACGCTACGCGGCTTCGCCGTGCTCGACCTCAACTACCGTGGCAGCAGCGGCTACGGTCGCGACTACCGCTTGCGTCTGGCTGACGAGTGGGGCGACTTGGAA
Organism: Pseudomonas sp. GW6; assembly: GCA_048065775.1. Lineage (GTDB taxonomy): Bacteria > Pseudomonadota > Gammaproteobacteria > Pseudomonadales > Pseudomonadaceae > Aquipseudomonas. Next base: position 21,022 of record JBLUOL010000078.1, read on the forward strand.
GTCGAGGATATTCGCGCCGCCATCGACGCACTGGCTGGTGATGGCCGCATTGATGCGCAACGTGTGTTCGTGCGCGGTGGCAGCGCGGGCGGTTTCAGCGCGCTACGTGCACTGGTCGAGTTGCCGCAACTGCGTGGCGGCGCCAGCCTCTATGGCGTCAGCGACCCGTTGGCGCTACGTCGGCTGACCCACAAGTTCGAGGCGGATTATCTCGACTGGCTGATCGGCGACCCCGAGCAGGATGCCGAGCGCTACCGAGAGCGCACGCCCTTGTTGCAGGCCGAGCGGATCAAGGTACCGGTGATTTTTTTCCAGGGCGCGCTGGATTCCGTGGTGGTGCCGAGCCAGACCGAAAGCATGGTCGAGGCGCTGCGTAAGCGCGGTTTGCCGGTTGAATATTACCTGTTCGCAGAAGAACGCCACGGTTTCCGTCAGGCCGCGAACCTGGCCGAGGCTCTGCGCGCCGAGCATGCCTTCTATCTACGTCTGGGCTAAGCGCAGGTCGCATTGCATAAACCGGGCAATGCAGTAGGCTGATCGCCATTCCATAACAAGAAATTTCAGGCCGTTGTATGAGCCACGAATTGAATCAGCTGCGAAAGTTCGTTTCCCCCGAGATCATCTTTGGCGCCGGCTCCCGGCATAACGTCGGCAACTACGCCAAGACCTTCGGTGCGCGCAAGGTATTGATCGTCTCCGATCCCGGTGTGGTTGCCGCTGGCTGGGCTGGCGATGTCGAGGCCAGCCTGCAGGCCCAGGGCATCGCCTACTGCCTGTACACCAAGGTATCGCCCAACCCACGCGTGGAAGAGGTGATGGAGGGCGCCGAGCTGTATCGCAGCGAGGGTTGCAACGTCATCGTCGCGGTCGGTGGCGGCAGCCCGATGGACTGCGCCAAGGGCATCGGTATCGTCGTCGCCCACGGTCGCAGCATTCTCGAATTCGAAGGCGTGGACACCATTCGCGTGCCCAGCCCACCACTGATCCTGATCCCGACCACCGCCGGCACGTCGGCCGACGTGTCGCAGTTCGTGATCATCTCCAACCAGCAGGAGCGGATGAAGTTTTCCATCGTCAGCAAGGCGGTGGTGCCGGACGTGTCGCTGATCGATCCGGAAACCACCCTGAGCATGGATCCGTTCTTGTCGGCCTGCACCGGCATCGACGCCATGGTGCACGCCATCGAAGCGTTCGTTTCCACTGGCCACGGCCCGCTGACCGATCCGCACGCGCTGGAGGCCATGCGCCTGATCAATGGCAACCTGGTGCAGATGATCGCCAACCCGGGCGATATCGCCCTGCGCGAGAAGATCATGCTTGGCAGCATGCAGGCCGGCCTGGCGTTCTCCAACGCGATCCTTGGCGCGGTGCACGCCATGAGTCACAGTCTCGGTGGCTACCTCGACTTGCCGCACGGTCTGTGCAATGCGGTGCTGGTCGAGCACGTGGTGGCGTTCAATTACAGTGCGGCGCCGGAGCGTTTCAAGGTCATCGCCGAAACCCTCGGCATCGACTGCCGTGGGCTCAACCATGCGCAGATTCGCCAGCGCCTCGTCGAGCACCTGATTGCCTTCAAGCACGCCATGGGCTTTCGTGAGACGCTCAGTCTGCACGGCGTCAGTACCTCTGACATTCCGTTCTTGTCCAGCCATGCGATGGACGACCCGTGCATCCTCACCAACCCGCGTGAGTCGACCCAGCGTGATGTCGAGGTGGTGTATGGCGAGGCGCTCTGACGAAGCGCTTGCCGGGCTGCTGGGGCTCGGCAGTCAGTCGGCGCGCAAGAGTCATTACCCCGAGCTGCTGGCGCGCCTGGAAGAGCTGGAAGTCGAGCGCAACCGCTATAAATGGCTGTTCGAACACGCCGTACACGGGATCATCCAGGCCAGCCTGCAGGACGGTGTACTGGCGGCCAATCCGGCGATGGCGCGCATGCTCGGTTATGACGACCCGCAGCAGGTGCTGTGGTCGCCGGGCGATCTGGCTCGGTACCTGTTCGTGGGCGGCTTCGACGAGCTGGAGGTGATTCGCCAGGGGCTGAGCCAGGGCCAGGCTCTGCTTG